>CAIVJE010000021.1 GCA_903906135.1 uncultured Verrucomicrobiota bacterium | reverse complement strand
AACCGGCCCGGCCGAGTACGTCACCCTCTCCAATGATTTTATCACGGTGCAATTCACCAATCAGGGCGGGGCGATCCATCATGTTGGTCTGAAAAAATACCCTGAAACCAAAGGTCAGGCCGCCCTTTACACCCTTAATGCGCCCCCAGCGGCGCCCGCTTTAAGCCTCACCGACTTCCCCGGCGTTGACCGTTTCACCGCTTACACCTTGGTGTCGCAAACCGCCAACGAGATCATCTACCGCACCGTCGCCGACGGACTAGAAGTCACTCGGCGCTACTCTTTGGCGAAAGCAGTGGGCCAAGATGATTATCAAATCCGCCATGAGACGATCTTCCGTAACTTAACCAGCAAAGTCCTCCTTCTCCCCCGCGCCTCTTTTAATCTCGGAACCGCCGCCCCGCTTAACGAAAACGATCTCGGGATCTATCTTAATGTCGGTTACTCTGATGGCAGCGATGCCAGTTTTATTGGCCAAAGCGATCTGCAAGGCGGTGGTTTCTTGGCGATGGTTGGCTTAAGGGATGGGACCCCGCCACCTTACCTCGAGCGCACCGCGGCGATCCACTGGGCGACGGTGAAGAATCAGTTCTTCGCCCTGATTCTCACCCCTGATCAACCGGGCACCGGCATCCGCATCGAACGCACCAAACTCGTGCTCGCCGCCCCCGATACCGACGTCAAGGCCTACGGCATCACCGGCTATGCGCGCTTCGAACTTAAACCGCTCGCCGCCGGCGCAACGTCCACCTTTGGCGCGATGTTATTTGCCGGACCCAAAGAATATAAACGCGTTTCCAATGCCGATATTTTCAAACAAGGCGAAGAGAAGATCATGCAGTTTTCGTCCGGTTTCGGAAAAATCTTTTTCTCCGGTTTTTTTGCCCCATTGCTCCTAACTATTATGACTTGGGTCCACTCCCTCGTGCCAAATTGGGGTTGGGCCATCATCATCACCACGCTCCTGCTCAAAACTTTTTTCCTCCCCTTCACGCTCGCCGCCTCGAAATCCTCGAAGCGCATGGCGAAACTGAATCCGCTGATGCAAGCCATGCGGGAAAAGTATAAAGATAATCCGCAGAAAATTCAGACGGAAACACTCAAGCTGTTTAAGGAAAATAAGGTTAATCCCCTCGGCGGCTGTATTCCGATTCTTATCACAATTCCTTTTTTTATTGGCTTTTTTACCATGCTGCAAGGCGCCTCAGAATTGCGCTTTGCCTCCTTCCTCTGGGCCACTGATTTATCTGCGCCGGATACGATCGGCCATATCTTTGGCCTCCCGATCAATATCATGCCGCTGTTCATGGGGGCGACGATGATCATCCAAATGCGCCTCACCCCCACGCCCACCACCGATAACGCCCAGGCCACCATGATGAAAATCATGCCCTGGATATTCACCTTGTTCTGCTATAATTTCGCATCAGGCCTCGCCCTTTATTCCACGATCAACGGCCTCTTCACGATTGGGCAGCAGCTCGTAATTAATCGCCTACCCGAACCCGACCTCCCCGCTACCCCATCAGCTGACGGGCTGAAGAATGTGACGCCAAAAAAGAAAAATAATCGTTAAGGCGTTTATCCTAAGTACGTACTTTGGAAAACTGCCCCGGCGGCGAGTTTGTAATACAATGTATTACAAACTGAGCCGCTGAGGGATCTAGGATTTCTTATCATTCGGCGCGGCGGCAGCCGAGCAGCTGACGCAAACACATTCGGCGCAGGATTCTGACAGCAACGCTCCGCAGTTAGTTGAATGATATGGCGTTAATTACTCTGACTATAACAGCGAGGGCGGGAGCTCGCGGATTAACTAGCGCAGTCAATTTGCTTTAAAAATTATTAGGGCTACGGTTTTCATTTATTGATCTTTATACGCATGTATTGTGCTATGTAACTGTAGTCTTTACCTTGCTTATGTTTTTTTATCTCCTCGGGCGGTTAGTTTATGTAGCGGCTGTAGCGGCTGTAGCGGCTGTAGCGGCTGTAGCGGCTGTAGCGGCTGTAGCGGCTGTAGCGGCTGTAGCGGCTGAGCAAATCTCCCCTCAAAAAACGGCTGAGCTGATTGCTGCGCATAAAGCTATTCTAATAGATGCGCGCGAGCCTTCTCTCTGGACCAAGTCTAAGGTAGCTGCTCCCGCTATCCTATTATCCTTCCATGATTTTGAGGCTGGGCTCTTGGGCGGCTGGAAGCCCACTCTCTATGCAGCTGAAGGGAAGTTGATCATAATTCAATGCGATGATGATTACGCCTGCGATAAAATCATCGGGATGATCAAAGCCATCGGCCTCGAGTCTGTCTGTGCTGGTAAGCCCCAAGATTGGATTAATGCCGGACTGCCCACGCGGGACTATCCGGCTAAGCCCACCAGTTAGGAGCTGAGTCTAGAGTTCAGTTACGTGCGTGATGCTTACCCTTTTCGATAAAGTAAGCCGCCGCCGCCCAACCACGCGCCGTTTGTAATATATTATATTACAAAGCGCGGCCCCCATCGCCGGTTAAAGGCTTTTGTAGTCCATCTGGCCTAAAAAATCATTGGGGGTTGAAAGTCGGCGGGTAACGAGGAAGGTACCGAGCGTAACCGCTATGTCACTCGAGTCTCATTTTGCCCCTTTCCGCTCGAATATTATTGGGATTGAGCAGGATTTTGCGACCCCCTTTGGGTCGCAAAGAATTTTGTACGCCGACTGGATGGCCAGTGGTCGGCTCTATGGTCCGATCGAAAAATTAATCAGTGAGACCATTGCCCCCTTTATCGGTAATACGCACACCGAAACTTCGGTGACGGGCAGCACCATGACCCAAGCCTATCACGAGGCCCTGCGTCTCATTAAAGACCACGTCCACGCCTCCCCTGATGATGCCATTATCTGCTATGGCGCCGGCATGACTGCCGTGGTCAACAAATTCCAAAGGATCCTCGGGCTGCGGGTTCATGAAAAATATCTAGCCGCCGTGCAAGTAGCCCCCGCCGATCGACCCGTTGTTTTTGTTACGCACATGGAGCATCACTCCAACCAAACCTCGTGGCTCGAAAGTTTGGCGGAGGTCCGCGTCATTCAAGCGGACCCCGCTGGCCGCGTCGACTTGACGCATCTCGCCACCCTCCTCCATGAATATCGTGATCGCCGCGTGAAGATTGCTTCTGTCACCAGCTGTTCAAATGTCACTGGGCTGCTCACCCCTTATCACGAAATTGCCACCCTGCTCCATCGAGCTGGCGGACTCTGTTTTGTGGATTTTGCCGCTAGTGCGCCCTACATCTCGATCGATATGCACCCATCGAACCAGCCCGAGGGTTGGCTCGATGCGCTTTACTTTTCCCCCCACAAATTTCTCGGCGGCCCCGGTAGTTGCGGTGTCTTAATTTTTAATAAAAAACTCTACTCTAACCGCATCCCTGATAACCCCGGCGGCGGCACGGTAGATTGGACAAACCCTTGGGGCGGGCACAAATACTACGACGACGTTGAAGCCCGTGAGGATGGCGGTACGCCTGGTTTTATCCAAGCGATCCGCGCGGCCCTCTGCATCCGCTTGAAAGAAGCCATGGGGGTTGAAAATATTCTGCGCCGGGAACATGAACTCCTCGCCCTCATCTGGGACCGCCTCTGCGCTATCCCCGGCGTGCACGTACTCGCCGATCAACACCGCGATCGTCTCGGGATTATTTCGTTCTACATTGAAGGCCTCCATTACAATCTCGCGGTCCGTTTACTCAATGACCGCTACGGGATTCAAACGCGCGGCGGTTGCTCCTGCGCGGGAACTTATGGCCACTATTTATTGCACGTTTCCCGCGCGCATTCTCGGACAATTACAGACCAGATTAACCGCGGTGATAATTCAGAAAAGCCCGGCTGGGTGCGCCTCTCGCTCCATCCGACGACAACTGATGCTGAAGCGCACCGCCTCGTGGAGGCGATCACGGCACTGGCGCAGCACCACGCGATGTGGGCGACCGACTACACGCATCACGCCAGCACGAATGAGTTTACCCACCGCCAGGACCCTGGCACCGTGAGCCCACGTGTCGGCGCGTGGTTTAACACTTTCCGCCCGACCACGCCGTGATTTTCCCTATCACGACTTAGCTTTTGCCCGAAAAATGGCCGGCCTGCCGTGTGAGTTGCTTTTCAATCGCGCCGCACACGACTTCACATAGACGGGGGATGGTCGGATCGCTGATGCGATAATAGACCTGCAGCCCTGCTTTGCGTCGGGCTAAAATATGGGCGGCCGTTAAGGTCTGCAAATGACGTGAGACATTCGCCTGTGTGCCCGCGGTCTCGGCCACCAGTTCGCTCACATTTTTTTCCCCCACAAATAAAGCCTGGATTAAGCGCAGCCGCATGGGCTCCGCCAAGACGGCGAAACGCTGCGCCACCAACTGAAGGGCATTCTCACTAAGAGAGCGATGTTTGGGCATACGCCGGAGAAAACAGAGGCTTGACATGATTGCAACTATATGCGTATATACTCATATAAGTCAATTAAAACCTATGTCCATCGATCAACTCATTCGTCTCTTGGCTGGTTCGGTCACTCTCGTGGGCGTGGTGCTCACGCACTGGTTTAGCCCTTGGGGTTTACTGCTTCCGGCTTTTGTCGGGCTTAACTTAATTCAATCCGTCTTCACCGGTTTCTGCCTGCCGAGCCTGATTCTTCACCGGTTGGGGTGGATCGATGAAGCTGGTATCATTCATTGGGGTGGCCGCGCCTAAGTCTATGCCAACCCTCCCGGTCATTATTCGCTTCGCCGCCCCCCTCCTAATCGGCGGGCTCCTGGGCGCGGCCTTAGGTTATTTTGGTCAATGCACTTCGGGTACTTGCCCCCTCACTTCGACTTGGTGGCGCGGGGCGCTCTACGGGGCTAGCCTTGGCCTCTTCATTGCAATGAGTGGTCGCTCTTCCTAACCCCTTTATGATCCCGTTTTCCCGTATCTGGTCTCTCGTTCTTCTTGGTTGTCTCTGCACCCTCCCGCTTTCAGCCGAACCATGGACGATCGATCGCGCCCTAGCGGCCGCGTTGCGGGATAATCCTGATGCTCGGCTTGCCCTACAACGCGCCGCCGCCGCTGATGCCTTGATCGCGCAAGCCCAGTCCGCTTGGTCGCCTCAGCTCTCGCTTCAGGGCAGGTACACTCAAACCAACAGCCCTATGATGGCTTTTGGTTCCATCTTGAATCAACGCGCTTTCGATTTTGGCCTCGATTTTAATCATCCCGGACAAATCGATAACCTGAACGCCACGGCAACTCTGGCGTATAATCTTTATAGTGGTGGTCGCCCCACGGCCGGCTTGGCCGCCGCGCGGGCGGGGGCCCGTGCCGCGACCCAAGATATTCACGCTGCGCACAATCAATTGAGCGCCAGCGTTGTTAAGAGTTATCTCGATATCCGCAAAGCCCGGGCGGCCGTGGGCGCACTTGAGTCTGGCGTTAAAGCCTACGCCGCCGCCTCAACCGTGGCCCATCTGCGTTTTACGGCCGGCCAAATGCTCCGCGCTGATCTATTAAATATTGAAGTCCAACTAGCGCAAACTCGCGAACAGCTCGCGGCGGCGCGCCATGGCGCTGCACTCGCGGAGCGCGCTTTTAATTTTGTGCTCGGCGCCGAAAATCCGGCGGCCCCGGTCGAATTAGCGGAAGATGATCCGGCTTTAAGGGCGCTCGCCGCGCCCGACCTTATAGATTTTTCGCAGCGGCCTGAATTACTTGGTTTGCAAGCTCGCCTCCAGGCGGCAGAAGCGATGACTCGCGTTGCCCGCGGCAGTCGCCAACCCACGGTAAACGCTTTTGCTAGTTACCAATATGATCATGGCTGGAAACTAGATCGTCAGGGAGATAGCTGGTTGGCTGGAGTTACCTTTGACCTTAATCTTTTTGATGGCGGCCAGACTTCAGCTAAAATTCGCCAAAGCTCCGCTGAGCTCGCCCAAGTAAAAGAGCTCCTCCGCAAAGCCACGCTTGGCATCGGCCTCGAGGTTGAACAGGCGCGCCTAGCCCTGACCGATGCCCGCGAACGCCTCGCGGTAACCGATCAAGCGATTGCCCAAGCCGAAGAAAGCGCCGCCCTAACTCGCGCCCGTTTTAACCAAGGCCTGCTGCTCACGGCTGATCTTATCGGCGTGGAAGGTCGCCTCATTGAAGTGCGTATGCGCCATGCTTTTGCCGTCGCTGATGAACGTATCGCCCTCGCCGATTACCGGCGGGCTCTCGGTCAACCGCTCTTGGCTCAACCTTAATTAATTTTTTTATGAAACGATCTCTTCTCTCTGCGGCCTTAGCCGCTCTAACTGTTTTTACTGGTTGCTCGCGTCACGCAACGGCGCCGGCCAACCCAGCTGGGCTCCCTGCGGTTCGGGTTAAAATCACTCAAGCCCACTTTGAGTTAATCCCTGAATTAACCGATGTTGCGGGTCTCGTTCGTCCGCTGCACCGCGCCACCCTCGCCGCTAAGTTGATGGGATCTATCGAAGCCCTTCCTGTTACCTTAGGGCAGCGTGTCCAAGCTGGCGATATTCTCGCAAAAATTTCTGCCGGTGAAATTTCTGCCCGCGTAGCCCAAGCCCAAGCGCAACGCGATCAGGCCAACCACGATCTCACGAGGGAACGCGACTTGCTGCCGCAGCACGCCAGCACGGCGGATCTCGTTCATAGCCTCACCACCCGCGTTGCCCTTGCCGATGCCATGGTCCGCGAAGCCGAAATTATGCTGAGTTACGCGATTATCCGCGCTCCTTTTGATGGCGTGATTGCCCATAAATTTGTCGAAGTGGGCGACCTCGCCGCCCCGGGTGTTCCTTTAATTGAAATCGAAGGGGCGACCGCTTTTCAAATCGAAGCGGGGATTCCTGACTCCCTCCTCGGGACGTTAACCCCGGGGACCTTAGCTAATATTGCGATTACTTCCGCCCACTTAACTTTTACCGCGGCGCTGACCGAGTTATCTTCGGCGGCTGACGCGCAGGCGCATACGGTAACCGCGAAATTTGCCGTGCCGCCGCAATCCGCCGTGCGCTCTGGCCAATTTGCTCGCGTCCAACTGCCCGGCGCTCCCGTGCGCAGCCTGCTTGTCCCCAGTTCCGCCGTTACGGCCCTTGGGCAAATGGAGCGGATTTTTGTCATGAATCCCGACCACCGCGCGGTCTTACGCCTCGTAAAAACAGGCGCCGTTCACGGGGCTCGCCAAGAAATTTTAGCCGGGCTTGATGCAGGTGAATTCGTTGTGCTCAACCCACCCACTGGCTTGCGCGAGGGACAATCTTTGGAGGTTCAACCGTGAGCCAGCGTTCTTCTGCTGCATTCACTCCGCCGACGCCGCGAGGGATCGCGGGCCGCATGGCAGCGCTCTTCATTGATTCCAAACTGACGCCCATCATCGTCGCCGCGTCACTCTTACTGGGCGCCTTCTCTATTTTAATGCTTCCGCGAGAGGAGGAGCCGCAGATTAAAGTGCCAATGATTGATGTGCTCGTGGCTATGCCCGGAGCCACCGCCGCGGAAGTTGAGAATCGCGTTACCCGCCCCATGGAAAAGCTGCTCTGGGAGATTGCTGACGTGGAATACCTCTATTCCACCGCCAGCCCCGGCGGGAATATGACGGTGGTCCGTTTCAAAGTGGGCACTGATCTAGAAAATGCTCTCGTCCGACTGAATCAGAAACTACAAACCAATGTAGCCCTCATGCCGCTCGGCGTTACGCCGCCCCTGGTCAAGTCGCGCACAATTGATGACGTCCCCATTCTCGGGCTTACTTTGCATAGTGCTCGCTACGATCATGCCACGCTCCATCGGCTGGCTACGCAAATTGATGATGTCGTAAAACAAATTTCTCAAGTCGCCGAAACCACGGTTATTGGCGGTCAGCACCGCAGCATCCAAGTCCAACTTGATCCCGCTAAACTGGCTTCGCGCAATCTCAGCCCTAGTTTAATTATCCCCCTACTCCAACAAGCGAACGCCCAAACTCATGTCGGCGCCCAGGCTTATGCTAATCAAGAGACCCTTTTACAGGTAGGGACTTTCTTTCGTGATGCGCGTGATGTTGGGAATGTTGTGCTCGGGGTATTTCATGGGCGGCCCATTTACCTGCGTGATGTCGCCACCATCCTTGATACCCAGGCCGAGCCGGTTGATTACGTTCTCTTTGGCCGTGGCGCGAGCACCCCCGAAGAGGCTGCGGTAACCCTGAGTATCGCCAAGCGCCCGGGGGCGAATGCCGTCGATGTAGTCCACGATATTCTCCAACGCGTCGAGGCCCTTAAAGGCACCCTCATCCCCGCTGATATTGAAGTCGCCATTTCACGCAACTACGGGGCAACCGCGGCAGAAAAATCGAATGAGTTGCTCCTGCATATGGGCATCGCGATTTTTGGCGTCGCGGTCCTGATCTTATTGTTTCTCGGTTGGCGCGAATCACTCGTCGTGCTGTTGGCGATCCCCGTGACGCTGGGACTCACGCTGCTCGTGTTTTATCTTTATGGTTACACGCTCAATCGGATTACGCTGTTTGCGCTGATATTCTCGATCGGTATTTTGGTCGATGACGCTATTGTTGTCGTAGAAAATATTGTGCGGCATATGGGCCTACCGAGTTGCCGGCGCAAACGACTCCTCCAGATCGCGGTGGAAGCGGTGGATGAAGTGGGTAACCCCACGATTCTGGCGACCTGGGCGGTGATTGCCGCGGTACTGCCGATGGCTTTTGTCAGCGGACTCATGGGGCCCTACATGCGCCCCATTCCTATAGGCTCAAGTGCAGCGATGCTTTTTTCGCTCCTCGTCGCATTCGCCGTTACGCCTTGGGCCGCGCTTAAAATTCTGCGCGGCCACGCCCGCCCCGTTGGTGATGCCGCTGCTTTTGTGGATGCGCCGCTTACCGAAGAAGAAGAGGCCGCTGATGAAACCATGCCGGATACCGCTTTTACGCGCCTTTACCAACGGGTGATGCGACCACTCATTGCGCACCGCGCTTGGCGTTGGACTTTTCTTGGCGTGGTCGCTGGGGCCACCGTTGGGGCGATGGGGTTGGTCGGTTTAGGCGCCGTTAAAGTCAAAATGCTGCCCTTCGATAATAAATCTGAATTTCAGATTATTTTGAATATGCCAGAAAGCAGCACCCTTGAGCAGACCACCCGAGTGGCTCGCGAAATGGCGGCTGCGATCCGTACGGAGCCAGAAGTAAGTGACTACCAAGTCTACGCGGGCACAGCTTCACCTTTTAATTTCAACGGACTGGTGCGCCACTACTTCATGCGACACGGAGCTAATGTCGCCGACTTACAAGTAAACTTGCTCCCCAAGCACGAACGGCAGGCCCAGAGCCACGACATCGCTAAACGCGTCCGCCCCCGTCTCACGGCCATTGCTGAAAAATATGGTGCGGCCGTCGCGGTCGCGGAAGTTCCGCCGGGACCACCTGTGTTACAAACGATTGTCGCGGAAATTTACGGACCGACGGAGGCTGATCGCCTTAAGCTCGCGACTCAAGTTCGCGCGATCTATCGCGCAAGTCCGGGGGTCGTGGACATCGATTGGTACCTCGAAGAACTACAGCCAAAAACGGTGCTGCGCATCGATACGGAAAAAGCGGCCCTCTTGGGTATAACGGAAGCAGCGATTACGCGTACCGTGCAAATGGCCGTCCAAGGCTACCCAGTTACCTTGCTGCACACACCGCAAGCACGGGAAGCTGTTACCATTGTATTAGAGCTACCCCTTACCTCGCGGGCACGACCGGATGACCTTTTGGCTTTATTCGTGCGTTCTGAGATGAACCCGCAAGCCCCACTCGTCCCGTTGCGCGAGTTGGTTACTTTAGTTCCAACGCAGGGGGAAAGAAATATCTATCATAAAAATCTTCAGAATGTCACCTACGTGACGGCTGATGTGGCCGGTGTTGTTGAGAGCCCGGTTTATGCCATTCTCGCGATGAATCGCGCCTTAGCTAAATTAGATGGGCGCGACTTTGGGGGGACAACCTCCTCAGTAAAAATCTATAACGCTACGATGCCTTTTGATGATCATGAGCCCGCGATCAAATGGGATGGGGAATGGCAAGTTACGCTCGAAGTTTTTCGTGACCTCGGCCTAGCCTTCGGCGCCGTCTGCATTTTAATTTATATGCTAATGGTCGGCTGGTTTAAAAATTACTCTACCCCGCTTATCGTAATGACAGTCATCCCATTTTCACTCGTTGGAATTTTACCCGCCCACGCAGCGCTCGGAGCATTTTTTACGGCCACCTCCATGATAGGCTTCATGGCTGGCGCGGGGATTGTGGTTCGCAACTCCATCATCTTAGTCGACTTCATTGAACTGCGCCTGAGCGCCGGTCGCTCTTTGAGTGAGGCTTGCATTGAATCTGGGGCCGTCCGCTTTCGCCCCATGATGTTGACGGCCTTCGCCGTGATTGTCGGGGGCATTGTGATTCTCGCCGATCCCATCTTCCAAGGCTTGGCGATTTCTTTACTCTTTGGCGCCATCGCCTCCTTAGTAATCAGTCCTCTCGCCGTGCCCTTGATCTACTACATGACGCATGCTAGGGCGACCACCACGCCCCACCATACATCCACCGACGCCCCGTGCGTTATCCAGCCATGAGCTCGTGGCTATTGCTCGGCGGGGGCTTCGCCGCTTTTTTTCTGATACGCACGCTCTGGCTCGCGCGACCTGGCCTGCCCATGGCTGCAGCCATGCAGGCATTAAAATCGAACGCCGCAGTCTTGGTGGATGTGCGTGAACCGAGCGAGTGGACCAGTGGCGTGGCCCACCAAGCGGCTTTGCTGCCACTCAGCGACTTGGCGGGGGCCCGGCAGCAGTGGCAGAATTTTCTAGCCAAACACCGGACTAAAAAAATTCTTTTGTACTGTCATTCTGGTAGCCGCTCTGGCCAAGCCGCCGCGCAGTTGCGCCGGGAAGGCTATGATGCCATCAATACTGGATCGCTCCAGACCTGGCGCCAAGCGCGCTGGCCCATTAATTTACCCCGCCCAGCACAATAGTTTTCCTCTGCTCTCTATGAATTCATTTCTGCTAATATTTATTATCGTAGTTTTATTTGTGTGTGCGGCCTACCTGCTACGCTGGGCGGTGCCGCGCCTCCTGCTCCCCGAATGGCGGAGCGCTTACGCTTTTGAAGAAACTGTTACGCGCTTGACCGAGGCGGTGAAAGCGGGCGGCTGGGTGGTGCAATCGCTGGTGGAATTAGAGAAATCGATCGAAAAAAATGGCGGGGGCATCGTGCGCCCCGTCCGGCTGATTAATATCTGCCAAGCGAAGCATGCGGCGCGCATCATGAATGACGACACTGCGCGCCGCGTCTCGGTGTTGATGCCATGCACCATTACCGTGTACGAAAAAAGCGATGGCTCTATTTGGATTGGCGCCATGAATCCTGGTTTAATTGCGCCGCTTTTTGGGGGCGTCGTTGCAGCCGTGATGGGCGGACCGGTGGCGCGTGAACAAGCCGCCTTTATTCGTAGTGTTTGCCCATAAATTTCTATTTTTGCACCGCCACCTCGCTAAGAAATTCCATGAAAACTAATATAGGGTCACTTGATCGGCTGGTTCGTATTATTGTTGGTCTCGCCCTCCTCGGGGCTGGGTATTATTTTAAATCTTGGTTCGGCTTGATCGGCTTCGTCCCCTTGCTAACCGCCACTTTGCGCTTCTGTCCAGCCTACCTGCCTTTCGGCTTGAACACCTGCTCGCGCGACAAGGACAAATCGTAAGTTCATTCCGCTCCCTCGAACGAGGCGCAGAATGATGCCATGCCTCAGCGCCTCATTTATTTTTTCTTGGTTAGCGCGCTTTCGCTACCACTGAGCACCTCGGCAGCCGTAACGGGTCCGTGGTCGTTTACTTTCCGGATGGAAAACGACCTGCCGGTTAATACCGATCGTTATTATACTAATGGGGCGACGTTTGCTTTTGCTCATTGCACAGAGGAGCGGGACGTTCTCTGGCCGCTACTCTTGCGGCTGCCCGGTTTAAATCGTCCAGGCCTCCTCGCGACTGGTTTTGATTTCGGCCAAATTATGGTCACGCCAGCGGATCTTACCCAGGTTACCCCTGATCCGCAGGACCGACCATATGCAGGATTGCTATTTATTGGCGCCTCTTGGCAACGGTTTGCTGATAATCATTATTCCGCCTTAAAATTAATAACGGGGGTCGTGGGCCCGGCTTCTTTGGCTGAGCAAACTCAAAAGTTAGTGCACCGCAGCATTGGGGTCGCTTTACCGCAAGGCTGGGCGCAACAACTCCAGAATGAGCCCATTATTAATTTGGTCTATGAACGCCGATGGCGGTCACCTCTTTGGGGGCAACTTGAGGGCTTAGGCGGTGATGCCATCACTGTCGGTGGTGCTATGGTGGGCAATGTGCTGACGCAGGCTTACGCTCAGCTCCAAGTGCGGGCGGGTTGGCGAACCCCACAAGATTTTGGCACGTCGCTTATTCGCGGCATCGGCTCTTTGCCTCCCGCCCGTGATAATGCTCCGTGGGGTGCGCATTTTTTTGCAGGGATTGGCACCTTTGCCATCGCGCGGAATCTCACCCTTGATGGTAATTCCTTTCAGACCAGCCCGCACGTTGGTCATTATCCTTTCGTTCCTATCGCGGAAACCGGCCTCGTTATTCGCAGCCGCCGTTGGCAAGTGATTGTTACCTGGAATACTTGGGGGCGTGAGTTTCCCGCCCAACCACGCCGCGCTGAATTTGCTACCATCGCTTATACCGTATTCCGCTAAGTCGTCCGCGCGCCACGATTACAGCCCGTCATCACTGAAAAGCAGCTACTGCGCATTTGTTGTCATTTCCTAACCCTGATGACTTTGCCCTCTTTCAAGTGTATATTACGGCATGAAAACATGCGTAGGCTTAGGACTCTTCATTGGGTTAATTATTGCCCGGGCAGCCACGGATTCTAGCCCGCCTCCGTTTACTTGGATTGATCCGGCGGATCCCGCCGTACGAGCAATTCGCGAAAGCGGCGAACGAGTGATGGATCGTGTTGGCCATACTATGGTCTATGAAGTTGAACGGGCGGTAATGGAACAGGGATTTAGTCATGCCATCGCTATTTCCCACTTAAAAGATCTCACTTTGCCCCAGACTGAACCAGACCAACCCCGTATCACCGCCATCAGGAATACCAGTCTAATTCTGCGCAACCCAGCTAATCAGCCCGACCAGGCGGAACAAGCCGCCCTCGAAATTATTAACTCGGCCATTCAGGGCGGTTTAGATGTCCCGGCTATTTTAGTGCAACGCCTCGACCCACCCAATGCACCAAGTGAATGGCGCGTCTATCGAGCAATCACGACCAAACCGATCTGCCTCCAATGTCATGGCCCCTCGGAAGAGCTCCTGCCGGCAGTTCGCTCGATTCTTAATTCAAAATATCCTGAGGATAAAGCCACCAGCTATACCGCGTACCAATGGCGTGGCGTTATCCGGGTATCCTTAGCGAAACCGTAAAACCGCTGGAAGTATGCTCGGTTTTAATGCGAGAGATTTAGTCAACCCAACCTGCCACCAGACGCCTTCCTCATGAAACTACTCGGCGGATTTCTGGGCGGCTTCCTTTTTATAATGCCATTAATCGGCGGAATCGCTGCACCCGCGAGCAGCCCTAAACTCCTCGCGCACTTCGTTACAACCGACACCCCAGAAGCGGCAGAAATTCAGCGAATCGGTGAACAAGCTATTAACTATTTAGCTAATGTGATGATTCGCGAAGTGACTCAGGCCATGGCCAACGCTGGCCCTGAAGCGGCCGTCGATATTTGCCACCTCAAAGCGCTGACCATTACTAAGGGCGCCATCGCGGGCTTGCCGCGCATTACCGCGATTAAGCGGACTAGCCTTAAACTGCGCAATCCCGCCAATGCGCCGGATGAGGCGGAACTGCTCGTGCTCACCTACATCCAACAACAACTAGAAGACGGTGAGCCGCTGGCCGGTACGCTCATTCAACAAATCGAAAGCCCGCCCGCCGCGCTGGAGTGGCGCGTGTACAAGCCACTCGGCGTTATGCATAAATGTCTCGTTTGTCATGGCGACCCGGCGGAGCAATCCCCCGCCCTGCGCACAAAATTAAACTCCCTTTACCCTACTGACCAAGCGGCTGGTTATCACGCCGGTGAATGGCGAGGGGTGATTCGCGTCACGGTCGCGGCCGCTTCCCTCAAACTCCCAGCGGCAACACTCCCAGCTCACCGCTAAATCCATCCGGCGCTATTGAGTCTATTAGGTTACAAATCAGCCGCCCGCAATCGGGCCGCGTGAATCGCACAGACGCAATCTTCGCCGTCCTCGGTATGCAGCCAGTGCAAATCGAGCGCGGGGAAAGCCCGATCCATCGCTGCGCGCAGACCGCCTACCTCTAACACCACCACTCCATGGGCCTGCAAGCGCTCACGGGATTGCCGAAGTAATTTTCGAATAATAGCTAAGCCATCCTTACCCCCATCGAGAGCCATCGCGGGCTCATTTTTAAATTCAACGGGAAGATCGCGCAATTCCTTCGTCGGCACATACGGCGGGTTACTCAAAATAATATCATATTTTCTCTGAGGAACCGCATCAAACACATCAGACTGGTACAATTTAATCCGTGAACCGAGTCGGTGGGTGGCAATATTCAACCGAGCGACCGCGAGCGCCTCGGGGGATAATTCAATCGCATCAACCTTCGCCTTAGGAAATTGATGGGCCAGCAAGACCGCCAAACAACCCGAACCCGTGCAAACATCGACCACCCGCTGCACGGGCTGATTAGCCGGCAACCAATGCGGAAGTTGTTCCGGAATAATTTCTAAAAAATAAGACCGCGGAATAATTACCCGCTCATCCACGTAAAAACGGTGCTCGCCGAGCCAAGCTTCGCGCGTGAGATAAGCCGCCGGGACATGGTCTTCTAAACGGCGGCGCAAAAGCTCGACCAGCTTGCTCGCTTGCGTGATCGTTACTTTGCGCCGCAATACGGCGGCGGAACTATCCAGCGGCAAACCGAGCGCATGCAGCAAAAGATAAAGCGCTTCATCATGAGCGGTGACCGCAACTTGGCCGAGCGCCACTTTATGCTGGGCATAAAGTTTCTCCGCATACCCTAGCCAATCCCCAAGGGTAGCACCGGTCGAAGGAAGCGCTAAAGGCATAAGCTATTTTTTTACCGAGGGATCAGCCACGACATGGAGATGCGTAAAAATATGGTCGCTACAATAACACTGATCGCCCGCACACTTGGAGCAGTAACGGAAATCGAGTTGCGGGTGGGTGAGATCCGTACGGTGGCACAGATGGCACCGATGCCGGGGCTCCCGTTCATTATTAGCCGCCACAAAATTTCGCGCCTGCCAGGCTTGCCGGCGCTGACCGGAACCAACTGAACGCACGAGATCGCGTGCAAAAAAAACTAAAAAGTTACCGGTCGAAGCGAGGATCATTAAACGTTCCGACCAAGTACCGACGATTAAAATAAAGCCATAGCCCAACCACTGAATCAGCGCCAACCACTTGATTTTTACCGGCAGAAAAAAGAAAATATACATCACAAAATCTGGATTCAAATACGCGAACGCTAAAAACACCGTCGCGGCCATATAAGCGTTAGTCGCATACAGGGCGGGCGTGACAAAAGCCGCGCCGACCGTCAGCAGCCAACCCAGTAAAATAAATCCATTAAAACGTAAGGCCCCCCAGTGCTGCTCCAGCGCACTACCCATGAGGTAGAAAAGATACCACCCAAAGGCGAGGAAGAGCGCACTCGTCAGCGTTAAGGTGGTAACTGGCGGAACTAATAAAAATGTGCCCAAGCGCCAAAATTCGCCCGCCCGCACCGCCGCTGGAAGTAACATAATCCGCCCCACGTCAAATTGGCCCAAGAGCGCAAAGCCCAAAATCATCACCTGCCCGATAATCAGGTAGAGCGAAAGATCAGGAATGGCGTAGCGGCCTAAATTACGTTCCAGACGAGAGAGGAGCGACATGTGGGTCTACTTCTCAGCCTTGCTCGGCAACTGGTCGAGCAAAGTTTTTTTCTGTTTCAATAAAACGGGGGCGTTCACTCGCGCTAGCAATACGCGAGCGCGATCAATTTGCTTAAGCTTAAGCAGTACATTAGCCGCTTGGAGAAAAATAGTTTCCTGCTCGATGCCGGGTTGGGCGCGACTCTCCAGTGCGCTCCACGCCTGTAACGCCTGCGCCCACTGGGGCTTTTCTAAATCGGCATAGGCCTCGGCATGCCGGTAGACATAAGCAAAGTTGTCCGGCGCTAACTCCGCGGCGTGCTGAAAGGCACCCAACATGGTCTGATCCAGAGCGAGCCGAGTAAATTGTCCTGTGCGAATAAAGTCATCCCGCCCTTCAATTAACAAAGATCCTAAATGATAATGATAAAGGGGTTCTTTAGGCTCTAAATCGATGGCGGCCATAATCCAAGGCAGCGCCTCCACCGGTCGACCATCTTCCGCGAGGTGCTTGGCCATTTGATTTTTTACGACCGGAATATTCGGATCAAGCTTGTTAGCCTTGAGCAAAATACCCACCGCCTCCCGCGTCATCCCCACCTGGCCAAGCAACATGCCATAGGTCACATAAGCGGGGGCAAAATCTGGGCTTTTTTGAATTAAAATATCATAACTGTTAATCACGCTTTGTAATTCGCCCCGCAGCCAGGCTTGGTCGAGTTGCTCCCCTTCTTTCTCTGCACGGGAAAAAACATTCCGCTGCCGGGCGACAATTTCTTTCAAGGTTTTCTCGCTCATACTCTCGGCCGCAGCCTGGGGGAGCAGTACCATGAAACCACTCATGAGCAAAAGGACCAGCCGTAGATATTTTCTTATGGTACGCATGCCTGTACGACACGAACTTACCCTAATCGTTCAAGGTTTATGTCCGCGACTCGACTGCTTGAGCGGAGATCAGCCCCAAACGATGGCGCCAAAGGATTATCACCAACCATGTGACCAACAGGGTTGTAACGGTATGGCTCAGGTAATGCGCGCCTTTCAGCATTTGATAGCCTCCCATCCACCAACCTAAAATCAGCCCAAAGGTGATGGCGGTTAGCCGCCAGCGCCGGGTGGGCCGCACCAACAACAAACCCATCAGCGCAAAGCCGCCGCTGGCATGCCCCGCGGGAAAGCATCCCCCTTGCCGCTCCGGCCGGTCAGCAGCCGGAAAAGGCTCGCAGAGTTTCACGTAAGCCACGTCGCCACCATACCGGCGGATCTCGGACGGGCAAAAGGTGTTGGTGTATTTTTTCCCGATACCTGCCAATAACGGCACGGTTACGAGCACGAGCACCGCGAGCCAAAGTCCACGGTGATTGAGCTGCCATTTTTCCCGCCACCGAGCCGGCCCACACGCAAGCGTGAGTACGCTCAACCCAATCACCCAGACGAGCGCTTTAGGTCCGTTGTAAAAAAAGATCCGCCCGAGCGGCGCTTGTTGGTCAACCAACCACCGCTTACTCGTGGGATTATAAAATAAATCCTGCACCCACAAATCGATCGCCGTGTATTCTAGTAATAATCCCGCGCCGATCAAAAGCAGCAGGGTAAGCCAAAACTGCCGATCTGCGCGCAAGCGGCTCATGGTTGCGGCGTTGCGAGCAAGCGAACGAAGTCGGCGGCACTCAACTCACGGTAGCGTTGGTTTTGATATAGCTCACTCGCGGTTTGATAATAACTCACCGCCTCCCCGAGCAAAGCCGCGTTGAGCGGCTGCTCCGTCAGACCATAATTTACCCGATCATAACGGTACTGCGCCTGCCGCCGTACCGGAGTCAGCACCAAGAAATTGTCCGCCTTCAACAAGCCCAGTTTCTGATAAGTACCAACTAAAACTCGGCCTTCCGCGGGATCGGTTTGCCGAATATCTCGCCCAAAGAATCGACTGGGATAACTCCAATTCAATAGACCGAGAAGCGTTGGCGCATAATCGACTTGGCTCATCAGGGTCCGGATGTGACCCGGCGCAATCTGCCCACCGGGGGCATAAATAATTAATGGAATATGATAATTTTGTACCGGCAACTCGGTCTTGCCCGCACTGGAAGCACAGTGGTCTGCCACGATCACAAATACCGTGTTTTTAAACCAAGGCTTTTGCCGCGCCTCACGGAGAAACTGCCCAATCGAAAAATCGGTGTACTTCACCGCCCCCGCCCGACCAGAAATTTTTGAGGGTAAATCAATCCGGCCCTCTGGGAAAGTGTAGGGACGATGATTGGAGGTCGTCATGACAAAATAGTGAAAAGGTTGCCCCGTGGCATGGCCCGCATCCGCCTCGCGCATCGTCCAACGAAAGAGATCCTCATCACAAACCCCCCACACGTTGGCGAAAGTAATATCTTCCTTCGGCACCCCAGTGCGATCGATCACCCGATAACCATTGTTCCCAAAAAAATAGTTCATGTTGTCGAAATAACCAAAGCCGCCATAAATAAATGCGGTCGAATAACCCTTCGCCCGAAAGACTGAGCCGAGGGTAAACATATTTTCATTGCGCGGCCGCTTAACGATTGATCGTCCTGGCGTTGGCGGGACCGCCAAAGTTAAGGCCTCCATGCCCCGATCGGTTCGCGTCCCGGTGGCATAAAAATTGTCGAACACGAGACTTTGCCCGGCGATTTCCTCTAAGTTGGGGGTTAATTGTGACGCCCGATTAAAAATACTTAAAAAATCGGCGCTCAAACTTTCCACCGTGATTTGGATCACATTCAGCCGTAACTCCGCTCCCGTATGCCGCACCATCCGCAACGTATCCTGAGGATCCGCCCCGAGCGTGACGGATTGATCTTTAGCTAATTGCTGACGAATCAGCTGGAAAGCCTCCGCCGCCGGCAAGGTGGAATAAAACTTGTCGTACTCGAGTTCGTTATTCTTGAAAGCGGCACAGAGCGACCAAAGTCCATTTTTCGCCAACTCCCGATTAAAATTATTTCGAAAGGCCGGCAGCCAATCACCGCTCAGGATCGAACCAAAAATAAGCGCCGCCCCAAACCAGAGCGCGCCCGCTTTAATCCGAACTCGCGAAGACTCGATCGGAGCCGAGAACCACTGCGCATAAAGACCCGCGCGGTAAAGCAATCCACCCACCCCCAGCGTGCCGGCTAAAACTCCTCCAATAATTAACGGCAAGTTATACGACTCCCGAATATTCCCCACCACCTCCGTGGTGTAGACGAGATAATCCACGGCAATGAAGTTAAACCTCACCCCAAATTCGTCCCAAAAAGTCCATTCCGAAACCAAGCCGAACAGAAGCAAATAAATATACCCCAACCCAAATAACTGCACTCCCACTTGGAGCCAACGCCGCGTCAACCAACCACCGGGCAACAGCGTCAGCAACACGGTCAACGGCAAGGAAGCAAAAGCCGCCGCGCCAAGATCATAAATCAACCCCCAGAAGAAAACCGCCCCGAGACTGAGCGTCCACGTGACCTCATGGGCCGCTTTGATTAATAAGGCCAATCGCGTTAACCCCGATAGGGCCAAGAAAATAGCGAAGAAAATAACCACCCCGCCATGCCGGCGGTTAAGCCGTCGCGCCAAGGCTGTGCTGAAGAAACCAAAAATGGGGTTCAAGAAAAAGTGGGGTAGGGGTTGTTTTTGCCGGCAGCGTCGACCGAAAAATAACCAAAGACAAGACCGCGTCAGCCCTCAAATTACAACTCGGGCTGGGGTGCGCAGCTTAGCGCAAAAATATTAATTTACCGACGCATCGAACCCTGTGCGGCCGCGACCGTAGCGCCTTACCGGAAAACTCTTTCCCCCGCCCTCCACCCATTGAATAAATACGGGGGTGCTTATAATTCATCAAGTTGCGCAGCCTACTTAAAATAGCTGGAGAAAAAATCTTGCACGCCCTCGCCCGCCCCCCCATCACATCGGCCCTCAGCCCATGGTTTCCTCCCATCATCACCATCACGTGTGCTAGCCTTCCCAACGCGGGAAGGCCGGAAGCGCCTTGCCCGTGGCTGATGGATCTCTTTTCCAAAACCCCGGCAGGTTAATCCAGCCGGGGTTTCCTTTTGGGCAACCCTCCCGCTCAAACGAGACCTGCTTGCTTAAACCTTTCTCTTCCAAAAAATTCCTGCTTAATTTTTCTCCCATGCCTGTCACCTCCGCTCCCAACCGCCTCCGCCTCGCCGTCCAAAAAAGCGGCCGGCTCTCCACTGACTCGCTCGAATTGCTCGCTAGCTGCGGCATCCGCGTTAAGTCGCCGAAAGAGCGCCTCCTGCTGCACTCAGACAATTTTCCGATCGATCTGCTTTTTGTCCGCGATGACGACATCCCTCAGCTCGTCATGGACGGCGTCTGCGATCTCGGCATCGTCGGCACCAACGTGCTGGAAGAAGCCGCCCTCGAGCGCCGCACCCAAGGCTCTGCGAGTGGCTACCTGGTCGAACGCCCCCTTGATTTTGGTGGCTGCCGCCTCGCCATCGCCCTGCCGGAAGAAAAACCCTACGCCAGCGCCAAAGACCTCCAAGGGCTACGCATTGCTACTTCTTATCCGCAGCTAACCAAGCGGTTTCTCGCTGAACAAAAAATCTCCGCCGAAGTCGTTTACTTAAGCGGCTCAGTGGAAATTGCCCCGCGCCTAGGCTTGGCTGAAGTAATCTGTGATCTCGTAGCCAGCGGCTCAACCCTTGAAGCCAATAAGCTCCGCGCGGTTGAGACGATTTTCAAAAGTACCGCCGTCTTGCTCCGGAGTACTCATCAGCTCCCGGCCGAAAAAACGCACACCCTCGAAATTCTCCTCCGCCGGATCGATGGCGTTCAAAAGGCTGCTGGCGCAAAATATATTATGCTGCACGCCCCTAAAACAGCGCTGGCGGAAATTAAAAAACTCCTGCCGGGCTCGGAAAATCCTACCGTCCTGCCCCTCGCTGGCGATGAATCCAAGGTCGCCCTTCATGCGGTGTGTTCCGAAGCCGTTTTCTGGGAAACCATGGAGTCATTGAAAAAAGCCGGCGCCAGCAGCATTCTCGTGCTGCCTATCGAAAAAATGATGCTCTGATTATTGACGGGCGCGGCCTAACCGCGCCCTCCCCTGGCCATGCAACCTCTCCTTTGGAAAAATCTTTCTGCGCCCCAGCGCGCCGCCGCCCTCCGCCGGCCCGCGCAAGCTGCGCAACCAGCGGTTGCCGCCGCGGTGAGAGTAATCGTCGCCGCCGTGCGCCGCGATGGCGATGGCGCGCTGCGCCGTCTCACCAAGCAGTTTGATGGAGTTACCCTGCGCTCTTTGCGCGTTACCCCCGCCGAATTTATCGCGGCTGAAGCCGGCTTAAGTCGAGCGGACCAAGCGGCCCTGCGCACCGCGTATCGTAATATTCGCACCTTTCACGCCGCCCAAAGAAATCGTGATCTGCGAATTGAGACCCAGCTGGGCATTGTCTGCGAAAAAATAGTGCGCCCGATTAACCGTGTTGGGCTCTACGTCCCCGGCGGGAGCGCTCCTTTACCGTCCACGGCCCTGATGCTCGGGGTTCCTTCCCAGCTCGCCGGCTGCGCCGTCCGCACCCTCTGCACCCCACCCAATAAATCTGGCGGGATCAATCCGTGGATCCTCTACGCCGCCCAACTCTGCGGCATCACCGAAGTTTATAAAGTGGGGGGCGCCCAAGCGATCGCGGCGCTCGCATACGGCACGAACAGTGTGCCTAAGTGCGACAAAATTTTTGGTCCCGGCAACGCGTTCGTAACGGAAGCGAAACAACAAGTCTCCCGCGACGCGGATGGTTCAGCTATCGACCTCCCCGCCGGCCCCTCTGAGGTATTAGTTATCGCGGATAATCGCGCCAACCCAGCCTTTGTCGCTGCTGACCTCCTCTCTCAGGCTGAACACGGCCCGGACTCCCAAGTGGTACTCGTCGCTTTTTCGGCGGCCTTCGCTCAACGCGTCCTCATCCAACTAGAAAAACAATTGGCTGATTTGCCGCGCGCTAAGCTTGCCCGCCGCGCATTAGAGCGCAGCCGGATTTTTCTAACGACCAACCGAACCGAAGCCGTGGCAATTGCTAACCACTACGCGCCCGAGCATCTTATTCTGCAAGTGGCCCGCCCGCGTGATCTCCTCACTCAGATCACGACCGCCGGCTCAGTATTTTTGGGCGATTTAACCCCTGAGTCGCTCGGCGACTACGCCAGTGGCACTAATCATGTCTTACCTACTTATGGGTGGGCTCGCGCGTGCAGCGGACTGGGGCTGGCTGATTTTCAGCGCACCATGACGGTCCAAACCGCCAACCGAGCCGGCTTGGAAAAACTTGGCCCGATCGTTGAGCGTCTCGCCCTGGCCGAAGGCCTGACCGCCCACCAACGCGCGGTGCGCGTACGCCTAATCAATAAAATTTCATGAGCGCCGCCGATCCCGTCCTCTCCCTACTCCGGCCAGAGATTCTCGCGCTCGCGCCGTACAGCTCCGCCCGCAAAGAGTCGTCCGGCGGCCGCATTTGGTTAGACGCTAATGAAAACCCGCTAACCCCCTCCGCCGGGAAACCGCTCCTCAACCGCTACCCTGAGCCGCAACCCGCTGAATTGATCGCCCAGCTCGCCGCCTATTATGCCGTCGCTGAAAATAACATTCTCGTCACCCGCGGCTCGGATGAAGGCATTGATCTCCTCCTGCGCGCCTTCTGCCGCGCGGGCCAAGATGCTATCCTCATCACGCCGCCCACCTATGGCATGTATGCTGTTTCCGCCGCCATTCAGAATGCCCGCGTAGTGACGGTACCGCTGCTCGCGGAAAAAAATTTCTCCCTAGACCCCACCGCAGTCCTCGCCGCCCTCACCCCGAGTGTTAAGCTCGTCTTTCTTTGTTCGCCCAACAACCCAACCGGCGCATTACTGGCCCGCGGCGAGGTGGTTCAGCTCATTCAAACGCTTTTAGGTAAAGCCATCGTGGTCGTGGACGAAGCCTATCTAGAATTTGCCGGCTCCCCGAGTTTAACGCAGGAGCTCGTCGGAAATCCTAATCTCGTTATTTTGCGCACTCTCTCCAAAGCCTTTGGGCTCGCCGGTATTCGCTGCGGGGTAACCATCGCCAGTCCGGCGCTGATCGGCGTGCTGCAAAAAATTATCGCCCCCTACCCAGTCCCCACCCCCGTGCTCCAAGCGGCTTTGGTGGCCATGACCGCTGAGGGTCTAACCGCGGCGCGACGCTCCGTGCAGAGCCTAATCGCCGAACGTATCCGGGTGGCAGCTCGTTTAGCTACCCTGCCCGGTGTGCGGCGCCTCTGGCCAAGTGATAGTAATTTTATTTTATTTGAAGTAACCGATTCTGCGCGGGTGATGGCGGCAACCCGCGCCGTCGGCGTCGTCCTGCGAGATCGCAGTCGCGACTACGGCCTAACCAACTGCGTCCGCATGACGATTGGTACGCCAGAGGAAAACAACGCCGCCTTGGAGGTAATTGCCCGTGTCTAAAAAAATCCTATTCATTGACCGTGATGGCACTCTGATCACGGAGCCGTTTGATCAGCAAATTGATCGCCTCGAAAAATTTGCCCTCGAGCCTGATACCATCCCCGCCTTGCTTCGCCTACGCGACGCCGGCTGGACCTTTGTCATGGTCACAAATCAGGACGGTCTCGGCACTCCCAGTTTTCGTGAAGAAGAATTTAAGCCCCTGCAGAAGCTGCTGATTGATATTCTTCTTTCCCAGGGCATTTCCTTCGAGGCGGTACGCGTGTGCCCACACACCGCCGCTGATAAATGCGACTGTCGTAAACCCAAGCTCGGCCTCCTCCCAGATTACGTGAAATCGACCGACTGGGCGCGGGAACAATCTTACGTCATCGGCGACCGCGAAACCGATGAGCAACTCGCGCAAAATCTCGGCTGCCGTGGCTTGCGCTATGACCGTAAAGCACTTGGTTGGACGGAAATCGCCCGCCAATTAGTCGACGCTCCCCGCCGCGCGACCATCGTGCGCCACACTAAAGAAACGAAGATCACTGTTTCGGTTGACCTCGATCAGGCCGGACCAGCCCAACTTTCCACCGGGCTCGGCTTTTTTGACCACATGCTTGAGCAGATCGCGAAGAATGCGGGGATCACCCTTGCCATCACCTGTGCAGGTGACCTTGAGATCGACGAACACCACACCATTGAAGACGTTGGGATCGCGCTGGGTCAGGCTTTGAAACAAGCGATCGGTGATAAACGCGGGCTTGGGCGTTATGGTTTCGTCCTGCCCATGGATGAAGCTCAGGCTCATGTAGCAATCGATCTGAGTGGCCGCGCCTACTTTACTTTTGAAGGTAAATTCCCCCGTGAATTTGTGGGAGAAATGCCGACTGAACTCGTCGCCCACTTCTTTCGTTCGGTGAGTGATGCGCTGCTCGCCACGCTGCAAATGAGCGTCACAGGCGATAATACGCATCACATGGTCGAGACCCTCTTCAAGGGGTTCGGGCGCGCGCTTCGGCCCGCCATTGCGCGCGGCACCGGCCATGAAATCCCTAGCACCAAAGGCGTTCTCTAATGTTAGCGATCGTCGACAGTGGTGGCGCTAACATCGCCTCGGTGCGTTT
>CAIVJE010000020.1 GCA_903906135.1 uncultured Verrucomicrobiota bacterium | reverse complement strand
CCGCTGTGGTGGGGGGCTTCGGCGGCCCATCAACCGAGCTTTGATTATTGGCAGCCGGCGGTGACGGCCTTGCTTTTCTTTGCGGGCCAAGCGTTCACTTTTTGGGCCTTAAGCCACGGCGATGTTTCGGTCGTGACCCCAGTCATGGGCACCAAAGTAATTTTGGTCGCGCTGTTCAGCAGCTTGCTTCGCGTGGGGCTGGTCCCTTGGCAATGGTGGGTTGGGGCCGGCTTGAGCACGGCAGCGATCATGCTGCTGCACCGCGGTGGCGGAGCGAACCGACCGCGGGTTGGGCGGACGGTGTTACTCGCTTTTTGCAGTGCGACCGCTTTTGGGCTGGGGGACGTGTTGGTGCAGAAATGGCTCCCGCACTGGGGGCCGCGGCAGTTTTTCCCGCCGATGTTCGCCGGGGTTGGTTTATTGTCCTTCGGCTTCATGCCTTTTTTCAAAGCACCCCTGCGGACGATGAATGCGGCCATGTGGCGCTGGGTCGGCGCAGCGGCGCTCCTCTTGGCCTTGAATAATGCCGGCGTCCTTTGGTCTATCGGTCTGGTTGGCAGCGCGACGGCCGTAAATATCGTCTACAGTTTGCGCGGACTATTCAGCGTGCTGCTCGTATGGGGAATTGGGCACTGGTTTATGAGTACAGAACAGCATCTTGAGCCGGGCGTCTTGCGCGCTCGACTGCTCGGGGCCGGCCTCATGATCGCGGCGATCGGGCTGGTGCTAATTTAAAGCTTCGAGCGCCGTCTGGGCGCGTAACTTAGCGGGCTGATCATATTTTTTTAAAGCCGGCATCGTGAGTCCGCGTTGCCATTCAATTTTGGCGAGCGCGAGTTGTCCTGCGGCGGCATAAGCGAAGCCCAGTTCAAGGGGATGGGCCAAGGCCTTTGGCTCAAGAGCGATCGCGCGGTTTAGATGCCGCCGACTCTCCTCAAACGAGGCTGCTGGTAGACCCCCGTACCATAAGCGTACGAGCAATCGAGCGGAGACGCCAAGGGAGGCTATTTCATAATGCCAGCGCCCGAGTACATGATGGGCCCAGGCATAATCTGGATCTAAGCGGAGCGCTCGCTCCGCCTCGGACCGCACCAAGCGCGAGTACTGAATCTTCTTGGAAGTATCACTGTAAGCGGCGAGGGAGCCGTAGGCCACCGCGACGGAAAGTACGTTAATCGCGTTCGCATCCAGAGCGGTGGCGCGCTGGGCATAGGCGAGAGCAGCTTGGGCGAAATCTTGCCGCGTGTCGTTTGTCAATTGGTCCGCGATAAGGTCCGCGTATTGCTGGGCGATCTTTTGTAAAATATACGGGTCATCCGGCTTGGCGCGGTCCGCGGCGAGAAAAAGTTCAAGGGCGATGGGGGCATTCCAGTTAGCCTCAGCGGCCAGGGCTGCCTCCAGGGAGGCCCGCGCACTGGTTGAACCCAAGAGCAGGAGAGCGCAAAGTAGCTTACTAAACATAAAAGCTAAACTCTCAGGGCTTCCGCATGAGGTAATGACTGACATGCCACTCTTCACCGGCGCGGAAATTCCACAATTCGGCGCAGGCGAGGTAGAAAATCCGCCAGTACGCCCACCACTTGACTGCCTGCGCCTCCCCGTAGGTGGCGCGAAACAACGGCATGATTTCCGCTTGGTGGGCGTCCATATTTTTTAGCCAATGTTCGGCCGTTTGCGCGTAATGCGTGCCGTTGACACGCCAAGTGTCCACCAGGGTGAGATCGGCTTGGCACAAACTAAATAAATCATGGGCCGGCATCATGCCGCCGGTGAAAAAATATTTACTCATCCAGTCGCTCTGATCGCGCGCCACGAAGTGATAAGCGAGTTGGGCGTGGACAAAGACGTGCGCAAAAAACATTCCGCCCGGTTTGAGCCACCGGGCGATGTGGGCGAGCAGGCGGGGCCAGTTTTTCATGTGCTCAAACATCTCGACTGAGACCACGCGATCAAACTGGCTGGCCGGGAGGTCGAGATCATTCATATCGCAGGTAATCACCGTAATATTGGTGAACCCACGGATGAGAGCTTCACGGGTGATGTATTCTCGCTGCGTGCGGGAATGCGAAACCGCCGTGATCAGCGCGGTCGGATATTTTTCGGCCATCCAAAGGGTCAATGAGCCCCAGCCGCAGCCGAGCTCAAGGATGTGGTGGCCGTCGGCGAGTTGAGCGCGAGCGCAGGTTAGGGCGAGCATAGCCACTTCCGCTTGCGCGAGAGATTCGCGCCCAGTGGGGTAGAGCCCACTAGAATATTTGAGCCGGGGTCCGAGGCATTTTTGATAAAATAAAGTAGGGACTTCGTAGTGCTGTTCTTTCGATTCAGCTGTATTAATTGCAATGGGTTGGTGGCTGAGCGCGGCGGCAAAGCGCTGCAGTTGCGCGGCCGGATCAGCGGAGTGTTCCTCCCGCAAGCGCTGGCGGAGTAAGCGGCGAATGCCAATCCGGATCAGCCAGTCAGGCAGGAGGTTTTTTTCGAGTAAGGAATCGATCATGGTAGTTTTTTCGGAAACCAAGGCAGGAAGGCGCTCGTCGTAGCTTGGTAGCGCTGATACGCTTCCCCTTTAGTGCGCAGAGCCTGCTGCTCGGTGAGCGGGATGCCGGTCACGCGCAGCAGGAGAAATAAAATACTGAGCGGACCGATTACCGCGATCCAGCCGAGGGGTGAGGCGAGGGCAAAAACAAAATAAGCCACCCAGATCAGCCATTCAAAAAAATAATTAGGATGTCGGCTATAATGCCAAAGACCGCGGGTACAAACGGCTCCCCGGTTAGCAGGATCGCGCTTGAAGGCCGCAAGTTGCGCATCGGCCAGCGCTTCCCCGCCGAAAGCTACCAGCCAAAGGATGGCGCCCGCGACCTCGAGCGGTTGCAGTGCGGGCGCGGGATTGAGGCAGGCCAAGGCAAAGGCGGCGGCGAGGACCACGACCGAGAGCGCTTGGAGCTGAAAAAAACCAAACATCATCGCGGGAAAATTACCCGCCCAGTTTTTGCGCAATTGCTGATAGCGGCCGTCCTCAATGGGATGGTGACTCATCACGCGGCGATAGAGATGGGTGCCAAGGCGCAGGCTCCACAGTGAGGCCAGCGTGGCGATTAAGCCGCGGCGAAGCGGCCAGCCGGAGCCGCCCACTGAGTAATAAATCGCTAGGACGGCAAATGAATAGGCCCAAACGATATCAACGATGCCGTAATTATTAAGGCGCGCGGCGAGGAAATAGAATAAGGCAAAAATCAGACAGAGGCCCGCGAGCGCGCTGAGGATAAGCAGGGGGGCTGTCATGGTGGGCGTTGGCGTTCAGGCTAGGAACAAGACGGCAATCCCTGCGGCGGCGAGGCCGAGACCAAGCCAACTCGGACCAGCCCGGCGGGCGGTGAGTATGGCGGCGAGTGGTTCCGTGGTGGCCACAGACCATAAAGCGTGGAGACAATAGGCGGCCATCGCGATATTACCCAAAAGCATGATGGCGATAAACCAGCTCAGGCGCGCCAGCCACGTCGTTTGTTGATAAGCGACCCAAACATAAAAAGTGAGGAAGCCCGCGTAGGCGTCAAAGAGGGTCGCGATAAACCAAGGATGCGTAAAAACATCTCGCGGCACAGCAAACAGCGGGCACTGAAAACTCGCCCACGAGGTGACGCCGAGCATGGAGGCGAGAATCACGGTGAAAAGAAGTCGAAGCAGCCAAAGCATGGGAGGATTACAAAGAAAGGTTGTTGGGGCGCGTGTAGACCGCTTGAACTACCGAAATATTGCGCAGGGCGAAAGCGGTTTCACAGTAACATAGGTAGTAATGCCACTTGCGAATGAAGTGGTCATTGAAACCGAGGGCGCGCACTTGGTCGAGTTGCGCGTGAAACGACTCCCGCCAATGCCGCAGGGTGCGCGCGTAATCGCGGCCGAGATCTTCCAAGCCGTGCAAAACAAAATTACCCTGGGTCGCCAGCTGCTGGTTAACGCGGTTGAGCGAGAGTAAAAGCGAACCGGGGAAAATATGCTTTTGAATAAAATCTACCCCAGAACGAAATTGCGGGTAGCGAGCGTCGGGGCAGGTAATAAATTGGAGCGCGATCAAGCCGTTCGGTTTGAGCACTCGGCTACATACGGCCGCATATTCCTTGAGGTAGCGGTGCCCGACTGCTTCCAGCATCTCAATAGACACAATTTTATCAAATTGGCCGGTGAGTTCGCGGTAGTCTTGGAGGCAGACCGTGATGCGATCGCTGAGACCAGCCGCCGCGATGTGCTGAACCGCGAGGTCGCGCTGTTGCGGTGAAATGGTCAGGGTCGTGACGCGGCAGCCATAATTTTTGGCGGCATGCATGCTCCAAGCCCCCCAGCCCGTGCCAATTTCAAGGACGTGGTCAGTCGGTTGAAGGCGTAATTTTTGACAGAGGGCATCGTTCTTCGCGACTTGCGCAGCGGCGAGGGTCGTCGCGCCACTCCAGCGAGCAGCCGAATACATCATTGAGGGATCAAGCCAGAGGGCAAAAAAATCGTTCGAGAGATCGTAATGGGCGCGAATATTGCGTTCCGCATTCGCCCGCGTGTTGGGGCGAAGTAAGTGCCCCAAGCGATTGCCGGCGCGCAGTAAATTGAGCGCAAGTGACTGGGCCCGCTGTGATCCTGAAAGCGTGGGGGCATGTTCAACGTTTAACACAAACCAGCCGAGCAAAGCCGTGAGATCAGGCGTCTCCCAATCCCCGTCCAAGTAAGCCTCCGCAAAGCCAATATCCCCATAAAGCGCGGTCTTGGTAAAAAGAGCTGCGCGGCGCACGCGCAGGGTGGCGCAGTTGTTTACCCCCGGCGCGATGAGCTGAGGCGTTATCGCCGGCTCACCAAATATTCGGACGGTTCCATCGGGTAGCTCGAGCCGAAGTTGGCCGCGCGGCATCGCCGCGAATGCTTTAAGCACCGCGCGTTGGAAAAAAGAGCCCGCGGCGGGAGAGGCATTCAGCGGCGCAGAATTAATCGTGGTGACAGGCGGGTTCATGCAGCGGGCGGGGCGATGGAGGAGTGGGGACGGTAAAGATCTCGCTGAGCCTCAGGCCGCGCTGCTTTTGTGAACCACGGCACGCGCTTCAGATAAAGCTGCAGCGCTTGCCAGTGAATCAAGGCCATTACGCGTAAGGTGATGAAGGGATATTTAAACGTAAACCAAGCGAGGTGCCCATTAGTCAAGCTCGTCCGAGAGCCGGTTAAAACGCTGGTGAGGGTGCGCGCGCCAGCCGCATAATCATCGATCTGAATCGCCAATTTATCTCCTGGCGTGCGCAAGGTGAAATCAAAAGCCACGTCCAGATCAGAGAAAGGGGAGACGTAAAAATATTTTGGCGTGCGCCGAGAGAAAATCACCGCGTTTGCGCTGGTGGCGCTGGTGGCGGGCCCGAGCACGAAGGGCTTCATTTCTTTGAAGGTATTGCTGACTTCCGCGATGGAGGCGACCGGCCGTCCTTGTCGATCGTAGCAAAAATAAAAAGAAACGGGATTAAATTGATAGCCGAATACCCGCGGCAAGGTGATCAGCATGACGCGCCCACCGGCCAGATCGATGCCGTGGATCGCAAGGTGCGCGATGACGCGATCCTTTAATCCAGCGATCGGCGCCGGCACGGGCGCTGGAGGGGTCGGCTGGTGGAGAATTTCTGTGGTCGGCAAAAAATCACGTTCGCGAAAATTATAAACATTACGGCGGTCGTTAGAAAATAAAGCCAGCTGCGCGGGTAAGGTAGCGATTTCATCTAAATCGAATGCAAACATGAAGATACGGTACACGAAGCGATGAGCCTTCGGCGTAAATCGCTCGTGTAATATCTGGCATTCGTAGAGACAGGAATTCACTCGCAGGAGATACGTTTAAGCCGGGCCTTAAGATGCCCTTAGCATCATAATTTTGAGGAGAGCCACGGATCGCGCCCGAGGAGTTGTTGGCTCAAATTCACGGCGGAAAGCAAGCCATCCTCATGAAATCCATAGCGCTGCCAAGCGCCGACGAAATAGGTCTCGGTTTGACCGCGCGCATTCTGGTTGAGTTGGGGTAACTCCGCTTGGGCCTGGACGGCACCTCGACTAAATAACGGATGGGCGTAGGCGATTGTTTTGAGGATCTTTTCGGGAGCAATGCTGGCGGCGCCATTGATCGATACAAAATAATTTTCGCGATCGGAGACCCCTTGCAAGCAATTCATCCAGTAATGCGTGGCGGGCGAGATGACACCGTGCGCATCGCGGGCAATGGAGTAATTCCAGGCCGACCAAGCGAGCGGGGTGCGCGGCATCACGGTGGCATCCGTATGGAGCGTGGCCATATTGGCCTGGTAGTGAAACTCGCTGAGCAAACGGGTTTCCTCCGCGGTGGGGTCAGCGAGCAGACGCAAGGCTTCATCGGGATGACAGGCAACGATGGCGTGGTCGAAATGCTGTGACGCGCCTGTGGCGGTGGTGACCCTAACCCCGCCTGCCGCGCGCTGCAGACGGACTACTTTGGTCTGGTGCCGAATGCGATCGCGCCAGGGCGCGGTGAGTCGTTTGACATATTCTTGGGCCCCACCTGCGACGGTCCACCATTGATGCTGCGTATCTAGACCGAGAAAGCCGTGATTATGAAAAAACCGTAATAAGGTAGTCGCGGGGAAGCTTAGCATTTTATCCGGGGGCGTTGACCAGACCGCCGAACTCATCGGGACCAAGTAGAGGTTGAAGAAATCCTCACCGTAGCCGCGCTGTTGAACATAATCACCGAGGGTGATGTCGGCCCAAGCCGGATGCTCAAGAGCGGCGATGGCCTCTCGGTTGAAGCGGGCAATCGCCACCAGCATGCGGATAAATCGCGGACGAAGCAAATTGCGGCGCTGCGCAAAAAGATGATTGAGCGAAGACCCGGCAAACTCGAGGCCGGTATCCTCGTGGCGGACACTGAACGACATCGCCGTTTTTTTAACGGGCACCTCGAGTTCGGCAAAGAGTCGAGTCAACTGAGGGTACGTGGCATAATTAAATACCATAAATCCAGTATCGATCGGCACGGGGTGGCCGGTGTCTTTCTCAGGGATGGTCACGGTGTTCGTGTGGCCGCCCGTGTAATCATTCTGCTCAAACAAGGTTAGATCAAAATGCCGGTGCAAAAAATGGGCCGTGCCCATCCCCGCGATGCCGGTTCCGATAATGGCAAGTGAGGCCATAAAAAAACCCAGAGGGGTCGCTAATATTTTTTAAATTTCCGGCTTAGGTGCGGAGATTGGCTGGGTTGGTGGCACAATGAGCTCACCAATATTTTTATGAACGGCCGGGCCATCCAGCCTTTTTATTTGATTGGCGACGGCTGGGCTCTGGACAGTGGCCAGCGCAATGGCTGCGGCCGTCGGCACCACGCGCCGGAAGAGATCGATCTCATGTTGCACGGAAGACATCGAAAAGCGGGCGAGGGTATCTTGATGGTTGCGTAGTTCAGCTTCGCGGTAAATCGAAGCCGGCACCGGTTTAAGATCCCAGATGAAACCCGTCCACGAAAGGACTTTCAGAATATAATAGGTAATATCAAGCTCCCACCAATAGAAGCCTTGGCGCGTCGACGACATGTAGCGGTGGTGATTATTATGCCAACCTTCGCCCAGCGTGATGAGGGAGAGAATAAAGCTGTTGCGAGAGTCGTCACTGGTGGGGAAGCGCCGGCCGCCCATGAGATGGGCCAGCGAGTTGATGCAAGAGGTGCCATGGAATAGCGCCGTGGTGCTGATAAAAAACCCCCAGACGAGCAGTTGGGGACCGCTTGTGTGCCAAGCGGGTAAAGCTTGTGCTAGGCTATGGCCGAGAACCAAGAGGGCGGTGGCAAACAGGACCGGCACGATCACATCGAAGCGGTTAAGAAAAACGAGCTCGGGGTATTTAGCGAGATCACGGATTTTGGTATAGTCAGTGGGAAAGTTACGGCGGCTGGTGATCCAGCCGATATGCGACCACCAGAAGCCATGCACATGAGGGGAGTGAGCATCGCTTGGTTCATCGGAGTGTTGGTGGTGGTGCCGGTGATGGTAAGCCCACCAGAGGCCGCCTCGTTGGACGCAGGTCGCGCCGAGAAGCGCTAAAAGAAACTGGCCAAAGCGGGAGGTGCTGTAGGTTTTGTGCGAGAAATAGCGGTGATAGATGCCGGTAACCGCAAACATTCGGATAAAGTACAGCGCGACTGCTAGGCTAACGGCGAGCCAACTCCAGCCGGTCCAAATAACCCCAAGGCAGCCAAGGTGCAAAACCACAAAGGGAATGCAGCGAACAAGATTTACGCCGTCCGGCTGAGCCCGAATAGCCTCAGGGGACTCTGCTGAATAATCAGAATCAATCCATTGAAACAGGGAGCCAAGCAAGCGGGGTTTAGACATAAAATAAACTGGGGGCGTAAAAATTGAAGCGGGAGAAAAACTATCTGGAGACGATGGCGCAAGCTGAGTTTAATGGTATCTCATAAAGGGTGTTTAGATTATCCCGAAGTACAAGGGGTGGATGTCAGTTAGGCGTTATTGCTCAGCAGGTTTCCTTCATCGCTCGGGGTGAGATGGCGCCTTCCAGAAATGAGGGGGCTTATTTTTTTAGGGGATTTGGGAGCATTCCTGGGGTGGGTGGGTGGCTTATCATGTGCCTTAATTTCATAGCGTTGAGCCCCCCTAGTGAGGGCCTTTTCTTTTGACTGGGTGGCGCGGCTACGGGCATTTTAAGCAGCGTGAATGGCGCAGCTCCCAATCCACCTGATTCTTCCCCCGGGGAACAGCAGTTGGCCTATGCAAAATTTGAAACAGAGCTGCAGGTGCGGCCGGATGATATTGATATGTACCAGCATGTTCACAGTAGCCGCTATATGGACTACGTGTTAGCCGCGCGATTCGATCAGATGGAGCGATGCTATAAAATGCCCATGGCTGACTTTCAGAAGCAGGGGTACGGCTGGTATATGGCCACTGCGCAGATGAATTTTAAGCGTCCTTTAGGCTTAGGCGATCGATTTATCGTTAGAACTTGGATCGAAAAATTCACCCTCATCGGGGTTAAGGTGCAGTTTCAGATCATTCGTACTTTAGACAATAAGCTCAGCTGCGACGGCTGGTTTGACTACGTGATGGTCTCGATGGAGACCTCTCGGGCGGTGCGTTTACCGGCAGATATTAGAGCAAAATACGAGATTTAGGCAGCAGGTTTGTTGTTTCATAAGTCAATAGATTGCTGGTGTTTACAGTTTTAAAAACCAGATTTCGCTTGCATTATAGCCAAAGCTGAGTGTCTTAGCGGCCTCGTTAGAGATAGCGTTTGATGACAGGATCTGGTGAGTCGTTGGCTGAGCATTGGCTCAAGTGATGATTTCGAAACCCACAGTGGGAACGGACTGGCAGATGGCGAAGGATCTACGAATTATCACATGAGCAATTCCAAACTATACGTTGGAAATTTATCGTTTAATACCACTGAGGGCGAACTTCGCTCTCATTTTGAGCAGTTCGGCTCGGTTACCGACACCTACGTCGCTATGGACAAAATGACGGGCCGCCCTCGCGGTTTCGCCTTTGTCACCATGGGCACAGCTGATGAGGCCAAGATGGCTATCGAGAAGACCAATGGTGTCGATCTCGGCGGTCGCGCCCTCCAAGTCAATGAGGCCCGTCCGAAGGAAGAGCGTCCTTCTGGTGGCTTCGGCGGCGGTGGTCGCGGCGGCTTCGGCGGCGAACGTCGTGGCTTCGGCGGCGGCGGTCGTGGTGGTCGCAGCGGCGGCGGCGGCGGCGGCTACGGCGGCGGCGGTGGTGGTGGCGGCGGTCGCTACTAATCAACCGTTCGCTTTCGCGAACTATACTTTCAAGGCGGAGCCCAAGTGGCTCCGCCTTTTTTTGGCTTTCTCCCTGCATATCGAAGGGACGTGTCTAGCGCTTCAGCGCGGTTGGGTAATTCTCCGGCTAGATTGCTGAATCATTAGCCAGGCCAGCTTAGAAATTGAGTTGCACGGCTCCGCCGCCGTCGCTCCCTTGGCATTTTGCTTTTCATGACCAAGGTTTATCGATTTCTTGTTCTTCTCTGCTTTGTACTGACCGGTCTCTGCGGGCCTGCGCGAGGGAAGGCTTCGCCATCAACTCAGTCAGTCTATAGTGGGCTGATCGTGGTCGATGCGGCTACAGGGCGGGTGTTATTAGAAGATAATTCGGATGAGGTTAGCCCGCCAGCTAGCATGACGAAGTTAATGACCTTCGCCGTAGTCGCCGATAAAATCTCTCGTGGGGAACTCACGCGGGAGACCTTGGTTAAAATAACCAACGAGGATTCTAGAATAGGCGGGACGCAGGTTTATCTCGATGCGCGCGAGACCTTCTCGATTGATGAGTTGCTTTACGCGATGATGATTCAATCCGCGAATGATGCGGCGCATGCGGTCGCGCGGGTTTCGGCGGGCTCAGTTGAGGCGTTCGTTGAGCTCATGAATGCTAAGGCTCGAGAATTGGGCATGACGCATACCACTTTTCGCTCGCCGCACGGTCTACCGCCGTCGAGTCGGCATAAAGCTGATGGCGATTTAACCACCCCGCGGGATTTTGCGCTCCTGTGTCGCCATCTGTTGCTCCATACTAATGTGCTGCAATATTCGTCAGTGCAGCGCCGTGATTTTGGGTTAAATCGTAAGCAGGGTCCTCAGCACATGAGAAATCACAATAACCTGCTCGGGAAAATTATGGGAGTTGATGGCTTGAAGACAGGGTACACCGCGAGTGCTGGTTATTGTTTAAGCGCGACAGCCGAACGCCACGGTCGGCGGGTAATTGTGGTTATCATGGGATCATTTGGCCCGAATGGGCAGCGCGACCTCGGAAAAACGCGCGACCTTAAAGCGATTGAGTTAATCGAGCGCGGTTTCACAGCCTTAGCCTCGAGCCTGCCGGATAATTTGGCGACGACCGTGAATGCCCCGACGGCGGCGATCCCAACGGTGAAAACATTTGAATCTGCTGGGCCCACCCCCGAACAATCCTCGACGCCGCGGGCCGATGGCTTCACCTTTCGCGTCACACCCGCAGCTAAAAAACCATGAATATTGCTATCATCCATCGTTTTATTTTTCTCGTCTGGGTCGGATTTTTACTGAGCGCTGGGCCACTCCACGCGCAGCGGGAAAAATTACCGCCGGAAGATGTGGAATTCGTCGAGCAAAAATGGCCCGAAGCCAAACGGACTTATACCGGACTGCGCTACGTTGTGCTAAAAGCGGGTCAGCCCGATGGGCCCATGCCAAAGGCGGGTTCACTGGTTAAGGTTCTCTACAAAGGGATGCTGTTAAACGGCACGGTTTTCGATCAATCGCCCGATGCCGCACACCCCTTGGAAGCCCGGATTGGGCGCAGTGAGTTAATTGAAGGCTGGGATGAGGCCGTGCAGAAAATGCGGCGGGGCGATAAGTGGCTGCTGATCGTGCCGCCTGAGATGGCTTATGGGACTCGGGGTAAACCGCCGACTATTCCTCGCAGTGCGACGCTGATTTTCGAAATGGAGCTCGTTGATTTTTCGCAAGAATAAGGCCGGCGACCTGAGCTTAGGTGCTCGCGCGTAGATGATGGCGCTGATTCCAGAAGCCATCGCCAGTATAAAGCAGGAGCCCGGTCCAGATACACGCGTAAGCTTGCAGGTGGACCAAATCGAAGGGCTCATGATAAAGAAAATAGCCCAGCAAGAATTGCACGCTGGGCGCTAGATATTGCAGTAGCCCAAGCGTGGTTAGAGGGATGCGCTGGGCGCCATACGCAAATAAGAGGAGCGGAATGGCCGTTACCACCCCCACGCTCAGGACCAAACTGTGCTGCCACCAATCTACGCGGCCGAGGGCGCCCGTCCCCGTGTGGTGCCACCAACCGAGCAAGCCCAGCGCAAGCGGAAGCAGCATGAGCGTCTCCGCGGTTAGTCCAGGAATCGCGCCGAGCGCAGATTTTTTCTTCAGCAAACCATAGCCTGACCAAGTGGCGGCAATCGCGAGAGCGATCCAAGGGACATGGCCTAAGCGGGCGAGGAGGATGATCACCCCGGCGGCCGCCAGACTGATCGCGAGCCATTGTAAGGCGCGTAAGCGCTCGTGCAGAAGCAGCGAACCGAGGGCTACATTGACGAGCGGTACGAGAAAATAGCCGAGACTAGATTCAATGATCTGCCCATGATTTACCGCCCAGACATACACGGTCCAATTAGCCGCGAGCAACAAGCTGCTGAGTAAATTAAGGCCAATCAGCCGCGGGTAGGCGAACGCCGCGCGCAGAGCTTGCAAATTATTTTGCCAAGCAAGGATACCAATTAAAAATAGTAACGACCAAACAATGCGATGCATGATGAGCTCAATCGAGGCGATTGAACTCATCTGTTTCCAATAGAGCGGGACGAGGCCCCAAAAAAGAAAACTAGCGGTGGCGGCAAGGGCGCCGCGCGCGGCGCGAGTAGGCGAGTACATGAAAAGAAACTCGTTAAAACCGGGGAAATTTTAGCGAATTATTATCCGTTCAGTTTTAGGCTGGGCGGTGCACTGGCTGGGGGCGGCCGTGATCGTCAATCGCGACATAAGTAAATGTTCCTTTGGTGACACGCAGTAATCGCCCATCACGGCCGCGTTGAACCCAAGCCTCGACCGCAATTTGCATAGAGGTTCGGCCAGTTTTTAGGAGCGAGGCGTGACAGTTGATGATGTCACCCACATTAACTGGGTGAAGAAAAGCCATCCCATCCACCGCGACGGTCGTAACGCGACTGCGGGCAAGGTTCTGCGCATAGATCGCCGCACCTAAATCCATTTGTGACATCAACCAGCCACCAAAAATATCGCCGCTGGCATTCGTGTCAGCCGGCATCGCAATCGTGCGGATGACGAGTTCGCCGTGCGGCTCGGTGGGGGGAGGAGATTCGCTCATGGTTTGAGCCTAGGCTTACCGCTGCCCAACTGGCAAGTACGCTGGCGCTAGCGGGAGGGCCGCCGGGTCGTAGCAAGCGGCAGCTGTTAGCGGGGTGGTGAGTTTTGGCGTTGTTTTCAGAGGAGAGGAGCGGGATAGTGCATAAAATATGGCCGCCCCCGTTCAGATTGCCGTTCGTCGATTGTTTAATGATGTCGGCCCGGTTGATTCTGTTGGCCTCGAGGAACGGGTCGCCAAATACGGCACGCGGAGTCTCAAGAAGAACGCCAAACGTTTTGGACTGAAGCTGGCGGTCTCCATGATCGATCTCACCACGCTCGAAGGCAAAGATACCCGCCGTAAAGTTGAGGCTTTATGTCAGAAAGCCCGCCAACCTCATGACGACCTCGGCACTCCCGCCGTCGCCGCGGTTTGTGTTTATCCAGCGATGGTGCGCCACGCGCGGCGCGCGCTAGGGCCGCATTCATCGGTGCGGATCGCCTCGGTCGCCACGGCTTTCCCCTCTGGACAGACCGCACTTAAAACTCGTTTAGCGGAGGTGAAATGGGCGGTGGCGGAAGGAGCCGATGAGATCGATATGGTGATTAACCGCGGGGCTTTTCTCGCGGGAGAATTTTCCTTGGTCCAAGATGAAATTGCCGCCGTTCGCACCACGTGCGGCGCGGCGACGCTCAAGGTTATTCTCGAGGTGAGTGAGCTGGAGACTTACGACAACATTCGGGCGGCTTCATTTTTAGCCATGCCCGTTTTGCGGTCGGGCGATTTTATTAAAACAAGTACGGGTAAAACTACCCTCAATGCGACCTTGGGCAATAACCAGGTCATGCTGGAGGCGATTCGTGATTATTACCTCTCGACGGGCGTGCCCATTGCGATGAAGCCCGCCGGCGGAATTCGCACCGCGAAGCAGGCGCTCACTTTCTTGGTGGCCGTGAAAGAGACGCTCGGCGATGCTTGGCTTAATAATACGCGTTATCGCTTTGGAGCATCTGCCCTGCTTAATGATTTACTGCGTCAGCTGGAGAAAGAAAAAACCGGCGCTTACCCGGCGCCGTATTATTTTAGCGAAGCGACGGAAAGTTATTAAATCTATTTTGCCGCCCGGCGTTTCCGTTCCCCGGCTCACCGTAATTTAAAATTATGCCTACTTTGATTAATAAAAAGCATCCCGCTTTATCTGCGCGTCGTCAGGCCGCGCCGGCGCTCATTTTTGGTGACCTTTGGACTTATGATCCCGCCCCGGAGACCGCTGATCCCAAGCTCAAATCGCGCTATGAACTTTTTATTGGCGGTAAATTTGTAGCCCCAGCGTCGGGTAAGTATTTCGACTCCATCAATCCGGCTAATGAGCAAAAGCTCGCAGAAATTGCGCACGCGAATGCCGCCGATGTCGCCACCGCTTATCGGGCGGCAAAAAAAGCTTACGACCAAACTTGGAGCCGGTTACCTGGTCGGGAACGCGCCAAATATCTTTTTCGTATTGCCCGGTTGCTCCAGGATCGGGCTCGCGAATTTGCGGTGGCGGAAACGATGGACGGCGGGAAACCTATTAAAGAGTCGCGCGATTTTGATGTCCCGATGGCCGCCGCGCATTTTTTCTATCACGCTGGTTGGGCGGACAAGCTCGAGTATGTGGCGCCGGGCCGCCGGGTCGCCCCCCTCGGGGTGGTGGGCCAAGTTATTCCCTGGAATTTTCCTTTGCTGATGTTGGCCTGGAAAATTGCCCCTGCGCTCGCGATGGGCAACTGCGTCGTGATCAAGCCGGCCGAGACAACCAGTATTACGGCCTTGAAGCTCGCGGAGATTTTCCAAGACGCGGGCTTACCTGCTGGGGTGGTCAATATCGTCACCGGCTTTGCTGACACCGGCGCGGCGGTCATGGGGCATCCTCTGGCGGCCAAGGTAGCTTTCACCGGCTCGACCGAGGTCGGCAAGATCATCATGCGCTCGCTCGCTGGGACGGATAAAAAAATGACCATGGAGCTGGGCGGCAAGGCGGCGAATATTATCTTTGACGATGCGCCGCTCGATCAAGCGGTCGAGGGAATCATCAACGGAATCTTTTTTAATCAGGGCCATGTGTGTTGTGCGGGCTCGCGTTTATTGGTACACGAGCCGATCGCCGCCACGGTGCTCGCCAAACTGAAGCAGCGCATCAGTGTGCTGCGCGTGGGCGACCCCCTCGACAAGAACACTGATATCGGGGCGATCAACTCGGCGGCCCAGCTCGCGACGATCAAGCGCTTAGTCGCCGTCGGCGTGAAGGAAGGCGCTACCCTGTACCAGCCGGATTGTGCGCTGCCGGCGAAAGGCTATTATTTCCGCCCGACAATTTTTTCTGGTGTCTCGATGAGCCATCGCATCGCACGCGAGGAAATTTTTGGGCCGGTTCTCAGCGTGCTTACATTTCGAACGGTCGATGAAGCGATTGAGAAGGCGAACAACACGGCGTACGGTTTGAGTGCTGGGGTTTGGACCGACAAGGGCGCGCGCATTTTAAAATTAGCCGCCGAGCTTAAGGCGGGGGTGGTTTGGGCCAACACTTACAATAAATTTGATCCGGCGTCGCCCTTTGGTGGTTATAAGGAATCCGGTTTCGGCCGCGAAGGGGGCCGGCAAGGGCTGCTTGATTATTGCAAGTTGGTTTAAGAATTAACCCTTCATTTTCTCTATGGCCACTCAACCTTATCTGACCGCACCGCTGAAGACTGACCAGATGCCGCCGGGCATTCCCTACATCATCGGTAATGAAGCGGCGGAGCGGTTTAATTTTTACGGAATGCGCGCCGTGCTCACGGTTTTCATGACGCAATATCTGGTGAACCGAGCGGGCGGGCGCGACCTGATGAGTGAGAATGAGGCTAATCAGTGGTATCACTGGTTTGTCGCCTCAAATTATTTTTTCCCTATGCTGGGGGCGATTCTCTCTGATGCTTTCTGGGGAAAGTATCGGACGATTTTTTGGGTCTCGCTGATTTATTGTGCGGGGAGTCTGGTGCTCGCTTTCGATCACACTCGTCTCGGACTTGGCTTAGGTTTAGGTCTGATTGCGCTGGGCTCAGGCGGCATCAAGCCGTGTGTATCCTCGCATGTCGGCGACCAATTTGGGCCGGCAAATCAACGACTCCTTTCGCGGGCTTTCAGTTGGTTTTATTTCTCGGTGAATTTCGGCTCTTTTTTCTCCATTTTGCTCATCCCTTGGTTGTTGGCGCATTACGGACCAGGCTTAGCTTTTGGGGTGCCCGCCGGCTTGATGCTCTTGGCGGCTTTTGTCTTTTGGCAGGGTCGCTACAAATTTGCGCACATCCCACCTGGCGGGAAAACTTTTCTGCGCGATACCTTTAACCGCGCGGGCTACGCCGCGATTGGTCGACTCGCGGGGCTCTTTGCTTTTGTCGCCATTTTTTGGTCACTCTGGGATCAAAGCGGCGGGGAGTGGGTATTGCAGGCGCAGAAAATGGACCTGCATTTTTTAGGAATTACCTGGCTCGCTTCCCAAATTCAGGCGGTGAACGCGATTATGATTTTGGCTTTTATTCCACTCTTTCAGTTTTTGATCTACCCCGCGATCAATCGAATTTTTCCTTTAACTCCGCTGCGGAAGATTGGCCTTGGGCTCGTCGTAACGGGCTTTTCGTTTATGGTCAGTGCGTGGATTGAGACGAAAATTGCGGTGGGACTCACGCCCAGCATAGGTTGGCAGTTGCCGGCCTATGCCTTGCTTTCAGCGGGTGAGGTCATGGTCTCAATTACGGCGCTTGAATTTGCTTACACCCAAGCCCCGGCGCATATGAAATCAATTATTATGGCCTGTTACTTGTTATCCGTTTCGGCCGGCAATGCCTTTACCGCACTCGTGCACTATTTTATCGCGAACCCGGATGGCACGGTGAAATTGCAAGGCGCGGCTTATTATAATTTTTATGCCGCGCTCGCCATCGGCTGTGTCGGCATTTTTATTTTTGTGGCGCGGCGCTATCAGGAGAAAAGCTACCTCCAAGGGGAGCCTGCGGTTGCCGCCACGCTGAGCTAAAGGTATATTTTCAGCGTAACTATTTTAACCACCTGCCTCTAACATGACTCGTCTTCCGATCACCAAAACCCCGAAAGTTTACGTGGGTGGGGCGTTTATTCGCTCCGAAAGTGCGCGCACTTTTCCGCTGACGGATGTCGCGGGTAATTTTGTGGCAAACATTCCCCAGTGTTCGCGCAAAGATTTGCGTAACGCCGTGGAGGCGGCGGCCAAAGCCGGGCCCGGCTGGGCAAAGCGCACGGCCTATAATCGTGGCCAGATTATTTATCGTTTAGGCGAAATGGTGGAGGCCCGCCGGACGGAGTTGGCGGCCGCGTTGCGACTGGGCGGTGCCTCGGCCGCGGCGGCGACGAAGGAAGTTAGCGCGACCATTGATCGATTAATTTATTATGCCGGTTGGGCGGATAAATATGAACAAGTCCTCGGCAGTGTGAATCCCGTGGCCGCTCCCTATTTTAATTTTACGGTATCCGAGCCCATGGGTATCATTGGATTGCTGGCACCCCAAGAAGCGCCGTTGCTTGCCCTTGTTTCTCTATTAGCTCCCGCCATCACGAGCGGAAACACCGTGGTTGCGCTCGCTTCGTCAGCGCAGCCCTATCCGGCGATTATTTTTGGCGAAATGCTCGCGACGAGTGATTTGCCCAGCGGGGTGGTTAATTT
>CAIVJE010000019.1 GCA_903906135.1 uncultured Verrucomicrobiota bacterium | reverse complement strand
GTTACTTTGCGCACGGTATTATTTCCGGAGTCCGCGACGTAAATATTTCCCGCTGGGTCTGCAGCTACCCCCGTGGGATAATTGAATCGAGCACTGGCGCCGGTGCCATCAGCGGACCCCGCGACCCCCGCGCTGCCGGCGAGGGTGGTGACCGCACCGCTGGTGCTGATCTTGCGCAGCGTATGGCTGAGTGAATCAGCGACAAATAACGTGCCGCTCGCATCGCGGGCGATCCCAGCGGGAGCAGCAAAGCGGGCGTCGACTCCGGTAGCATCGGTAGTGCCGCGCGCCCCCGCCGTGCCGGCGATCGTCGTTACAACCCCCGTGTTCGCGATGCGTCGGATGAGTTCGTTTTTAGTATCAGCAACACTGAGAGTGCCATCCGCGGCCGCCGCCAGCGCGCCGATTTCATTGAAGCTAGCGGTCGCACCCGTGCCATTTGTGCTTCCTGATTTTCCGGTGGATCCAGCCACCAACGAGACTTGGTTCGTGGTGGATATTTCTTGCACGGTATGCGCGGTCGCATCGCCGATATAAAGGTTACTCGCGCTGTCTGCCCCGACGGTAGTGGGGAAGGCAAAATAACCACTCGTCACACTGAGAGTGGTCGCGGCGCTCGCTGCGTTATTACTGGTGAGTACATAGCGGTACTGGGAGCCATGCGCGGTGGCAGTGACTTTTAAGATTTCAAGGAAATTACTGGTGGTCCCGCTGTACGAAGTGTTGTCCGCAAGATTTTGCCAAGTGGCGCCGCTATCTGTGGAGACTTGCCAGCGGACGGGGCCCGTGGCGCCAGCGGCGGTCAGGCCCACGTTGTGACCAACCATAACGAGCTGATTGGTTAGGGGAATGCCGGGTACCTGCACCGTCAAGCGGGCGCTCGTGCTCGACGCTGAACCAGCGCTGTTGGTGATCGTGGCCGTGTAGTCGCCGGCATTCGTCGAAGACACATTACTCAATGAGTAGGTTGAACTCGTGGCGCCGGAAATGATGACGCCATCTTTCAGCCATTGATACGTCGGCGCTGGGGTTCCGTTTGCGGTGACGTTGAAGGTACCCGCTGCGCCGATCACCAAGGAAAGGCTACTGGGCTGCGTCGTGATGGTGGGCGCGGTTGTGGATAGGGTACTGTAAACAAGATCGACTGCTTTGCTGATCACGCGCCCCGAAGCGTTTGAGAGGATGCAATAGTAGCTGCCCGCTTCGTTTTGGCCGGCGCCAGTGATCTGCAGGGTGGGCGTCCCAGCCGACGTGTAAGTCGCCGCGGCGGGCTTGCGGGTGTTATCCGCCGAAGTGCCACTCTCTACCATGCTGGAGACTAGCTTGCCCGTGAGTAAGGAAACGCCGTCCTTGCACCATTCATAAGTCACCTTATCGCCGCCAGCCGTTTTGACCGTCAGGGCTATCGATTCGCCGCTTAGGTAAGATTTGCCGACGGGGTCTTGGGTTATTTGGAGATCAGCGGCGGCGGTGCTATTCGGATCGAAGCGGACAGTTTCCGTGAAATCATAGCCTTTGGCTTGGCCCGCTTTATCGACCAGCGTCATTTGCATCAGTCCCCAAATACCCGGCACGGAACCGCGGGGTAAAATCACTTGCAGCGTATATTGCTCCCAGGCGGTCGGGTCACCTTCAAAGAAATCCGTGTACCAATTGCGGTGATAAGAATAATAGAAATGCTCGATTCCCTGGGGATCACGCAGCTTAAAATTACTGCCGCTCCCGTAGCCGGAAACGTTATCGCGGGCAAAATAGTTGATGGTCACCAACGTCTCGCCGTCGGGCGTACTCAGATTAGTTGGTACGGCGGTGACTGAAATTCGATTAACGTCGAGTTCGGGCGCGACGGTATCGGGGTGAGCAGTGACGATGTCGATGCTGGGAGCATTTTCATCAAGGTTCACGGTGGTCCCATCAGAATTCCCGTTGCTCGTCTTGAAGTAGGTATAATTTAAATTAAGCCCATAATCTTTCAGGGCGATTTGGTTCAGCGTGTAGCGACCACTGGGCTCATACTCTCGAATATAAAAATCAATGGTGCGTTCGCCTGAGCCCGACGTCTGGCCGGAGCCGTACTGTTGTAGCGAGTAAGCCCCAGTTCGGCCGAGGGCCGCGTAATGATAGATGAGGCCCGTGTTTTCAGTTACGCCAAATTTCACCGTCGCGATTTGCACGGGGTGTCCGGCTAGGGTGCCCGCCTTTACTGTAATGCTGCTGGTATTAGGCTGCACCTGGGGCGCCACAATATCTTCCAGTGGATTATTCAGATAACATTTAAAACCGTAGAGCAGGGATGATTCATAGCGTTCCAGGCCGACGCTATTGATGATCGTCACATTGGGCATCTGCCAATAGCCCGAACGGTTATGTTTACTTAAAACCTGCGTGCCGCGAAAAATAGTATGGGCATCATTCACCGCATTAAAATGCATATCAAAATAACTCGCCACGGGAGCCGCCACGCTCACCGGACTCATGATGCGCGCACGGATCGATGTCGCGGGATTGGCAGTGGCGGCAAGGGGAGTGATTTCAAATTCCACCGTGAGCGTTTTATCTTCCTCGGCCGCTCCCGTGACGGTGGTCGCGATTCGCTTTATTTTCCCGGGATAATCATAGGACGGATAGAGATTGAGGACCGTAAAGGTGAGGTCGGGGCGAATAATCGATACGTAGGAATTAGACAGCATCACCGCATCGCGGATGAAATTATATTTCGCGACTGAGCGAGCCTTCAAAATATCAGGATCTTTAACAAACGCTGCGACCGTCTCGGCGAAGTCTTCATTCGGATTTTTGTCGTGAGCATAAGCGCTGACAAATTCGGTAGTCTTGGTGGTCTGCCAACCACCGGTCGCATCGTAGTTCGGGTTCGTGGGATTCGTCGCGTACTGCCAGCCGCCTAGATCAGCCCATTCTTTCTTGAAGGCAGTCGTTAAAATAAATTGGTAAATATAATGGGCTTTTTCGTGCAGGATGAGCCGGGCAATGTAAGAGATATCAAAGCTCTTATAAGCGGACTCCATGAATTCCATGCGCCCATTGGTCCAGGCTATGGCCGGTGCTTCTGGGTAAGTCGGGTTGACGGTCCCATCGAGTCGGCGCACCAGCCACTTAAAGCCGGGGATTTTATGCATGCCCTCGGGCAGTTCCTCGAAGTTGTTGATCACTTCGACGATTTCGGCGGGATGCTTGAACCAGTTTTGATAACGCGATGACGCTTCACTGGTGAACAGCGCGTAGTTTAAAGGCTGGGCGTCGGTGTCGATCGTTAGCCCAAAGCGCTCGGCTAAAATTTTGGCGACGGCTGCTTGGTTGGTGCCGTTATTGGTTACATAATTTACTAACGCATGGTGCAGGCGTTTGGAGAAATAGAGTCCACGGACGCCATTGATTTCCGCGACCAGCGGAGCTGCGTAGGTAAAAGCGGCGGTCGAAATTCGAATCGTCCCTGCGTTCGCGCCTGTTCCGATTTCGATATCACCGGCCATAGCGTCGGTGGTCAAAGTCCACTGAGTCGGGCTGAGACTGGCGTTGTATTTATAATCTGAACCCGTGATCTGCGGAATCCGGCCCAGCACGGCAAAAAGTCGATACGCGTACTCTTGGGTCCAAGTCGCACTCAGATTGTTCAGCAGGATGCCGTACTTATCAAAAAGCTCCTGCGCGTAGCTGATGTCCGCCATCTGATAGGCTTTACCAAGAATGGTGACCGAGACTGGCTTGACGATATTCTGCGCGACTTCTGTTTTCGGCAGTCCGGCATAACTTTGGTCCTGCACCCACGTGTAGCTGTAAGTGCTGGCCACAGCGGTGTATTTTTCAATGGCCAGATCGGCGACGGTGACGGTGCTCGCGCTGGAGGCATCCACCGTGAGCGTGCTGACCTGATTGTAGCCGGCGATCTCCGCCTTCAGCGCATAGACCCCAGCATCGACGTTCGGAAAGCGATAGTTGCCGCCCGCATCAAACGTCGTGGTGTAAATATTACTCCGATTGGAGAGGGTGACGGTCCCCGTCGTGATGCCCGTAACCACCGGAGCCTTACCCGCTATGACAGCCGCCGAGGCTGACCCGAGTCCAGCGTAGGCCAATATTCCTGCGAATATTAATGAAGAGGTTATTCTCATGATGGGGTTGCTTGATTGCCGCCTGATATTTTTATGACTGCTTCAATCGCGAATTATTTGGCGCTGAAATTATTAAGATTCAGATGCTTGTCGGCATGCGAGGACTATTAACTTTATAGGGCTTACCTAAAAAGCACTTATACTAGGTGTTTACCCCTACCTGCGGTCGCGCATTGAGGTATCGTTATTCCCTTCCCACGTGGTGGCGGTGGAATACCTCGGGTTGACATGGACCTCGCCCATACGCGCGGTACGTAAGCGGCCGATAACGCGGCCTCCTTGTTTCTCAATTTCCTCGACCCGCCGCCGCGCGTCGCTGGTGGCAGCGGCGGCCGCTATTTGTCTTTAGCATGATTCATTACTGTATATTTTACAGGCATGCTGACCCGTGTTTTTCTATACATCGTGGCGTTCGTGCAGTGCGCATGCTTCTCGCAAATTAACGCGCAGATTGTTTCGGCTCCTCTAGTTGAACAAAGTCTTTCGGCGGCGCAAATGTCAGAGTCATATTCAACGCGTTTTGCGCTCCGGCTACGCAATATGTCTGAGTTGAAGCAGCGAGTGGGGCGCGGCGAGGTGCTTTCCCGAGCAGAAATTGCGGCCCGCTATTTGCCGACTGCTGAAGATTGGCAAAGTGTAGCCGACTGGGCAACAAACAGTGGACTCTCTGTAGCTCCGGCTTCATCGAGTCGGTTAACCGTCGATTGCGTCGCTAGTGTAGAGCAATTAGCCACCGCTCTTGGAACCCATTTCGTAAAAGTGCAGAGCTCAGACGGGGAAATTTACACCAGCGCGGCGCAACCACCGGTCTTAGATCCAAAAATTTCCCAGCTTGTGGCGCGAGTTTTAGATCTCCAGCCCCATCTAAAACCGTTCAAGCCGCAGGCGGTTACTATTCGTCAGATATCAGGTCTCTTTATCAACCCTCTGACCTTTGCCGAATGGTATAACGCCACGAATCTTGGGCTGGATGGCACTGGTGAGACGATTGTCGTGCTGGGTTTAGCAAAGGTTAACCCAGACGACCTTGCCGCCTTTTGGACCAACTGCGGTTTGCCTACCACGCTGGCACAATTCACTGAAGTCGATCCGTTGCCCTTGCAACTCAAGCCCAACAACTACGCTTTTGAAGAAACCATGGACATCCAATCTGCCAGCGCGATGGCACCAGGAGCTAAAATCATCTACCTCTCGACGCTTGATTTCCCCACAGTGACCAGCTGGCTCTATGATCGCATTGCGACTGATAAGAGTATCCATCAGATAACGATGAGCTTTGCTGCTCCTGAGCTCGCAACGGACACGAAAACTATGCTGCAAGACGAGTCTCCCTTATTTCCGTTAATTGCTGCGATGGGGATCACATTTTTTGCCTCTTCGGGTGATCATGGTTCGACAACAGATGTTTGGCCAAAAGTCAGGACTGGCTCCACCCCCTTCACGACCTTCTTCGATGTTGCTGGAACTCCCACAGTGGACTATCCAGCAAGTGATCCCTACGTGACCGCCGTCGGCGGCAGCTCCCTCGAATTTGTATGGGCCCAACCCGGCATCGCACAATTTCCCGTCCGTGAGGCAGCATGGTGCCTACCGGATTGGCAATCTTTGGCAGCAAGCTTCAACTACGGCGCCAGCACTGGCGGCATTAGTAGATACTTCAATCGCCCCAACTGGCAGATAGGGACAGGCCTTCCTGCTGGAACTATGCGGTTGGTGCCCGATGTGGCTGCCTTAGCGGTCAGTAATTTTTTTCCTTACGCTTATTATCAAGGAGCTCCAAATGCCTCTGGGGGAACCAGCCTTGCCTCTCCGATGTGGGCCGGATTTTGTGCGCTGTTGAACCAAGCTAGGCGACAAGAAGGTTTACCGCCACTTGGTTTACTAGGTCCCAAAATTTATCCACTGATTGGGACGAGTGCTTTTAAGCAGCTGACGACTGGATCGTTTAGCTCCACAAACAATCCTGGTACGAACGGTGCTTACTCTACGGATCCCCTTTATAATTTAGTGACAGGGCTTGGAAGGCCAAATGTAGGTCATCTGCTATCAGCGCTCGTCCCCGGTTACTCTGCGCCGGTTATTGCAGCTCAACCAGCTGGACTAACCGTGTTCGTTGGCAGCTCCGTTACCTTTAATATATCTGCCAGCGGCCGGGGCGTGCTGTCCTATCAATGGAAAAAAGATGGCACGGATATTTCAGGAGCGATCACGACGAGTTACTCCCTAGCTCCTGTGACCACTGCTTACGCCGGTAATTACACGGTGGCAGTGACCAATGCGTACGGGACTACTTTAAGTAATACGGCTACGCTGACTGTGAATGGCTCCGCTCCAGTTGCTACCAACACGAGCACCGGCGGTAGTAGCGGTGGCGGCGGTGCAGTCAGCTCATGGTTTATGAGTGCTCTGGGCTTGTTGCTTTTAGCGCGGAGATTGGGCACGCAATTCCCGGAAAAATTTCCCGCGTCACCTTAGTTTAATATTTGTGGTTAGCGAAACCGAGGTGCGGGAAGGGGGGGGGAGGACAGATGCCGTGAGCCTCATTTGGCAGCGGCGGCCTCTACCGTTCGAGCGAGGCACTGTAGGCAATGACGTTGCGGCCGGAGATTTTCAGGCGGATGTATTTCCCTTTTAGCGCGTCGAGCGATCCCTGGGTTTTCCACACGATTTCGCAGCGCTGATGGTCGCCAGTTACCGGCACACAATCAGCCGCCGTGAAATTCTCGTAGTCACCGCCGTAGCCAGGGCGTTTAATGGAGACAGTCAGTTCGCCGGTGCAGATGAAATTCAGGAAAAGCCGCCCGCCGTCGCACATGAAGGGCAGCGTCGCAAAGGTGCCGTCATGCTCCGTTTGCTGGCCGACAAGGCGATTTTTTCGAAAGGTAGCGTAGGCGAGGGAGGGTCGCTGCTTCGGGTTGCCGCCGACATCAGCGGCATCATGACGGTCGGCCGAGGCGTAATAATAATAGCGGTAGTCATCGCCGACCAGAATCGGTTCGGCGAGGCCAACGTAAGCACCGCCGCTGTCGTAAGTGCCCGGCGCTCCTGACTGCAGCAAACGCGGTCGGGAGGGCATCCGCCGCCAAGCCTGGTTGTCGGCGCTCTCGATCAGTTCGACCCACGTGGTCTGGGTGGTGACGTCGTAGAGATTAAGAAATCCGAGGGTGCGTCCGCAGAGTGTAAAAGCGGATTGGTTGTAGAAATTCGTGCCAGCGTGATCGCCGTGATCGGGTGTAAAGATCCACTGGGGTTCACTCCAGGTTGTGAAATCATCGCTGTACGAGAGTAAGCGACTGCGGTTGTTACCGAGCCGGTCTTTCAAGAACGCATAGTATCGGCCGGTGCGCTTATCCTGCCAAAGACAGGACGCGTCCTGCGCGGGCAGCACGGTACCGGTAAACGTCCACCGCAGCCCATCAGGTGAGACGAATAACCCGCAGCCGTTAAGGTCACGATTTTTCGTATCAAGATGAAACATCATCAACTTGTAGCGCCGCTGCGGATCGCGGTCATGGAGATCCTCGATCACCGAGGGCGAATCATTGTAGTAGGAGGCCCAAGTAAGGATAATGTTATTGTCAGGAAACTCCTTCGCGAAATGCAGGTTGAGGGCAGGGCGCCGCCAGGTGAGCCCATCATCAGATTCGGCGTAACAAACGACGCAGTTACTTTTCCCCTGCAGGGAATTATCGACGAGCACCGCGCCGGCTTGCACGCCGGGAAAATCAGTACTGTAGAAAAATTTGAATTTTCCGTCCACCTGTGAGCGAAGAACGCTGCCCCAAGCAACGCCGCTTTTTTCCCAGGGCATTTGCGCAGTCATGAGCGGATTTTGCGTCGGCTTCTGGAGCGGCTCAAAACGGTCGTAACAATTTTTACGCTCGGTGATGTTGCTCGGACTAAATAAAATTTCACGTAACAAACTGCCAGTCGGCAGCGCTGGGGCGCTCGTGGCCGATCCGTTGCTGACCGCCGCCGCGAGTCGCGTTATCACCAGCGGCACGGCAGCGGCGAGCAGGGCGGTAGATTGAAGAAAAGTGCGACGGGTCGGGTTCATACTGGGTAAATAATAACCTGAAGAAGAGCAGGATGGCAGGAGCGGGATCTCGTAGCAGGCTAGCTTCTCGGGCCGGTCTTACGAGGCCAAAGGCATTATTGAAGATGTCGTAATGGCGAGAGCGGAAGCCGTCGGGCGTTTCAGATCAGGGCAAACAACGACCCGCATAAAAACCCCAGAGGGCATTTGAAGGTAACTCCAGATAAGCTGAGTGAGATTCTGAGATGCCCTAGCGTTGGAGTGGGCGGAAGGTGCGTTCAATTACCGCGATATCGTGGGGTGCATTCAACGGCCGGGGGAATTCTTCGTTGCACACATGCCGGGAACCGTGCTGCTCGATGGTGATAGGCGACTCCGCGCTATCGGCGGGAGTTTTTAAGCTGGGGGGGGGGGCTCGTTTTTCCACTGACCAAAAAACAGGAATGCGCCTTGTCTGCTGGGGGGATCGACGACAGGTTCTCAGTCCGTCGGTCAGGCTCCGCGTGAAGTTAGCTGTCATTTAAATTCATTATCTCTTCATCATGCATACCACGATTACCCCAGTTAAACCTGAGTCCATCCGCGAGCTGCTGGTTAATTATTTTAAAAACTTTGGGGTACTCAAGGAAACGCGCTTCGAATATTGGGGAATTCAGATCGTTAATTTTATAGATTCGACGGCGTATTTTTCAATGCTGACGATTGCGTCTGTCTTCCTGTCTGAGGATCTGGGTTTTGATGATCGCGCAGCTGGCTATACCATTACCGTCTTCACCGCGGCCACCTCGCTCATGCTCCTGTTTTCAGGGATGATTACTGACTGGCTGGGTATCCGTCGCTCGCTGAATATTACGCTCGGCGGTCAGTTGGTTTTGCGTCTGGCCATGGTCTGGGTGGGGCTAACGCCATCACTGCCGCACCGCGGTCTCCTTGCGGGAATTATTTTCCTCCTGATGGCTCCGTTTGTTGCCGGGTTGCAGACAATCTTTCAAGCAGCGACGAATCGTTACACGACCCGGCGTTCCCGCAGTGCCGGTTTCAGTTTATGGTATTTAGTTATGAATATCGGGGCGGCCGCGGCTGGTTTCTCCATCGATATAGTGCGCAAATTGCTTCATCTGCCTAATACGCATATTTTCACTCTGGGCGTAATTTCGGCCGTACTTTGTTTGCTGGTGGGTAAGTTGATGGTGAAAAATGAAGACCAGCTGGTAAGTCCCGATGAACCGCTGGTCGTCCAGGAAGAGGAGAAAAAAATAGGCCGAAAGAAGCCCCTGCAAATCTGGCGCGAGATGATCCGCGAGCCCGCGCTCTGGCGCTTACTGGTGTTGATCGGTTTAATCGTGGGGGTGCGGGCGGTCTACACTTACCTCTATCTGCTGATGCCAAAATACTGGCTGCGGACCATCGGCCCCGATGCCGCCATCGGCACGCTGAACGCGATCAATCCAATTGGCATCACGATCGGTCTGATTTTATTCATTCCCTTTGCCAATCGGTTCAAAGTTTTTCGCATGCTGGTTTATGGAGCATTGATTTCCTCGCTCGCCCTTTTCCCGATGGCTCTACCGTGGACCGTTTACGGAATGAGTATTGGGCAGGCCCATTATGTCATGGCCCTGTTGTGCATGGTGCTCGTTACCATTGGCGAGGTGGTGTGGTCCCCTAAACTTTATGAGTACACCGCGATGATCGCGCCCAAAGGGCAAGAAGGAACCTATCTCGGCCTGTCGCTGGTCCCATGGTTTATCGCCAAGACGCTGGTCAGCGCCTTATCTGGGCATTTACTGGATAAGTGGTCACCAGAAAATGTTACCATTGGTGGAGTGAGCAAAACCTTACAGCAAGCCATGGTGGCTCACGATCTCAGCTATTGGCAGCGCCCAGAGGCGATGTGGTTGATTCTCGGCACCTACGCGCTGGCCAGTTGTCTCGTCGCCGTTTTTCTCGAAAAATGGTTAACGCAGGGTTCTCGCGAAACCTAAGTTAGCCTAGCCCTAAGCGCAGTGCTGAATGAGCAACGCACTTAGGGTATAATGGCGGTCAGCCAATCAACGCCGGTATTAGCGTCCAACTAGCGCCGCGCGGAGGATCGGTTCCATCACATCAGCTTGGCGGAGGAAGCCGAGGTCGTTGGGATGGGATCCATCTGTGGTACCCTCGAAATCTGAACCAAGCAAATCGTCGCCGGGAATATAGAAGAGGCCCGTTATGCCGGCTGCTTTAAGTTTTTCAAAACACTCGCGAAGAGCCGCGTGGTTGTCGTTATGAAACTGATTTTTCTTCGGCTGAATCCAAGAATTAGGAAACCGGCGATCTTCCACTAGCACGATGGGGGTGGTGGGATGGGTGGCACGGAGTTGGTTAACCAACGGAATGCATTTTTCACGAACCGCCGCGGCATCCATGTTTGGCAGGCAATCGATGACGTAAATTGCCGCCTCGATTTTATTGAGCAGGTCGCCGACGGCCGCATCCATGCGGCCATTGCCCGAGAAACCAAGGTTGATTACTGAACGATCAAACCGGCGGCCCAGAATCGCGGTGTGCACCATGCCCGGGCGCGAAGCACTGGCGCCGTGAGTGATGGAGGTACCATAGAAGACAATAGGCTTATCGGTGCGCGGCGCGAGCGGGGTAAATTGCGCAGCGGGATCGACGCCGATGGAAAGTTTTTCCACTCCGTTGTAGAGGGGTAAGTAGATGGCGTATTCACGCAGTCCGGGCGCGAGACCATTAATGAGTTCGACCCGGACTTCTTTTTTATCGGGCCGAGCGACTCCCACCCAGCGCCAATGACCAGCATCGTCGCGCGCGTACAGATCCAGTCCGCTGGCTCCGATGGGGGTCATGTTGACGCCATTCAAGCGCTCCCGAAAGAGGGTGTAATCAGCCCAAATGATCGCGGAGTCCGTCTTGAATCGTACCATCATACCTGCGCTATCGCGACTGAGATTCCAGACCGCGGGTGTGACCTGCCCGTCGGCCATCGCGGGGAAACGATCAAACCAGCGCTCGCGTTTCAGATCGCCAAAGGCTCGGCCTTCGACGCCCCACGTCGTGACATCGTGCCATGATAATTGAGGTGCAACGGGCGCCGGCCGTGCGGCGATAGTCTGCGCGGCGGCTGTAGGCGTGGGCGTTGTTTGGGCCAAGCCGATGAAGGCTAGGGCGGAAATGGCGCAGCTGGTGAGGAGAATACGATGGAGTGACATAGTGGGGGTTTTTAGAGGAGACCGAGCTTTTTTAAAACTTCTGGTGGGGGACCATCAAAACTAGCGAGTGGGATATTGCCGATATAGCCGAGGTCCTTCATGCCCTCCGGTGTGGTGTAAAATCCCCCGGCGGTGAGATCACGAAACCGGGTAAACAACACAGCGGCGGGGGCGAATTCCGGCGTAGCGGTTTTGACGAAACAAACATCGTCACAAATGGCGGTTTTTTCGCGATCAGTTAAAGCGGAGAAGTTACGACTGAAGCGACGCTGCGCTTCGGCTTCAATCCACTTGAGGCACTCGAGGATAATCGGCCGATCGAGCGCTTGGGTGGGGTAGGGCGCGCTAATCCACTCATCGATAAAATCGTGAACATGGACTTGCGCGGCGGAAGGAGAAGTTGCATCAGCCGGAATAATCACGGCGCAGAGAGCCGCCGCAGTCACGCGCTGGGCGTCGCTGAGGGTGAGGGGCCAGAGCTCACCGGGTTGATAAGTTTTTTGCAGTCGCGGATCCGTGCCGTAGCCTGATCCAGTGACCGGGGCCGCCTCCGTTGGCGGGGCGGCGTCGGCGAAGCCGCTTAGCAGCGTGGTGGCTGCTGAGGCTGTCAGCATCCATTTAATCGCCGTGCGGCGGTCGGGACGGGGCAAGTCAGTTGAGTAGTTCACAAATTTCCTTTGCGCATTTCTTCCAGGAGGTAGTCGCTCGTACGCCAAGCAAGTGCCATGATGGTCAGGGTAGGATTTTTATCCGCGTTGCTGACAAAAGTACCACCGTCGGTGATGAAAAGATTAGGCACATCCCAAGTTTGCCCCCACTGATTCGTGACGGAATTGCGCGGAGTGGTGCCCATGATGGCGCCGCCGACTTCATGAATGACCATGCCCCCGGTGATAATGGCATCGCGCCCATCTTTTTTAGGTTGAGCGGAGGCCGTGCCGCCCATCGCCTCAATAATGGCCACGGAGGTTTCCTGCATGTGCTTGGCTTGGCGGGTCTCGTGCTCAGACCATTTCCAATGGAACCGCAGAACAGGAATGCCCCATTTATCTTTTACCGTGGGATCGAGTTCGCAGAAGGAATCCTCATTGGGAATCATTTCGCCCCGACCTGCGAAACTGACGAATGAGCCGAAATAGCGTCGCATATCCTCTTTGTAGCCGACGCCATATTTTCCGCCAGTGAGGTACTCCATCCGCGAGCCCGTGCGCGCGTTCGGCATGCGGCGGCCGGTGCCAAATTCGAGATGATAGCCCCGCGCGAAGTTTAATTTGCCCGCGTGTTGCTCCTGATAAAGCCACCAAGGAGCATAAGCATGAGAGCCTCCCGCGCCGTCTTCGTTGTGTAACGGCAAGTTTTCCAGTGCAGGGATTTGTCCGCCCAAGTCAGCACCGACGGTGTCCATAATGTATTTCCCGACGAGGCCGCTCGAATTGGCCAGACCATGAGGATGCCGCGGTGACTTCGAATTTAAGAGCATCCGCACCGACTCCGCGGAACTGGCGGCCAATACCACGATGCGCGCATAGACCGCTTTTTCTTCCCGTGTTTGGCGATCAATATAGGAAACCCCAGTGGCCTTGCCGTGCTCATCAATGAGCACGCGATACCCCATGGCATCGGTGAGAATATCGAGGTTACCCGAAGCGATCGCGGGCGGCAAATGCACCGTGGTGGATTGATAGTTGGCGCGAATGGAGCAGCCGCGACCACAGTCGGTGGCCCAAAAACAGGCCGCCCGCTCACTCATCGCTTGGATGAGGACGCGTTGCGCCGCGGCGTTGTTGGGGTGCAACTTGGCGGCAAGCTTTGGACCATCCAGCCGCTGACTTAAAACTGCGCGGTGAATCGGGATAATGGGGAGGCCGATTTTTTTACCGTGCTTTTGGGCGTACTGTTCACCCGCGCGCAATTTAGGGGCAGGTTGCAACACGCCTTCCGGAGAATTAGGCGTATTCTCCATGCCTTCGTTCGTGCCATAAACCCCGATGAGCATTTCGACCTTGTCGTAATAAGGCGCAACATCCTCATACGAAATCGGCCAGTCGAAGCCGAGGCCGTCACGGCTGTAGGGTTTGAAATCATAAGGCCCATTACGAAGAGCAATCCGGCCCCAATGATTCGTGCGACCGCCGAGCATGCGCGAACGCCACCAGATAAATTGCCGCTGGGGATCAGTGGACGCATTGGTGTAAGGTTCACCCGGGACCTCCCAGCCACCGCCCACCGTCGCGTCATGAAATCCAAAAGGCTTATCAGGGGTAACCGCCCCACGGAGCGGTGCCTGATGATTCGTCTCGAACATGGGAGTCTCCGTGACGGGATCGTAATTACGCCCCGCTTCCAGCATCAAAACTTTTGCTCCCTCCATGGCTAAAGTGTAGGCGGTCTGACCACCGGCGGCGCCGGAGCCTACGACGATGACGTCATATTTCGGTTGGGTTTTTCGGGACGTAAGCAAAGCCATAGGTAATAATTCGCCGGAGCAGGCTGAGGGGTTAGACGGGCAAGTTCAGCGGGGGGATTTAGCTGAAGCTCACATTCAGTGGGGTAACTAAACGAAAAGACACTGCCCAGTTAATGTTCAATTGATCATGATATTCAAAGCAAAACTCTTAAAGTTTCGCGGCATAATTTTGGGCGAGATGCCCCCAGCTTGCCCAAAACTTAATTGACCAAACGGCGCCCCGCTGGGAATAAAACCAGCCTTGCGGTACTCGCGATTCACTTTCCTCATCTCGTCATGACCGAGCCTCTCGCTGCTCCCCATATTCTTGTCGTCGATGATGACGCCGAGGTGCGTTACTCGCTCAACCGCGTGCTTACTGCGCAGCATTATCGCGTGGAGGAAGCGCCCAGTGGTGAAGCGGGGGTTGCCGTCGTGAAACGAAAAGCACCTGACGTCGTGTTGCTCGACAATCGCATGACGGGAATTAGCGGCCTCGAAACTTTGCAGCATATCCGCGCGGCTAATCCCCAGCAATTGGTGATCCTCATGACCGCTTACGGCACCGCGCAGACCGCCATCGAGGCGATGAAATACGGGGCCTTTGATTATGTCATGAAACCCTTTGATCCAGCCCGCTTGATCGCGCTGGTCCAAAGTGCTTTGAGTACCCAAGCCGCCCTGCGCTCGGCTGGTGGGGTGCAACCCGTGATTAATTCGGAAGAGCACAAGGAAGGCATCGTCGGCGCCTCCGGACCGATGCAGCAGGTTTTTAAAATAATTGGGCAAGTTACCACCAGCGATGTCACCGTGATGATCACAGGCGAAAGTGGCACCGGTAAAGAATTGGTGGCGCGCAGCATTCACCGTCACAGTCATCGCGCGAGTAAGCCGTTCGTCGCGATTAACTGTTCGGCGATCCCAGAGACTTTAATTGAAAGTGAACTCTTTGGTCACGAACGCGGTGCTTTTACCGGGGCCACGGGGCAGCGGCTGGGGAAATTTGAAGTGTGCGACGGCGGTACTATTTTTCTGGATGAAATCGGTGACATGACCCCCGCAACTCAGACCAAAATATTGCGAGTTTTGCAGGAAGGGGAAATTCAGCGCGTCGGCAGTTCGGAAACCCTGAAAGTGAACGTCCGCGTGATTGCCGCCACCAATAAAAATCTAGAGCTGCTGGTTAAAGAAAAGGCCTTCCGGGAAGATCTTTATTATCGGCTCAATGTGGTGCGGCTGCGTTTGCCTCCGTTGCGAGAACGCGTCGAGGACGTTCCGCAAATTGTGGATTTCTTCCTGCAAAATTTAGCCAAAACTAAAAAAACTAAAGCGCGGAAGGTTTCACCCGAAGCCTTAGCCATCCTTTGCCGCCATGATTGGCCTGGCAACGTACGGGAGCTGGAAAATATGATTTATCGCAGCGCGGTCATCGCGCAGGGCGAAGCTATTTTACCCACTGATTTGCCGGAGGAGTTGAGGTTGAACCAGGCGCTGAGCGCGGCCGCGACCGGTCGCGAAGCTCTCTTTGATCAGCTTTACGCGCAGCTCAGGGCCCAGGAGCCCGCCGATTTGATCGCGACCATCACGGCCGCCATGGTCGCTCGCGGGGCGACTCTGCCCACTACCGCGAAAACAAAAAAAACGTCAGGAAAAAAATAATGGGCTCGTGACGGCCCGTGGCGGGACGATCCGCCGCTCGTCACTACCGGTCGCCGTAGCCCTTCGGTTGACGTGCGTGCCACTGCCAAGCGGTTGCGACGATCGGTTCGATCGACATGAATTTCGGTTTCCAGCCCAGCGCAGTTTGAACCTTGGTAGAATTGGCGTAAAGCGCCGGTGGATCCCCGGCACGGCGCTCACTCAATTTTACCGGCACCTTCAGGCCCGTCACACGCTCAACCGCCTGAATAACTTCGCGCACCGAGGTTGGTGTGCCCGTCCCTAGATTATAGAAATGGCTAGCCCCCGGCTTGGCGAGATGCTCGAACACCGCGATATGGGCTCGGCTCAAATCATCAACGTGCACGTAATCGCGCTGACAGGTGCCGTCAGGAGTGGGGTAGTCGGTGCCGAAGACCTGCAACGCGGGCCGGTTGCCCTGCGCCGCGCCAATCGCGAGAGGAATGAGATGCGTTTCAGGATCGTGATCTTCGCCAATACTTCCGTCCTCGGCTGCGCCGGCCGCGTTGAAATAACGGAAGGCCGCAAAACTAAGGCCATCACTATGGGCGAGAGATTTCAGGGCATTCTCCACATCCAGTTTAGTCTGACCATAGGGATTAATGGGGGCTTGGGGCATGCCCTCGACCAGTGGCAGCGTCGCCGGCACGCCGTAAGTCGCGCAGGTAGATGAGAAGACGAATTTTTTCACCCCATGGCGTCGCATGGCGTCGAGCAGCGTGTAAGTGGCCGCGACGTTGTTGAGATAATACTTGAGCGGAGCAGTCACGGATTCGCCTACATAACAATAGGCCGCAAAATGCATGACGAGGTCGATGCCTTCCTGTTTAAAAATATGATCGAGCGCCGAAGCGTCGCCGAGGTTGGCCTCGTGTAAGCGCACCCCAGCTGGTACGGCGGCGCGGTGCCCGTAGGAAAAATTGTCTAAAACGACCGGTTCATGCCCCGCCGCGAGCAACTGCCGCACGCAATGGCTGCCGATGTATCCTGCACCGCCTGCGACAAGAACTTTCATTACCTAGACTTGTATTGCGTTTGGATTTACGTTGGCTAGGCAAATCTCTTTATTTCCAGAATTTCATGAAGCAAACCCGCATCGTCATTACAGGTATTGGGCTCACCGCTCCGAATGGTAACTCGTTAGCCGAATTCCGGAAAAATCTGCTTACCGGGGTCTCGGGCATTACGACGATCGAGGTGCGCTATATGGGCCGCCACCCAGCGGGAATGTGCACCTTTGATCCACTGAAGTATCAAAAGAAAAAAGATGTGCGAATTGGAACGCGCGTAGGCGGTATCAGCATTTATTGCGCCCGGGAGGCTTTGGCTGATAGCGGGGTGGATTTAGCCACGCGGGATAAAAGCCGCGTGGGAATTTATCTCGGTGTGACTGAGCACGGTAACGTTGAAACTGAAAATGAGGTCTATAATATTTCGCAGTTCAAATACGACACGAAGTTCTGGTCGCATCACCATAACCCTCGCACGGTGGCGAATAATGCCGCGGGAGAAGTCTCCCTGAATTTAGGTATCACCGGACCAGCTTACACCATCGGCGCGGCCTGCGCGGCCGGTAATATGGGACTGATTCATGCCGCCCAGATGCTGCGGTTGGGCGAAGTTGATTTCGCTTTGGCCGGTGGGGTGAGCGAAAGCCCGCAGACCTTCGGCATTTTTGCGGGCTTCAAGAGCCAAAATGCGCTCGCGGCCCATGAGGACCCAAAGCAAGCCAGTCGGCCCTTTGACCAAGCGCGCAACGGCATCGTGATTTCTGAGGGCGGTTGCATCTACACCATCGAACGACTTGAAGATGCTCAAGCCCGCGGCGCTAAAATTTACGGCGAAATTGCCGGCTATCATGTGAACTCCGATGCCACCGATTACGTCCTCCCTAATCCCGAGCGTCAGGCTGAATGTGTCCGTAAGGCGATTGCGAATGCTGGCATGACAATCGAGGACATTGATCTGATTAACACCCACGCTACTTCAACCCCTCAAGGCGATATTCAGGAATGCGTCGCTATCGCCGAGGTTTTTAAGAGCAGAAGTGCGCCTCCCCACATTAATAACACCAAGGGATTTATCGGCCACACCATGGGCGCGGCCGGAGCACTCGAGTTGGCCGGTAATTTGCCGAGTTTTGATGACTTGATTATTCACCCGACTATTAACGTGGATAATCTTGATCCTCAATGTAATATACCGGGGTTGGTTATCAATCAGCCAAAAAAAGCCACGCGCGTGGACGTCATTCTGAATAATTCTTTCGGCATGCTGGGGATCAATTCAACGTTGATTATCAAACGCTTCGTCGCTTAATGGTGCTCCACCCATGACGAAAGAAGACTGCCAAAAGCTAGTGATCGACATCATCGCCGACATCGCACCGGACGAAGATCTCAGTGCCATCAAGCCTGAGATTCGCCTGCGCGATCAACTGCAGCTCGATTCAATGGATTTCCTCGATATCGTTATGGAGCTCCGCAAACGCCATGGCATCGAAGTGCCAGAAGCGGATTACAGTCATTTGGCTTCATTGGAAAGCTGCGCCGAATACCTGACGCCGAAGTTTTCAACGAAGGCTTGAGTCGGCTCATTGTCTTAAACCAGCCATCGGGTAGGGCCGTTCATGGGACGAGCCGACCCGATTTTTTATTTGGCCGCTACTCGCGGCGCATCCGAAAGAATCGCCTCCCCACCTGAAGTGAAAGATTCTCATTATGATGTGGCCATTATTGGCGCAGGGATGTCCGGCTTGGCGGCGGGCATACGCTTGGCCCACTTTGGAAAAAAAGTCTGTATCTTTGAGCGGCACAATGCCGCTGGCGGGCTGAATGGTTTTTATAGTTTTGCGGGCCGCAAGTATGATGTCGGTCTGCATGCACTGACTAACTACGTATCGCCAGGGGTGAAAGGGACCCCCTTAGGGAAATTGCTGCGGCAACTGCGCATTGACCGCGATGAGTTCGCGCTCTGTCCACAAAAACAATCACGCATCGCTTTTCGTGACTGTGCACTAAAATTCACGAATGAATTTTCCGTCCTCGACGCCGAAGTGGTTGGGAAATTTCCTGCGCAAGCCGCCGGTTGGCGTGCCTTGGTTCAGTTGGTGCGCACCTATGATGATGTCGCGCTTGACGCCCAACCGCGGTCGGCTCGCGAGGTAGTCAGCCGCCATCTCACGGATCCGCTGCTCACTGATATGATTTTTTGCCCGGTCATGTATTACGGCAGCGCGCAAGAGCGAGACATGGATTTCGGTCAATTCGTCATCATGTTCAAGGCGCTCTACCTCGAAGGTTTCGCGCGACCGTTGGACGGGGTACGCGTTATTTTACGAGTATTGCTCGAGAAATTCCGGCAGGCGGGCGGGGAACGCCGCATGCAGTGTGGGGTGGCTCAGATTAAAGAAGCGCAGGGGCGGGTGGCTCAGCTCGTGCTGGATAATGGCGAAGAAATTACCGCGAGCCAAGTGATCTCCTCGGTCGGTTTTGCGGAAACGATGAACCTCTGCGTGCCCCCGCAGACGCAAGCAGCCGCAGCGAACACCGGGAATTTATCATTCGTCGAAACGATCAGTGTGTTTCGGCGTCAACCCGCGGAGTGGGGGTGGGGCGATGATACCATTATATTTTTCAATGACGCGGAGCGTTTTGAGTACGTTCATGCTCGCGAGCAGGTTGATCTACGCAGTGGGGTCATTTGTTTCCCCAATAATTTCGATTATGCTGGTCGTAATTTGTCGGAAGGGATTTTTCGCGTAACGTGTTTAGCGAATTATGCTCGCTGGGCGCAATTGCCGGAGGAGATTTATCAAGCGGACAAGCAGCGCTGGTTTCCGGAAGTAGTCCGCAGTGCCCAGCGGTTCTTGCCAGTCGTGGCACCGGAGGTGCTGGCCGAAGCGCAGCTCGCCACGGATATGTTTACCCCCCGAACAATTAAAAAATTCACCGGTCACCTCAACGGCGCCATCTACGGCTCACCCCGAAAAATTCGGGATGGCCGGACTCACCTGTCGAACCTTTATTTGTGCGGCACTGATCAAGGTTTTTTAGGCATTATTGGCGCCATGCTCAGCGGTATTTCGATGGCCAATTATCACGTGCTGCAAGGGTCGACCCGCGGTTAATTTTTCCGCGTTGCGCTTTCGGCGGCGCGGAACTTAGTTGGTCATTCGCATGGCTTACGACTGGCTTAAAGGAATTGAAGAGCACTACGACATCGTGGTGATTGGCAGCGGCTTGGGTGGCCTCACCAGCGCTAATGTATTGGCCAAATGCGGCCACAAAGTGCTGCTGCTGGAGCATCATTATCAACTCGGCGGTCTGGCCACGTGGTTCACGCGCAAGGGTGGGCATATTTTCGATATCTCGCTGCACGGTTTCCCCATCGGTATGATCAAATCGATCCGCAAGTATTGGAGCCAGGATATCGCCCAGTCGATTGTGCAGTTGAAAGGCGTGCGGTTTATCAATCCGCAATTCTCCATGGATACGACCTTCGATCGGGAGGATTTTACCCGGCAGTTGGTGGAAAAATTCCAGGTTCCCGCTGATACGGTAGAGCGGTTTTTTACCGACCTGCGGGGGATGAATTTTTACGATAATAATCCTGAGACCACCGGGCAAATGTTTGAACGCTACTTCCCGGGGCGGTCCGATGTGCAGCGATTGTTAATGGAACCGATCGCGTATGCCAATGGCTCAACGCTGGCCGACCCCGCAATTACCTTTGGCATCGTTTTCTCAAATTTCATGAGCAAAGGCGTCTATACTTTTCAGGGTGGCTCCGATGTGCTCATCCGAAAAATGACAGCTGAACTTAAGAAAAATGGCGTGGAGATTCGCAAACATGTGACCGTGGAAAAAATCCTCACGACCGCGGAGGGTGGAACCAAGCAGGTGGTGGGGGTCGTGGCCAATGGTCGCACGATTCGGTGCCGCGCGGTACTCTCCAACGCAAATATCAAAAGCACCGTCCTTCGCTTGGCGGGGGAGGAGAATTTCACTCCAGAATTTGTGGCCGCCGCCAAAGCCGTGCGCGTTAATAGCAGTTCTTGCCAAGTTTATCTGGGAATTAAAAAAGGGGAAACTTTGCCCCATATTGGCGATCTGGTTTTCACTTCGGACGAACCCACCTTCTCGAGCGAAAAACTCGTCGATTTACATACGACCAGTCGCACTTTTTCGATGTATTATCCGGATACTCGGCCGGGCCTCGATCGCTACACCGTGGTGGTATCGATCAATGCTCGTTACGAAGATTGGAATAATTTATCCCCCGACGCCTACGCGACAGAGAAACAACGCTTGATCGACGAATCAATTACCGCGCTCGAACGTTATATTCCCGATGTGCGCGCTAAAATCGATTGGCAAGAAGCCGCTACGCCGCGGACGATCGAGTACTACACGCGGCACTGGGCCGGCACATCATTCGGTACTAAATTTGAAGGCCTCAAAATCTCCATGGATTTACCGGCTCAACTCTGCGGACTTTATCACGCGGGGTCCGTTGGGATTATCATGTCGGGCTGGTTGGGGACGATTAATTATGGCGTAATCGTATCGAACCAGATTGATAAATTCCTTGTCGCCCAGAAACGCGCCACCGAAGCTCATTCCCCTGTTGTC
>CAIVJE010000018.1 GCA_903906135.1 uncultured Verrucomicrobiota bacterium | reverse complement strand
TTGTGGTCGCGTGAGTGATGGGGTGTGCATTCGGTTATATTCGGAGCAGGATTATCTTGAACGTCCCCGGTTCACCCAGCCGGAGATTCAGCGCAGTAATTTGGCCGATGTGATTTTGCGGATGCAGGCCTTTGGGCTGGGCGACATTGAGGAGTTTCCCTTTCTCAATGCCCCGCCCGCGAAGGGCATTCGCGCTGGTTATGCACTATTGCACGAGCTCGGGGCGATTGATGAGGTCGGCGGGTTGACGGAGCTCGGGCGAGAGTTGGCGCATTTACCCGTCGATCCGACGGTCGGTCGCATGATCCTGCAGGCGAGCCAAGAAAAAGCGCTGCGCGAAGTTTTAATTATCGCCGCGGCCTTGAGTATTCAGGATCCGCGGGAGCGACCGATGGATTTGAAAGAGAAAGCCGATGCGGCCCACCGGCGATTCACGCACCCGGACTCTGATTTTTTAACGCTGCTGGCGATTTGGGAGAGCTATCATGATGAGTTTGAGCAAATGACGCTCGGCAAATTGCGGAAATTTTGCACCGCGCACTTTTTGTCGTTTATGCGGATGCGCGAATGGCGTGATGTTTATGGGCAGTTAGAGGACACGTTGCGGGAGAGAAAAAATCTAGCGTGGACGTCGGTTTATGACGGGCTGCCCGCAGGGGACGAAGCGTCTGCCCGCCCCGCGGCAAAAAAATCGGGGCGGTCAGCCCCGCCTGCCGTTTCCGATTTCGCTCTGGCCACACCAGCTTATCGCTCAATTCATCGTTCCATCTTAGCTGGATTGCTGGGCAATATTGCCACGCGGACGGAAGAGGGGGATTATCACGCCGCTCATGATCGTCGGGTGGCAATTTTCCCGGGCTCGGTGCTGTTTGAGCGGAATGATTCGCGTCAGAAAAGTCCTGCCACAAAATCGCCGGCCAGCACGGTTCCACCTAAGCGGGTCGCGCGTTGGCTGATGGCCGCGGAAGTCATGGAGACGGCGCGAATTTATGCGCGGACCTGTGCGCGGATCGATCCGCAATGGATTCTCGATCTGGGGGCGCATCTCCTCCGCATCGCCCATAGTGAGCCTTTCTGGAGCGCGGAGGCGGGTCGCGTGTTGGTGAAGGAGCGGCGCCGGCTCTACAACTTGGAGCTGGCGACGCGTTCCGCTAGTTATGGGAAAATTAATCCCATCCACGCGACCGAGATATTTATTCGGGAAGGCCTGGTCGGAGATACGATCACCTGGCCGTTTGATTTTTTGGCGCACAATCGCCGCATGCGGGAGCACACCGAAACGATCCTCACGCGGACCCGTAGCGCCGGTTACATGAACATCGATGAAGCGCTCTATCGATTCTATGCGCAGTATCTGCTGCCGGTCAGTCGCAGTAATCGTTCCGCCGAGTCGGGGGGAGATGGGCAGCCAGAAAATGCTCCGCCCCTTGGAATTAGTAGTGTCGGCGAAATGGTCGACTTCGTTCGGCATCAACAGATGACCGTGCCTAAGTTTCTTTTTCTGAGCGAAGCTGATTTGCGTCCGCCCGCCGAGACCGAACACAGCGCAGAGGCTTTTCCCGCGGAGCTCCCCGTAGATAATTGTGTGTTGCCGTTGGCGTATACTTATCAACCCGGACAAGAGGCCGACGGCGTTACCGTTCGGGTAAATCTGACGGAAGCGGCCGCGCTGACGGCAGCCGCGCTTGATTGGGCGGTGCCCGGGCATTTGAGTGAAAAAGTTGAGCTGATGCTGAAAGCGCTACCCAAAGAACAGCGCCGTGCTTTGATTCCCCTGACTGAGACGGCGCAGCAATTAACCCGAGATTTAGCGCTAGTGAGCGGTCGGATGCCCGCGCCCACACTGGCCGACGCGTTGGCTGAATTGCTTTCACCGCGGTTGGGGGTGCGGATTAATCCGGCGATGTGGACGGATAAATTACTCCCCGATCATCTGCGCGTGCGGGTGGAGGTGGTTGATAGTCAGGCTAAGGTGCTGGGGGCCAGTCGCGACTTGGGAGAATTGCAGGCGCTGCTCCATTCGCGGCAACGTGATGTTAGTCAGCAAGCCGCGCGGGTGGATAACGCGGCGTGGCGGGCGGCACGAACGAAGTGGGAAGGGGAAGCGATGACCGAATGGAAATACGGCGACCTGCCCGAGAAAATTGCGGTGAGCGAACATCACGGCGTGCCGGTGTATGCTTATCCTGGCCTGAAGGCGGTGGCGGCAGGCGTGGCGGTGCGGTTATTTGCCACGCCCGAAGAAGCCGCCACGGCAGCGCGCGAGGGGTTACAAAAATTATTTGAAATTCAATTACGCTTTGATTTGGGGTGGCTAGAAAAAGATCTTAAGGCGTTGCGGATGTTGGGCACTTTAGCGGTAACGCTGATTACGCCTGAGGCCATGCAAGCGGACGCTTTATCCTCCATCCGCCGTTGGGTCTGTGATCCGGAGCGGATGAGGGGTAAATTAAGTCGTGGGGATGAGTCGCGTAGCACGGAGCAACTCCCGGTAGCGCCCTATCTCCTGACGAAGGTGGTTTTTGAGCGAGAGCTTGCGCAAGCTAAGCAAGATTTGCGCGGTCTAGTGCCGAAGCTCAGCGAGTGGCTTAAGGAAATTTTCACCCTGCGCTTGGCTTTAGAAATGCAGCGACCGGCATATCCAGGCTTGGCGGATGATTTAGCGGTGCTCTTGCCTCCAGAATTTTTGCGGTCCATGCCCTTCAGTCGGCTCCAGCATGTCTCGCGGTATTTGCGCGGCATGCAGGCTCGCACTGAGCGTTGGAAGCGCGATGCCGCCAAGGATGCGCAGCGCCTACAAGAACTGGCGCCTTTTGTCGCCGCGGCGCGGCGAATTTCTGGCCAAAGCCGCGGTGCTCGCGTTGGCTCGGTGGCGGTCGCCCCGTTTCCCTCTGAGGCCGCCGATAATTTTCGGTGGTTGGTGGAGGAATTTCGGATCAGTTTATTTGCGCAGGAGCTGGGTACCGCCGAGCCGGTGTCCGCGGTGAGATTAACGCGAGCGCTGGCAGAATTAGGTGGGTCGCTGACGGAAGATCAGCCCGTCGGTTCGGCGCGG
>CAIVJE010000017.1 GCA_903906135.1 uncultured Verrucomicrobiota bacterium | reverse complement strand
GCTCGGAAGCGGGTCGCCGCGGCTTGCAAAAAATTCGGCAAATTTGCGATGACGGCTGGCCTCATTGCTCCGCTCCCAGAACTGGTGGCCGAGGGCTATCGCGTTGTTGGCATTGGCGCTGATGTGGTCGCACTTACGGGCTACGTTAAGCAACGGCTCGATCTCGTCCAAGGCTTGATCGAGGCTCTGCCGAACGAGATCAAACCCGCCGTGCGCTCTCCGTATCAATAAGCTAACCAGCTTTCTCGGGATGCGAATCCGTAATCCGTTCGTAAAAATAGCGGCGTAGCCACCATGCGACTCCCGAATCTCGTCGCGATCGTGACCGGAGCTGGCTCGGGCTTTGGCGAGAGCATTTGTCAGGCCTATGGAGCGCAAGGGGCCAAGCTGGTGGTCGCAGATCTCAACGTTACTACCGGTGAAAAAGTCGCCGCCGCACTGCGCGCTCGCGGCTACGACGCCATTTTCTGTGCCGTCGATGTCACGCAAAATAAGGCGATGGAGCATTTGATTGCGACCGCGGTCCAGCATTACGGGCGCATCGATATCATGGTCAACAATGCCGGTATCAGCCACGCCAACCAGCCCATGCTGAACGTAGGCGAGGCGGAGTTTGATCGGATTTTCCAAGTTAATGTTAAAAGCCTCTACCTCGCCGCGCAGCATTGCGTGCCCGTATTTCGCCGGCAGCAGAGCGGTTGCTTCATCAACATCGGCTCCACCGCCGCGGTTCGCCCCCGCCCTGGGCTGACGTGGTACAATGGATCAAAAGGTGCCGTCGTTCTCATTACAAAATCGATGGCCGTGGAATTGGCTCCTGATAAAATCAGGGTAAACGCCATTAATCCTGCGCTGGCTGAGACGCCTCTTCTCACCACGTTCATGGGCAGCGCCGACACACCAGAGAATCGCGCTAAGTTCACCGCCTCGATTCCCCTCGGACGCTTGGGTCGATCCACCGACGTCGCTAATGCGGCCGTATTTTTAGCTGATCCCGCCTCAGAATTTGTCACCGGCGTTTGCCTCGAAGTTGATGGCGGCCGATGCATCTGAGTCCATTTTTTCCACCCCTATCCTATTATGTCCCAGTCCCCTACGTTTTCTCTCCAAGGCAAGGTTGTCATTCAATTCGGCGGCACCGGTCTGCTCGGGCCAGCGCTCATTAAAGCTCTCGGTGAAGCCGGCGCCACCGTGGTAGTCGCTTCCCGCAGTCGCGCCTCACTCGATTCGCTGGTCGCGCAGGAAAGCGCCGCCGGCCGTGTTATTCACCCGGAGGAAGTTGATACCAGCTCGGAAGCATCTCTCCATGCATTACGTGACCGCGTCTTAGCGCAGCACCACCGCGTAGATGGAGTGGTCTATAATGCGGCTAGCCGCCCCATGACCTCCTTCAGCGATAATCTATCAGCCTGGAAAGAATCAATGGCCACCAATGCTACCGGATTTTTCGCCACGATCCGGACGTTTGGCGATGTCATGGCGGCCCAAGGTTCAGGGAGCTTAGTCAACATTGCCTCTCAAATGGGCACGATTGGCATGAACCCATGGTTGTATGAAGGCACGGTGATGAAAGCCCCGCCGGATTATTTTTTCCACAAAGGCGGCATGATTAATCTGACGCGCTACCTCGCTTCCCACTACGGCACCCAAGG
>CAIVJE010000016.1 GCA_903906135.1 uncultured Verrucomicrobiota bacterium | reverse complement strand
TGGTGCCCGGGGTGGGACTCGAACCCACACATCTTTACAGATCACAGATTTTAAGTCTGTTGCGTATACCATTCCGCCACCCGGGCGAGGTTTGGGATTGCTGAATTCAGATTGCGGAATGAAGTGGGGCGCGTGGCAAGCGAGTTTCCAGTCCAACTGCATAGTTCCCTAATCCGTCGCTGGGTGGGGTATTGCGTATGAAGATCGGTTTTTTGGGCGGTAGCTTTGATCCGGTTCACTTCGGGCACTTGATTGCAGCGCAAGATGTGTATGAACAATACCACTTTGATCGCCTGTTTTTGGTGCCGGCAGCGCAGGCACCGTTGAAAGCTCAAGACATGCAATCGGTTACGGAGGATCGGCTGGCCATGTTGCGAGCGGCCTGCGAATGGGACCATCGCCTCGAGATCGCTGATTATGAATTAAATAAGGGCGGGGTTAGCTACACCATCGATTCAGTCCGGCATTTCCAACAACAGTTTCCCCAAGATGAGCTTTTTTGGATTATCGGCGGTGACCAACTCCCTTTATTGCATAAGTGGAAGGATATAAACAAGTTAGCGGCAATGGTTGAGTTTATTTTTCTCGAAAGACCAGGGCACCCGAGCAAGCCTCACACAGACATCCCCGGTCTTCGATTGCACCGCTGTGATGGGCATTTGATCGAGATTAGCTCCAGTGAGCTGCGTCAGCGGGTGAGGCATGGGCGTTCCCTGAACTATTTTTGTCCGCAAAAAGTTATCGCCTATATCGAGAGCAAGAAGCTCTATCGCCAATGATGAAGAAGACCCTTGTTACTAAAAAAGCGGTTAAAGCGGCCAAGCCTGCGAGCAAGGCTGCGCCGAAGACTAAGCCATCGATTCGGCTGCTTAAGCTGATCGTGACGGCATTAGCTGATAAAAAGGCCGAGGATCTCCGCGTGCTCGATGTCAGCAAGGCTTCAAGCATTACCGACTATCTCGTGCTGGCGACCGGCAACTCTGAACCGCATCTGCGCGCTCTCCGCATTGAGATTGAGCGGGTATTGGATGATGAAAAGGCCCGTATTCTCGGGGTTGATACGAGCAAGGGCAGCGGTTGGACGGTGGTAGATGCCTTTGAGGTAATGATTCATGTTTTTACTCCAGAAAATCGTGGCAAGTATCGAATGGAGCAGCTTTGGAAAGACGCCAGCGACTTGCCTCTATCTAAGTTGCTCTAAGATAGATATTAACATATTAAATTAGGGGAGAATACGGTTTTTCAGGTCGGGTATTTATCGGGTGTCGCAGATCGGCCGATGTGGGTGGCGGGTTGCTTTATTTGAATATGCATCAGACTTGCATAAACGGATTGTCCGTGATTCGATCTATCTGCACGTCAGCCTATACCCGTTGGCGTGGAAACTAAATTAACATAACAAATATAATGAATACTCGTACCAAGTCAGGTTTTACACTCGTTGAAATCATGATCGTCGTGGTCATCATCGGCCTCTTGGCCGCCATGGCTATTCCCGCGTTCCAGAAGGTTCGCCAGTCCTCCCAAGATAAAGCGGTACTCAACAACGCCCGCCAACTCTCCGCGGCCGCTGACCAATTCTATCTGGAGAACGGTGTCTCATCCGCTGCCTCGACTTCGCTGGTTGGCGCTACCAACTACGTGAAGGCCGTTAACACGGTTGCCAGCGAGACCTATCCTACTGGTTACACGCAGGGTGTGACCATCACGATCAGTGGGGTCGCTGGTTCCCGCACGATCACCTACGCTCCTTAAGCTTGTCCAGATTACCAGTGCACAAGGCCGTCCTAATGAGGGCGGCTTTTTTTTGGCCTGTTTTTTCTAATTAAAGCCAAATTAAATACAGCCGAGTCGCGATTTATTGCTCATCGTAAATAAGGCGGCCTGCTTAAGGTGGAGTCGTTTGACTAGCAATTCTCCGGGGAAGTGACTGCGGCGAAGGCCAAATACATTATGGAGGGTGCGATCGCGCTTACGTCTTACTGAGCAGCGTCGTTAATGATCGATGCCGTCTTCCCGTGCAGTTACCATTGCCTCGGCGACTATTTATCAGCCAAAAACTGCAGGATTAAGATTATATAAATAATTTAAAATCAGGCGAATATGAATCTTTTAGCAATAAAAGATTGCGAAGGAGGACGGCGGTATGTAAATGCAAGTTGTTGGCATATAAAATAATAAACCAAAGCAATATAATGAATACTCGTACCAAGTCAGGTTTTACACTCGTTGAAATTATGATCGTCGTGGTCATCATCGGCCTCTTGGCCGCCATGGCCATTCCCGCGTTCCAGAAGGTTCGCCAGTCCTCCCAAGATAAAGCGGTACTCAACAACGCGCGCCAGCTCTCGGCGGCCGCTGACCAATTCTATCTGGAGAACGGGGTCTCGTCCGCTGCATCAACTTCGCTGGTTGGCGCTACCAACTACGTGAAGGCCCTTAACACGGTTGCCAGCGAGACCTATCCCACTGGTTACACGCAGGGTGAGACCATCACGATCAGTGGGGTCGCTGGTTCCCGCACGATCACCTACGCTCCTTAATTAAGCAGGCGTAGGACAACCCAAGGCCGCCCGCAATTGAGGCGGCTTTTTTATGATCAATTGCAGCGAGTTCTAATTGTCCCGAATGGGGCAGCTACGAATACAATATTTGGGCGTAAGCTGAAATATTTCCGCGGATGCTCGTGTGGAAAGAGGGCTTTTGTTTTACCACTGAGTCATTCACGCTCGCGGCAACTGCATCTCCTGAGTTTTCGAAACATACTTTATGGATCGTCGCTTCGTTTTATTTACTCTGACCGCGGCCTTGGCCGTAATTTTAGGTTTCTTCACATTAACAGCTGAGCAGTCACTCATCGCCGTGATTTACGGCGGTTACTGGGCAATGTTAGGGCTGACCGTATTGTTCGGTTGGTCGCTTTTTCGTATCAGCCGTGATTCGTTAGCTGGTGGCATTGCTTGGCGCCAGCATCCGCGCTGGCCAGTTGCGCTGGTGGTCGCGTGTGGGTTGCTCCTCTTGGTCCACGAGAGCTATGGATTTAAAATATTGATGGATGAAGTAATGCTCCTCGGTACCTCCATGAGCATGCATTTGGACAAAACCGCGCTCGTGCCAATGCGCGGCAATGATATCCAAGGCGCCTTTCAATTGCTCGCTGGGCAAATCGATAAACGGCCGCTGTTTCAACCGTTTTTGGTCTCAGTCATGCATGATCTCACAGGGTATCGGCCAGAAAATGTCTTCGCGCTTAACACGGCCTTGACGTTTGTGCTCCTGGCGCTCGCGTATATGACCGGTCAACGCATCGGCGGACGCGGGGCGGGCGCGGTGGCCGTATTGTTGCTCACCAGTTTGCCGTTATTGGCTCAAAATGCTACTGGCGGGGGTTTTGAATTATTAAATTTGGTGATGATTTTGAGTACTCTGTTGCTGACGATGCGGTATGTTCGTCGGCGAGATGGGCCGTCGCTTGATGCCTTGGGCTTTTCGAGCCTTTTGTTGGCGCAAACTCGTTATGAATCTGTGGTCTTCTTGCTCCCTGTCTCGCTAGCAGTGTTATGGGTATGGTGGGACGAGCGGCGGCCAACGCTCACGAGCTTCGTCATGATCATGCCCCTGCTTTTACTGCCGGCCGCATTTCATCATAAAGTTTTTGATGTGCGCGCTTCGGCTTGGGAAATGGCGAGTCAGCCGGGTTTTGACCGACCATTTGCCTTCGCGTATGTGCCAGACAACGTCGCGCACGATCTTAATTTTTTCTTTAATACAACGGGGGAGCACTCGAATTCGCTCGTGCTCTCGATTCTGGGCTTTAGCGCGCTGCTTTTTTTTGGACTCTGGTGCTTTAAGACGCTCGGCAAATTGCGGACGGCACCGCCGGAGCGCGCAGCTTTAGCCATTTTTTCTTTGGGTTTCGCCGCGCACGCCTTGGTGCTGCTTTGTTATTTCTGGGGCAAATTTGACGATCCGGTAATTCGCCGACTCAGTTTGCCGTTTAATCTCACCCTCGTAATCGCCGTGGTGACCGTGGCGGCGGAAATGAATTGGCGCGGAAAAATCTGGCGGATTTTAGCCGTGGTAATTGGGGTAGGGTTTTTCGCGCACTCGTTGCCGGCGATGGCTCGGCATGGGTATTCAATCGAATATTATGTCGGCCGCGAGATGGATTGGCGCCGAGCCTTTATCAAAGCGCAGCCTGAGCGTGACTATCTAGTCATTGATAATAACTCAATTATTTGGCTCACGCATCAAGTTTCGAGCACGCCTGTTCGACAAGCGCTCGAGCATAAAGAAAATATCGTTTTTAATCTGCGCAACCGCACCTTCACCGCTATTTATGTTTTTCAGCGTTATACGGTGGAGCCGGCGACCGGTCGCTTAGTCTTGCCCGCCGAGGATGATCTGGGGGCAGATTATCAACTTGAGACGGTCTGGGAAAAGCGCTTCACCCCGCTCACAGTTAGTCGGATCAGTCGGATTCTGTCGGTCCGTGAAGGCCCCACCACTCAGCCGTTAGTTGCGCCGCCGGCTTTGGACAAGCTGACACCATTAGAGCAAGAAAAAGTGCGGGATCAGTATTTAGAGCGTTTTATTAAGCGCCTGCCTTGAGCAGGTTTTTGTGTGCTAAACCTTAAAACTGTTTTCTGGTCACGACCCGAGTTTCGGTTGGGACTATTTGGACTGACGGCGGTAGCGGCGGTTTACTTTGGCTTTATTGGTTGGGCCCCTGAAACCGGGGGAATGTTGGTGAAGCGATTTGGCTACTATGTGCTCGGGTTAACCTTCGGGCTCTGGTTGGTCGCGCTGTGGCAGGTGAGTCAGCAGCGCCGCGGAGCGATTGGGATCAGCCGTCGTGAGGGTTGGGGGGCGGGGCTCGCGATTGGCCTATTTACGCTGCTGGCGTTTAATGCAGAGCCTTTCCGGAGCAAAGTGCTCTTCGATGAATTCGTGCTGCAGTCGACAGCTTTTAATATGCATTATTTCCGCGACACGGCGACGATGGTGCGGGGCTATAATATTTTGGGGGTATTTGTTTCCACCGATAACTTTCTCGATAAGCGACCGAATTTTTATCCGTTCTTGGTCTCGCTGGTGCATGATTTTACGGGTTATCGCACGGCCAATGCTTATTGGTTAAACGCCGCATTATTGCCCATGACCCTAGCGCTGGCCTATTATCAGGGTCGGCGATTAGCGGGCCAATGGGGCGCATGGTTAGCTTTATTGTTATTAGGTTCCCTGCCTTTGCTGGGGCAAAATGCCACAGGCTCGGGCATGGAGTTGCTTAATTTTTTTATGATTCTCGCCGTGGTTGCGCTCGGCGGTGCTTACTTGCGACAACCTGATCACGTGCGGTTATCAGCTCTGGTGTTGGGCACGCTATTATTAGCTCAGTCGCGCTATGAATCAGCGGTCTATGTGTTGCCAGTTGCCGGTTTGATTGGGCTGGGTTGGTGGCGGCGCGGAGCAGTTATTATTTCTTGGCCGACCGTGCTAGCTCCGCTGTTGCTCGTGCCCTGTGCGCTGCAAAATAAAGTGCTCAATAATACGCGCTGGATGTGGGAGCTAAAAGTTAATCAAGAAACACGCTTTAGTGTAGATTATCTGAGTAAAAATCTGGAAGGGGCCGGCGATTTTCTTTTTAGCACAACTCAGCGCTATGCCAATTCGGTGACGCTATCCTGGCTGGGCTGTGCGGCACTGGCTTGGCTGATTTGGCACAGCCTGCGGCAGCGAGCCGGGTGGCGCAATCTGGCGGAAGATCAGCTCGCGTTAATTTTAGTGGGGTTGGGGGTTGTCGCGAATACCGGGTTAACTTTTTTTTATTACTGGGCGAGTTTCAATGATCCCATGGCATCGCGACTGAGCCTGCCGCTCCATTTGGTTTTTGCTTTTGCGGTCGTCGGAGCGGGCGGACTCCTCGCGCGGCGGTGGTCCGGGGTGCGCACAATTTTGCTCGGCATGGCCTGTCTCGCGGTCGTGACGGCGACGAGTCGGTTCGCGCAGCCGCTTTATTCACATACTGGCATTGATGAAATTGAATGGGAGAAAAGATTTGTGCTCGCTCGACCTCCAGGGGATCGGCTCATCCTGACTAATAAATCTACGCTGCCTTGGCTGTTATTAAAAATCCCCTCAATTTTGGTGGGGCGCGGTCAGCTCATGGCGGAGCGCTTGCAGTATAATCTACAGGCGGGGACATTTCAGGAGGTGCTCGTTATGCAGACTTTTCGCCCGACGACGGCGGAGGGCGACCATCAGCTATCGCTCGCTGATCAGTTGCCCAATACTTTCACGCTCGAATTTTTAGCCGAACGCCGATTCGGCACGCGGATAACGCGTATCAGTCGGTTGGTCGCAGTGGAGTTACCGGTGGGTCCCAGCGGCGCAGTAATTCAGGGGAAATCGGCCAGCGCGCCCTAATTATTTTCATGATGACTAGAGTGGCTATAATGGATTCGTCCGGCATGGAGTTTTTTATTTTTTGGCATGACCGGTAGTAATAATCCTCTTGTGCGGTTTGCGCGATTTTTCGCAGCGCGACCGGTTGGGTTGCTCATCCTGCTGACCATGACTGGATGGGTAGCCGGTGGTCTCTGGCCTAGATCGTTG
>CAIVJE010000015.1 GCA_903906135.1 uncultured Verrucomicrobiota bacterium | reverse complement strand
ATTGCATCAACTCAGCTTCGCTCCAATTCATGCCGCGGGCGGATTATGTTGCATGGGTGGCTAAGAATAGCGCCGCCCCTACTGGCGCTAAGTAAATATTCCTGCCGCTAGCTCGTGGGCTTTTAAGCCAAGCCCCGCGCCCCTTGACTATTTTTTCAGCGGGGTGGTGATTTCCGCGAGATGCTCCGCTTTCCAACGCATCGCCATGAGAATTCGATTATACCCGCTGGGATGGTCGAAGAAGAAAATTTCCTCCCACTTGCCTGGGGCCAGCTTGCGATATTCAGAAAGTTTGAGCGCCGTGGTGGCAAAGCCATCGGGTTGTCGCGCGGCGTTGAGGCCGAAGATATCCGCTTCCACTTCATTGGTGCGAATGATCGTGTTACGAACGGGGGTCGCGATGGTCATGAAAATTGCCAAGCCCGCGAGCAAGAGCGGTAGGCCGGCGAGGTCGTCGATGCCGCGCAATCCCCAAGCCGCGCCGAAACGGCGGGTGGCCCAGCTGTAAAACCAGTGGGTGAACCAGAAGCCAGCGCAGATCAAGAGGGTGAAATCGATGACCATCTTGTAAATATGATTCAGGACATAGTGACCGAGTTCGTGGCCCATGACGGCCTGAACTTCTTCGGGCGAGCAGCGGTTGAGCAGGTTATCGTTGAGGGAGACGCGAATTGTGTTCAGCGCGCCGCTGACATTAGCGCTCACGCGCTTGGATTGTTTGGAGGCGTCGAATTGATAGACGTTATCCGCGGGTACTCCGTTAGCGCGGGCCATGGATAGAATGGGATCGCGAACCTTCGCATCGGTCAGGGCTGTATATTTATTAAAAAGTGGGGCGATAAACACGGGGGCCAGCACCATCATAAAAATCATGAAGAACGGCGTCGCGAACGAGGCGCGCACCCACCAGCGCTGGGGTGATTTACGGATGCCTAAATAGAGCAGCGAGCCGATTAAGCTGAAGATGACCGTGCCCACCAAAAGAGATTTAAGCTGTTCGGATAACCAGCCGCCGGCGGTTAGATTGGAAAGACCAAAGCGATGTTCGCGGATGAAGCCTTCATAATAATCTGACGGCAGGGTTAGGCCCCAATTGATTACCGCAAAGAGGGCGATAAAAAGCAGGCCTTGCAGGTAGCGCGCGGAGAGCAGCCGTTCCGCCAGATTGCGAATTTTTACGGTGACTCCCCAGCGGAGCAGCGCCCAAGTGATGATCAGCGTGAGGGCTAGATTCCAGACCTGAAAAATATAACCGCCCTCAAAATAAGCGTCGGATTGAGCGCGCGCGGCGGCGGGCATGGTGGCCAGCAATTTATTGGTTTCTAAAACGGGATCAAAACTGGCGGCGGGCTGCGCCGCGCTGATGCTATATAAACCCAAAAGCAGCGAAAGCCCGAGCCAGAGCTGGGCGCGGCAGGAATGGCGCGGTGAGATCATGCGCGTATAAAGCTGGCGCGGAGGCTAAGCGCAAACGAGAAGCGCGGTACCTTCGGCGGGTCGGTTCGGCAGACAGCGAAGGCCGCGTCGAGCGTGCGCTTACCGGTAGAGCCAAAACTTCTTAGTTTCGTCTTGGTAGATCTTCGCGCGGGTCGCCCAATTTTGGATAAAGCTAGCGACATTGATCCCGCGGCCTTCACGGCTGAGAGCGGTGAGCCAAGCATTAGAGCCCACATGAATTTTAAAAGTACGGGCCTCTTCGCTGGTCAGCGTGACAAAAGGATTTAGCCGCTGCCAAATCGCCGCCTGCTTGTGCATATAGAAGGAAAGTTCAGTCGGATGCCACGCCTCCCAATCGGCGATTTGCACATAGACCCCCGTGATGATTTTACCTTCGCGATCGAGGCCCGGTAGCTTCACTAGCTTGAGGCCGGGGATTTTGTAGGCCTCGAGGGCTTTGATAATTTCATCGGGAGTTTTCCTGGGAAACCCGATGCCGCGAAACGGAAAATCTCGGCCGATGCCCCAGGTCCAGCCACTGTTTTGGGTGCCGAGCCCCACCATGGCATAGCCAATGACGGCCTCGTAGCTGGGTATGTTGGGGGAGGTCGCGATCCATTTTAATTCAGTGTCCGGCCAGCGCATGGCGCGCGTCCAACCGCGCATGGGGATGACGGTTAATTTGCCCTTGGCGCGTACTTCTTCGGAAAGCGGCATGCCCGCAATCGCCCGCGAGCCATTTTTGGCCATGCGGGCAATTTCTCCAATCGTTAGACCATGCACGTACGGCATGCGCGGAAAAGCGCCGACCCCACTCATGTTTTCTGGATCGAGCGGGGGGCCATCCACTTTGAGTCCGCCGAGGGGATTGGGCCGATCCAAGACGATGACTTCGACGCCGTGCGTGAAACAAGCATCCATCGCGAGGCGCATCACTACATTGAAGGTATAGGAGCGTACGCCGATATCTTGAAGGTCGATGACGAGCGCATCGAGGCCTTTGAGCTGGGCTTTGGTGGGCTTGCGGTTTTTTCCGTGGAGGGAGTAGACCGCCAAGCCGGTGCGCTTATCTACGGTGTCGCCAAAATTATCGCCCGCCTTAACTTGTCCTTCGAGTCCATGTTCTGGCGCAAACAGCGCAACCAATTTTACGTTGGGCGCGCGCCGGAGAACTTCGAGCGTACTTTCGCCGCGGCGATTGACGCCAGGCGGATGGGTGAGCAATCCGATTTTTTTCCCCGCGATGGCGGCAAATTTATCCGCCTCCAAAACATCGATGCCGAGGAGAACGGGGGGCAATTTTTCGGCGGGTGGGGTAATCGTTACCGGGCCGGGCTGACTGATAGCGGGGGGCGGTAATTTAACGGCCGCCTTGGTGGGTTTGCTGATGCAACCCAGACTCATGGCTAAAAAACCGACCGCGAGCGTGCCGAAAGAAATTTTCACGAAAGGCCGGAGCAGCATAGGCCGTGATTTTTGAAAATGCCTCGACGAGTTGGCGAGGAGAATCGGGGGGCATTGGTCATCGTGGCGGGAGTTGATCGAGTCGCCCGCGGGCGATGGCGCTGGCGAGCAACTCGGCCGTGCGGGGAAGCGCGAGGGCAAGTGGCAGGTCAGTTGGCGTGATGGCGTGGAGTTCACGATCGGGAGGTAAGCCTAGGCTGCCGGCGAAAACATGGACAGGTTTGCCGAGTCGTCGAGCGGCCGTGACCAGTGAGCCGGGTCCTTTGCCCTCCAGCGAAGTGAGATCAAAGCGACCTTCGCCGGTTAAGATGAGATCGGCCGCCTGAATTCGGCTGGATAAATTTAGCCAGTCAGACACGAGGTCATAGCCCGGTACTAATTTTGCACCGTACGCGACCATCAGTCCGAAGGCGATGCCGCCGGCCGCGCCCGCTCCCGGGGTGTGGGCGCGGGCGAGTGATTGTTCGCACGTCGCGCAGAGGAGGGTGGCGAGACGCGCGGCCTGCGCTTCAAGCTGGGCAATATCTTCGGCACGTAATCCTTTTTGGGGACCAAAGGTAGTCGTGGCTCCACGGGGACCGAGGAGTGGGTTCGTGACATCGCAGGCGATAAAAATGGCGGGGATTTTGTGCGCGCCTGATCGATCGATGCGCTGGATTTGCGGCCAGCGGGCGGGCGTGGGCACCCCGAGATCGGTGCCCGCGTCATCATAAAATTTAAAACCCAATGCCGCGAGTGCGCCGAGTCCCAAGTCATTGGTCGCGCTGCCACCGACGCCGAGTAAGATGGTGCCCGCTCCGGCCTCTGCGGCGAGCTGCACGAGTTCGCCGGTGCCGTACGTGGAGGTTTGCCAAGGGTCACGTTCGTGGGGCGCCAGTAAGGCAAGTCCGCTGGCGGATGACAGATCGACGATGGCGAGGGGCGCGTTGATGACGCTTGGTTTATTTTCAACCGCGAGGTGGCGGTTTATCGCGGCGGGAATATTGTTGGCGGTGATGAATCCGAGTCGGGCCTTGACTGGTTGACCGCGAGGACCGGCGACGGTGGGGGTGCGAATTTCGCCGTGGGCCGCCGTGGTGAGGGTTTCGCCGAAACCTTCGCCCCCGTCGGTGAGTGGGCAGAGATCGAGTTGCCAATTAGGATACTGGGCTCGCAGCGTCGTCGCGGCCACAGCACAGGCTTCGGCGGCCGACAGCGCGTCCTTAAATTTATCGAAGGCGATAAGCACGCGCATCGCGAAGAAATTCAGGCTCGACCGCGCCGCCGAGCTGTTACCGCTTGGGCTAATTGCTCGAGCACGGGGAGAGTTTCCTGCCAGGAGAGGCAAGCGTCGGTGATGCTTTGCCCATGAACCAAGGCGCGGCCTGGCTCGTGTTTTTGGCTGCCGGCGATGAGATTGCTTTCGAGCATGACGCCGATGATCGCGCGTTCACCGTTCGTTATTTGGTGAGCAATATCTTGAGCCACCATGATCTGGGCGGCGGGCTCTTTGCCGCTATTGCCGTGGCTGCAATCGATGAGCACGACCGGCGCGGCCGTTGATTTCTTAAGCAGAGCTACGGCGGTCTGGACGGCGGCCCGGTTGAAATTTGGTCCGGTGCGACTGCCCCCGCGCAGCACGAGATGACCTTCGGGGTTACCGGTGGTGCTGAGGACCGCCGGTGCGCCTTCGCGGGTGAGGGATGGAAAAGAGTGGGGATGCCGAGCCGACACAATGGCATCAACGGCGACCTGCAAATCACCGTCGGTGCGATTTTTAAAACCGACGGGCATCGAGAGGCCGGAGGCGAGCTCGCGATGAATTTGGCTTTCGGTCGTGCGGGCCCCGATGGCGGCCCAAGCTACCAGGTCAGCATAATATTGACCGAGGGTGGTATCCAGAAACTCCGTGCCGATGGGCAGGCCCAGGGCGTTGATATCGAGGAGGAGTCGGCGGGCTAAGCGCAAGCCGGTGTTGACTTGAAAACTGCCATCGAGGTGGGGGTCATTGATCAGGCCTTTCCAGCCAACGACGGTGCGGGGTTTTTCAAAATAAACGCGCATAACAATCAGCAAGTCGCGCGCGAAGCGGGTGGCGACGGGCTGTAGTTGCTGCGCGTATTCGAGCGCCGCCGCCGGATCATGAATAGAACAGGGACCGACGATGGCCAACAGGCGGTCGTCATGACCCAGCAAGATATTGCCAATCGCCTGCCGTGCCGTGTTAACCAGCGTCGCGCCGGACTCGGTCAGCGGCAGATCCTCCTCGAGGATAGCGGGCGAGATCAGCGGCCGAGCAGTTCGAATGCGAAGATCGGAAGTCAGTGGGCGCATGAGAAAAAGTGATTGAATGGGCCCGCGAGGAAAAGGCACGGAGATTTTCGGGCAGAGCGTCGCAGTAAGGCACAAGATTTTCCTCTCGGCGGCGGCAAGATTGCCCGTAAGGGTATGGCATGCTCTCCCTTTGCCAGTTCGGTTATGAATCGCTCCTCGAGCGCGAGCTGGTGCTGGCCGGACTCGTCGTGGCCGAGAAGGGGCCGGGTTGGGTGCGGGCGAGTCGGGAATTATCGGCGAAAGACACGGCGCCCACCGTCGCTGGGCAGGCTGAACCGCCCGTGGTGGCGGAGATGATTTTTCCGCAATTAACCCTCTTGGCTCCGCGGGAGTTGCTGGGTGAATCGGTGAATACTTTAGCAGCACAGTTGGCTGATTATTTTTTTGAAAGCCTGCGGGGAGAGCGGATCGAAGCCCCTTGGCCCTGTGTTTCTCAGATGGTGCCAGAAGTGGTCGGGCTTGGTCGCCGCGCGAGCGCCGTGGAGAAAGCGTTTGATGAGTTGTTAAAGAAAAAATTATCGCGGATCGCGAAACTCGCGGTGCCTGATCTACCCCGAGGGGGCGGCGCAGCGCGCGGGCTCTTTGTTTTTTTTGCGGATTTTGGCCGAATCTTTGTTTCCCGCGAGGCTTGGCTGGGTGGGCAGCGGCGCATGGCGGATGATGATGCGGCGCCGTCCCGCTCTTATCTTAAAGTGGAAGAGGCTTACATTGTGCTCGGGCGCGAGCCGCAGACGGGCGAGACGGTCGTCGATCTCGGTGCGGCGCCTGGTGGTTGGAGTTACAGCGCCGCTAAGCGCGGGGCTACCGTGGTGGCGATCGACAATGGCCCGCTCAAGGGCGGAGCTTTCGGCCATCCGCTCATAACTCACCGGCTGGAAGACGCGTTTAAATTTCAACCACCGCCGGGGGTAGTCTATGACTGGCTATTTTGTGATTTAGTGGAGGAGCCGCATCATGTGATGCAGAATATCGTGACGCCCTGGTTGGCGCAGGGTTGGTGTCGGCATTTCGTGATAAATTTTAAATTTGGTCACGTCGATTCCCTCGGCTTGCTCGCCGAGGTGCGCGCCCCAGACTCGCCCTTCATGCGCCACGCGACAAATTTCCGCATTCGCCATCTTTATCATGATCGCGAAGAATTCACCTTGGTCGGCGATACTCGTCTATGAAACCACTTTCACCTACTTCATCCCGCGAACTCAATGTCTGTGGCTGGCAAGCCGTCAGCATGCTGTTCGCCCGCCACCCCGCGGAAGTGCGGCGGCTTTTTTTTGATGCCGCGACCGGCAAGCGCACGGGGGAGCTTTGTTCGCAGTTGGCGGGGCAGAAAAAAGTATACCGGCAGGTGGAGGCGGCGGAGTTGGAAAAAATCGCGGGGACAAAACTGCATGGCGGGATTGTCGCCGTTATCGGTGAGCGTCCTTTGAATAAAGTGACCCGCGAAGTGCTGGCCGCCTGGGGCCAGACGAAGGCGCCGCTGCTGCTGCTGGATCGCGTGAGCAATGCCAATAATGTCGGGGCAATTGTGCGCACGGCGGCTTTTTTTGGAGTGCAGTCGATCATCGTGCCGGATCATCCGGCCCAAGCCTTACCGGGCGAGGCCGCTTATCGGGTGGCAGAAGGCGGCATGGAGTTTGTTAATTTCTACCGCGTCCCATCGCTGCCGGGTTTTTGTGCCGAGTTAAAGCGTACGCATTATCTGATCGGCACGAGTTTACGTGGGAACCAACTCTCGCCGTCGGCCGTACGGGAACGCGGACTCCCGCGGCCGCCAGCCATTATTTTAGGTAACGAGGAAAAGGGGATCGTGCCGGAAGTTGCCACGCAGTGCGATCGCCTCGTCAAGATTCCCGGCGTGGAAACCGTTGAGTCCTTAAATGTTTCTGCCGCCGCCGCCGTGCTCTGTTGGGAGTTTTTTGGCCGCCGCGGATAAGATTAGCGTCCGAGCAACCAGTCGATGAAGCCGTAGCGAGTCGCGGGCGGCGGCACGGGGGCGACTCGGTTCATTTCGGGTACACCGAGGACGGGCTCGTAGTGACCAGCTTTCTTATAAAGAATGACGACATCTTGCATGCCCCACGCTTCCTCTAAGTAAGCGCGCATGATGATATCGGGGTAGCGTTGCAGCGTGCGCTGGAGCCATTCGGGTGAGGTGACGGCGACGCCGTAGTCACCGTGCTCTTCTTCGAAATATTTTTGGTAAGCAAAGCCGGTGCGGGCAAATTCTTCTAAGAGGGCGGGCTTATCAATATTTTCGGTCACATTCCGTTGGCCGCGAGCAAGCAGGCTGGTGTAGCAGCGGCCTTGGGTGGTGAAGATAATGACGCCGCACTCGCGGGTCCATTTTACGAGACAGTCGAGCGTAGTGAGCCAGCGATCGTGATTCAGGTGGGTGACGAGCGAGCCCACCCAGATGAGGTCAAATTGCTGGGGAAAATGGAGCTGATTGAGGTCAGGTTCAGAGTAAACGGGGAGGGCGCCAAATTGTTGGGCGCAAAAATCGACGCCGTCGCGATCGAGGTCGCAAGCGGTGATCTTCGCGTAGCCGTAGTGGGCGCGCAGCCAGCGGAGTACCCGGCCATGGCCGCAAGGCAGGTCGAGAATTTCTGGGTAATGCGGTTTGTCACACAGGACCGAAGAAAAATGAATTAGTTCGAGGGCGCGACGACCGAGGTCGAAATATTGCTCGGTGAGATCGCCCGCTACCATGCCGTCGCGCGGCGCGAGGGTGCGGTCGACGGGGAGGGTGCTGAAATCGTAGAGAGGCTTCATGCGAGAACGCTGACAGCAAGGCGGGCCAGTCGCCGGGCGTCAATCGCGAGCGCACGCTGGTGGTGAGAAACAAATTGGCTGGCGGGGGCAAATTTATCGGTTGAGATGGCGGGTGTGAATTTACCGATCTGGGATCAGGGAACCGTGCCGCCACCGTTGCGGCTGGAGGGGACAGTGCGCGCCGCGGTCTGCGTCGTGGGGTTAGGGGGCTCGGGGCTGGCGGCGCTCGATGAATTGTCGAAATTAGGAGTAGCGGCAGTTGGCCTAGACGCTGGTTTGGTTGGAGGTGGGGCGGCGGGGCGCAATGGCGGCTTCTTGCTCGCAGGATTAGCAAAATTTTTTCACGAGACCGTTGCGTTATATGGTCGCGAGACGGCGGCCGCGATTTACCGGCAAACAGCGGCCGAAATTCAGCGGCAGGCCTGTGAGCAACCTGAGCTGATTCGCTTAACCGGCTCGTTGCGCGTAGCCGCAGATGCGGCTGAACTGGCTGATTGTCAGTTACAGTTGGCGGCGTTGCGGGCGAGCGGGTTGCCGGTAGAATCTTATGATGGGTCTGAAGGGGTGGGGTTGTTGCTGCCGACTGATGGGGTGATGCAGCCATTGGCTCGAGTGCGGGCTTTAGCCGCGCGCTGGCGGGCTCACGGTGGGCAGCTTTATGAAAATTCGCCGGTGCAGAAAATTACGCAAGGTGCGGTGGTGACCGCGAACGGGACAGTTTTATGCGAACACGTCATTGTTGCGGTTGATGGTCGGCTGGAGCAAATTTTCCCCGGGCTAAGTCCTCACGTGCGGACCGCGCGGTTGCAAATGCTCGCTACCGCGCCCGCGCCGGAGGTTAATTTCCCGCGGCCGGTTTATCGCCGGCAAGGTTATGATTATTGGCAGCAGTTGCCGGATGGTTGTCTGGCCTTGGGCGGTTTTCGTGATCACGCGGAGGCGGTTGAATGGACCTTCGCGACGGAGCCCACGGCCTTAATCCAAGGCCGGTTGGAAGAATTTTTGCGGGAGCATTTAAAGGTTCGGGCCGCGGTGACGCATCGGTGGGCCGCTTCGGTCGCTTATACGAGCGATGGACTTCCTGTGTTAGCGGAAGTTCGCGATCAGGTTTGGGCGGTGGGGGCTTATTCCGGCACGGGTAATATTGTGGGTGCCCTCAGTGCTCGGGCTGCGGCGCGGCTCGCGTGTGGGCAGTCTTCAGCTTGGGCCGATTTACTGACGCAGGCGAAGGCGCACTACGCGCGGAATGGCCGGCCGCTCGGGCATTGACAGTTATCCGGCGGCTCGCCACCAATGCGATCCGATGAATTGCTTTGCCGCCAATTTTTACTTTAGCTTTGCGGGTTATTTTACCCCGCAAAACTCCGGCGGCATGTCCCCACGCAAACTCTGATCTCAACCAGAATTAATTTGCAAAGGAGCCGCCCCCACTGGGCGGCTTTTTTGTTTTAACTCCCCACCATGATCCTGCCAAAAAATAATCGTCTCTCCGAAGTCGAAGTTGCTGCGCTCACCGTAATCGTCGCTGAGTTTGGCTGCCGCATTCAGCCGATCGTCGGCGACGTGCGAACGATCTATGCCATCGTGGGTGATGAGCGGCACGAATTGATGATCAGTCGCCTCGAGGGGCTGGTCTTCGTTGATCGCGTCGACACCATTCAATCGCCGCACAAGTTAATGGATATTAAATCCGATCTGGCGCGGCACCGGGTGAAAATCGGCGGGGTTACCTTAGGTGAAGAGCTGCTGGTGATGGCCGGCTTGTGCACCATTGACCCAAAAAACCCTAATTACTTTTACGAAACGGCCCACGCGGTGAAGGAAGCGGGGGCGCACGCTTTGCGCGGTGGGGTGTGGAAGCCGCGGACGAATCCCTATGCTTTTCAGGGGGATAATCGCTCGCTTGATATTTTGATGGAGGGTTCCCGCCGCACCGGCTTGCCGGTAGATACGGAGGTCATGGATGAAGAGCAGCTGCGTTTAGCGCTGGGGGCGGGGGTGCACATTTTGCAAATCGGGGCGCGCAATGCCTTGAACTACTCGCTCCTTCGCCAGGTGGGTAAAGCCATTGCGGGTCGAGAGACGGCGGTGCTCCTGAAGCGCGGCATGCATCTGGGCACGCTGAGCGAATTTATTTCGGCCGCAGAATACATCGTTAATTTTGGCAATCCCAACGTCATCCTTTGCCCTCGCGGCACCCAACCTGGGCTGGATGGTTACCGCAATCATCCGGATGAATCGATCACGCCGCTCCTGAAGGAGCGTACCTGGGCTCCCGTGGTGGTTGATCCGTCGCACTCGGTGGGCAAGGCCGCTTATGTGCCGGCCTGCGCGTTGGCGGCGGTGGCGTACGGGGCCGACGGTTTATGTATTGAGGCGCATATTAGCCCGAGTCACGGGCTGGGGGATGATCCGAAGCAGGCGATTACGCCTAAGGTGCTTGCGGAGTTGATTACACGGGCGAAAGCACTTCATGCTCTGCGTCGTTCCCCTACGTCACCTGCTCTTGTGTCATGAAAAAGAAACTCGCCAAAATTCGTGCGTCGATCGACGCCCTTGATCAAAAAACCGTCAAGCTGCTCAATGCTCGCTTAAAATGCGCACAGCAAATTGGGGAGATTAAGCGCGGGGCGCGGGGCCGCATTTATGTGGCCGAGCGGGAAGCGGATGTGCTGCGCCGGGTGCAAGCGGCTAATCAGGGTCCGCTGAAGCCGGCCGCCGTGCAGGCTATCTATCGTGAGATTATGTCAGCGGCGCTCGCCCTCGAAAAGCCGTTGTGCATCGCTTACCTTGGACCGGAAGCCACCAACACGCACCTCGCCGCTCTGCGTAAGTTTGGCTCGAGCGTGGATTATCGGCCGATGCCGACGATTGCGGATATTTTCACGGCGGTGGAGAAAGGTGAGGCTGATTATGGCGTCGTCCCCGTGGAAAATTCTACGGAAGGCACCGTGCGAGATTCGCTCGATTTATTTGTGGAGACGCCGTTGAAGATTGTCGCCGAGGTGCATCAAGAAATTGAGCATACCTTGTTGTCGCGGGAATCGCTGGCGAAGATCAAAAAAGTTTACTCGAAGGATCAAGCGCTGGCCCAATGTCGGCGTTGGCTGCAGCGGCATTTACCGCATGCCCAACTCATCGATGTGGAGAGCACCGCCCGGGGGGTGCAGATTGCCGCGAAAGAGAAGGGGGCGGCGGCCGTGGCGCCGCGTCTGGCGGGGGAACGTTATGGCGTGCCGGTGGCTGCTACCCACATTCAGGATCTTAAAAATAATACCTCGCGGTTTGTTTTTCTAGGGCGCGAATCCTCTGGGGCGACCGGGAACGGCCACGACAAGACGAGTTTACTCGTTTCACTCCATCACGAGCCGGGCGCTTTGTTGCATGCTTTGCAGCCGTTTAATCGGCGTAAGCTTAACTTGACGCGCATTGAATCACGGCCGAGCCGGTTGCGTCCCTGGGATTATATTTTCTTTCTCGATGTGAAGGGACACTACGATGATCCCGCGATGCAGGCGGCGCTCAAGGAGTTGAGTCGCAAATGTCCGCTCGTCAAATGGCTCGGCAGTTATCCGGCGGCTCGGAAATAAATAGCCGGAAACCGCCCTTTGGTGGCGTTCACCCCACCTGTACAATGCCGGCGGTGCTTCCGGCTCTGAGCGCGCGGAAAGTTGCTTGGAGTGGGTGCCGCCAGTTCTACTTGCTGGTACCCAGTGCGTTTCCATTGATAGGCGGCATCGATCGCTAAGATGTAAAAGGAGATCTGCGCAAAGAGGCGGAGGTGACATTTTTGTAATAACATGCAAATATTTTGCTATATGGCACTCACGGCTTGTTTGGGTGTCGTAAATTTATCCTCGCTGACAAACGCCGATAAATACGCCCTATTTTTGACTGCGCTTCTTCTCATAAATCATTTCGCCCATGATTAAGATCTTCCCCTCCCTATGACTACCGCTCGCTCGCAGCTTTCATTTTCGCCGCACGCTCTTTTGTTAGCCGGCCTCCTGATACTCCTGTCTCCTCGAGCCGCGCGCGCGGAGTCGAGCCTGACTTTTAAAGCGCAATCGTGGCAGGAGGACGACCAGCGGATCCGCGTGGATTCTCAATATGGTCTGATTGAAACCGATCTTTCGAGCTCCACTCATTTTAAGTTAATGGGCGTCATTGACTCAATTGCTGGGGCGACGCCGACGGGCGAGCTGGCGCGCACGCCGGGGGCAGCCACGCCGCTCGCGACCATGTCTGATCGGCGCAAAGCCTGGGATGCGGCTTTGTCGCATCAATTTGATCGAGTTAATGTTACCGCGGGGGTCGCCAATAGTCGCGAGAGTGATTATGTTTCGAATGGGTTGTCGTTAAACACGGTCACTGATTTTTATAATAAAAATACGAGCCTACTGCTGGGCTACGGTCGGACCGACGACACGATCAATGAAGAAAAAATTGGTTGGACGATTAAGCGGCCCAAAACGGGTGATGATTTTCTGATCGGGCTGATCCAGCTGCTGGATAAAAACACCTCGGTGACGGCTAATGTTTCCTGGGGTACTACGCAGGGTTTTCTGAGTGATCCCTACAAAATTGTGTCCACGCGGAAGCTCGATCTTGACCCCGGCTTTTATTATACGGTGCCCGAAAATCGGCCTTCGGAGAAAAACAAGGTCAGTCTCTTTTTAGGCACCAACCATAATGTCGAATCGTGGCATGGGGCGATCGATGCTTCTTACCGCTATTACCATGATTCGTTTGGTATCGCGAGCCACACGCTATCTTTACTGTGGATTCAGAAAATCAGCGAGCATCTGATGCTGCAGCCTTCGATTCGTTGGTACCGGCAGTCGGCCGCTGACTTTTATTATACCAATTTGGATGCCGCGGGCATCGTCACACGCTATGAGCCGAAGCTGGGTGAGACGGGTACGGGGATGGCGCCCTATTATTCCTCTGATTATCGTTTGGCCCATATGCAGACGATTAATGTAGGGCTAAAATTAATTTGGCAGGTCAAGCCGTGGGTGGCGATTGATGTCGCTTACGATCGCTATACTTCGCGGGGACTTGACGGGGTTACGCGTCAGGATGCCTTTAGCCAGGCCAATGCCTTCACGGTGGGGCTTAAGTTCACTCGCTAATCAATCGATCGGCTCGATGCCACTCATCGCTGAAATGACCAAGCGGCCAGCCGCTGCCCCAGTGGCTGGCGTCGTGGAGCCGTTGCGTTATTTACGCTGGGCCGCGCTGGGAACTAAATGCGAAGTCCAGTACGTCTGCGCTGATCCGGTCGCGGCGCAGGCCTTTGAAGGGGCGGTGGTGGCTTGGGTGGCCGCTTTTGAGGCAAAATATTCTCGTTTTCGCCCAGATAGTTTGGTCTCGCGCATCAACGCCGCGGCCGGCCGTGACTGGGTGGGGATTGATGCGGAGATGGAGCAATTTCTCGAGGTGTGTCATTCGCTGCATTTCATGACCCAAGGGTTATTGGATGTGACGGCATT
>CAIVJE010000014.1 GCA_903906135.1 uncultured Verrucomicrobiota bacterium | reverse complement strand
TGGTAATGGACGATGGGCGGGTTGAATCCGAGAACGCGCACGAGCTGATGGGCATGGGTAAATTAAAAATCGAACACAGAGAACTTCGGATCAGTAAAGGCAGTCGTGGCATGTTCCCTCAGTCAGTCAATTGCTTGATCTCTTTCACGGCGCGGCGTGCATCCCAGTAGTTTACTTCGTCCGAGTCGCGAATGAAAGCAGCCAAGAGGGCCTTGTCGCAAAGATTATTGATGATCCGCGGAATGCCGCGACTTGCCTGGAAAATTTGCCGTAGCGCCCAGGGGGTAAAGCGCGGGCGCCCTAGGCTACCTGACACGGTGAGGCGGTGGTGGATGTAGCGGTCCATTTCGGTGCGCGCGAAGGGGCGCAATTCATAATGGACGAGTATGCGTTGGCGCAGCTGGCGTAATTCTTCGGCCGCGAGACGATATTTGAGCTCGGTCTGACCCAAGAGGACGATTTGCAGGAGCTTTTGTTTATCGGTTTCGAGATTAGACAATAACCGTACTTGTTCAAAAACCTCGAAGGAAAGATTTTGCGCTTCATCGATGATCAAGACGATTTCACGGCCCGCGGCGATGCGCTGGAGGAGGACTTGGTTCATTTGCGCGACGAGGTCGTTCTTATTGCGGGCGACTCGCGTTTCGCCTAGCTCGACTAAAATTGCTTTTAGCATCTGCGTTTCCGTGAGCCGGGGATTGAGCACCAGCGCGGTATCATAATGCTGGGGATCAAGTTCGCTGAGAAACCTGCGACATAAGGTGGTTTTTCCGCACCCGACTTCCCCGATCAGAACAATGAAGCCTTTTTTCTCGCTCACCCCATATTTCAAATGCTGCAAAGCTTCCTGGTGGGTTTCGCTCAGGTACAGGAACTTGGGGTCGGGCGTAATATGGAACGGCATTTCCTGAAGGCCATAATAGCTCTGATACATCAGGCGCGAATTATCGGTCGCGGGGACTAAAAAGCACGACAAAAGCATGCCCGGGCGATCTGAAAAAAGTTGCTTGGCCCGCGGCAGGTTCTTTTAACCACCTAGTTGCCTCCTGCGAATTTCAGTAAATTGTTGCTGGTTTTTTTTGCCGTGCTGTTCGCGGCTGTCGTGCTGTGGGCCGCCACATTTTTTATCCAGATGCACCGGGAATGGACTGCCCTGCACGTTCAAGAAATTAATAATCAACGGCGTTTAGCCGAAGCCAATGCTCGGCTGCAAGAGCAGGAAAAATATCTCGATCAGCTCCGCCATGATCCCGCCTTGGTCGAGCACATTATTCGTCAAAAACTTGGCTATGCCCGCGATCACGAATTTATTTTTCGCTTCGAAGACGACAAAAAGTAAGCGCCAGTCTCACCATTAACACCGAAAGCTGGCCGGGGTGGTTCGGGGCTCTCTCCCGCGCTAATTTTTATTCTAAGATCTCTGCCGGCCGCCCCGTGCATCCGGCTCTGGCCGATGCTCTGTTTGTAATATAATATATTACAAATAGAATGCCGTTGAAAGGTGGGGGGCGGGGGCGGATTAACGGTAGGCGCGGCGATGGGCGCCGGCCGGAGCGGGGTTGGCTGATCAGCGGTGGCCGGGTTTTTGCCCGAGAACATCTCTCTGCCTTGCATGTTTTAGGCGGTTATGGTTTTTATTTTCGCAATGGAATCTGAACCATTAATCGCCGCTTTTCGGGCCGCTGGGCAGGAACAGGTATTTGCACATTGGCCGAGCCTCACCGTTGCTCAACGGGCGAGCTTACTTGCGCAGGCGGCCGAGATTGATCTTCAGGAATTAGCGCGCTTGAACGATGCCTTGGTCGTGGGCGCGGGCACAGCGACCTCGGTAAAGTTGGCGGGGCTGGCGCCGGCGCCCTGTATTCAACTGCCGACAGCTGGGGGTGACGCGCAGGCTTGGGCGCAGGCACTGGCGATCGGGACCGCAGCTTTGCGGCAAGGTCGGGTAGCCGCCTTCACCGTCGCAGGCGGGCAGGGCACGCGGCTGGGCTATCCTGGCCCAAAGGGAACTTTTCCGGTTTCGCCGGTTAAGCAAAAAACTTTATTTCAGATTTTTGCAGAAAAAATTAAGGCAGCGGGCCTGCGCGCGGGTCGCCCGCTGCATTGGTTCATTATGACCAGTCATGCCAATCACGAGGAGACCGAGCATTTCTTTGTGGCGAATAAATATTTTGGTTTGGATGTCAGGCGGGTTCATTTTTTCCGCCAGGGCCGCATGCCCGCGGTCGATTTCAACGGTAAATTATTGTTGGAAACTCCGGCGACCCTAGCGCTCAGCCCAGATGGTCATGGCGGTTCACTGCGCGCCTTGCACCGCAGCGGAGCGTTAGATCTCATGCAGTCCGAGGGGATCGACACGATTAGTTATTTTCAGGTCGATAACCCCCTCGTCCGTTGTCTCGATGCGGAGTTTATCGGCTTTCACCTCAACGCTCGGGCAGAAATGTCGAGCAAGATGGTCCGAAAAGCGTATGCCGATGAAAAAGTTGGCCATTTTTGCCAACAAGACGGCAAGGTCGTCGTCATCGAGTATAGCGATATGCCGCTGGCGATGCAGCGCGAACTGGAGATTGACGGCACCTTACGCTTCGGCGCGGGTAGCATCGCCATACATCTCATCGATCGTGAATTTGCCCGGCGGATGGCGGCGGGCGGTCCGGGAGTGGCGCTCCCTTTTCATCGGGCTGATAAAAAAATCGCCACCATCGATGCTCGGGGGCAACCCCTGCAACCGAGTAAGGCCAATGGCGTAAAATTTGAACTCTTTGTCTTTGATGCGTTACCTTTCGCCCGTAATTCAGTCGTGATCGAAACCGCGCGGGCTGATGATTTCAGCCCAGTAAAAAATGCAGAGGGCTTGGATTCACCCCAGAGTTCGCGGGATGATCAACTCCGGCAATATGCCCGCTGGTTGCAATCCTTGGGCGTCGTGATGGCAACGGATCCGACCGGATTGCCCAAGATCTCAATCGAAATATCGCCGCTCTTTGGCGATGAGGCAGCCGCTTTTGCGGAGCGGTGGCGGGCTTTGCCAGTTAAGCCAACTATTGTTGAGGGACTATATTTGGGTTAATCTTATTTTGTATTTAACGACTGCGCACTCACGCTTTAAATTTTCTCAGCGAAATTTCTATGAATTATTCTGATCAAATAGCTCTCGCCGTGAAAAACGGCCAGCTGATGTCGAGCGCCGCTGAAAATCTGCAGGCTTGGTTTAACGCTGGCTTGCCGGTCTGGGCGCAGCAAAGTTTAGGCGAACTCGTGGCCCGCGGGGAGTGGAGTGAACTCAATGATCGTTTCTATCGTTACCTTGAGTTTGGTACGGGCGGCATGCGGGGACGGACCATCGGCAAGGTTACGGCCCAGGCTGAGACGGGCCAACTCAGTGTGGCCGGCACGCCCGAGCACGCCAATGTCGGCAGCAATTTACTCAATGATTTCACCCTGATCCGAGCGATCATTGGCCTCCATCGTTATGTGCAGGGCTATTTGCAGGCGCAAGCGAGCGCGGCGCGCCCGAAGCTCGTTATCGCTCACGATGTACGGCATTTCTCTCGGCATTTTTGTGAATTAGCCGCCTCGACGTGGACGCGACTCGGTGGCGAGGCGATCATTTTTGATGGGCCGCGTTCCACCCCCCAGTTGAGTTTTACTGTACGCCACCTCCAGGCGCACACGGGCGTGGTGATTACCGCCAGTCATAATCCGGCTCATGATAATGGATTTAAGGCTTATTTCACCGATGGGGCGCAGGTGATCTCACCCCAGGACAAAGGGATAATTGCGGAAGTTGATGCGGTCCCTTTAGGCGCGGTGCAGGAATTTCTTGCGAAGGACCTTCGCTCAGTGGTGACGCTGGGGGAGGGCGCGGACGTTGCATACCTAGCGGCGGCGGCGCAGGCCGTGATTGACCCTGATTTATTGCAGGCTACGCCGCTCAAGGTGGTTTTCACTAACCTTCATGGCGTCGGCGCCATTTCCTCACTGCCGCTCCTGCGCCAAGCCGGCATCACGGTAACCCCGGTGCCCGAGCAGTTAGTCGGCGATGCCCGATTCCCGACCGTAAAATCCCCGAATCCGGAAAATGCGGAAGCCTTAGCCATGGCGGTCGCACTTGCCGAACAGAATGGCGCGGAAGTTGTGATGGCCACTGATCCCGATTGCGATCGCATGGGGGTGGCGGTGCGTAATCGTGCCGGGAAAATGGAATTACTCACCGGCAACCAAGTGGGGGCATTATTAGCCGATTACCGGATTACTAAGTATAAAGAGCTCGGCTGGATCCCCCGTACTGGGAGCGAGTCGGCCGCGATCATCAAAACGTTTGTGACGACGCCCCTGCAGGATGCGATTGGGCGGGGGCATGGCGTTAAAGTTATTAATACGCTGACCGGCTTTAAATGGATTGCGGGCAAGCTCCGCGGTTATGAAGAGCAGTTGATTGCTGCGAAGGGTGGGGATTTTGATTATGAGGCCGCGCCGTTTCGGCAGCGCGCGGCTGATCTGCAGGCGCACAGTACTTTTGTGCTGTTTAGCTCGGAGGAAAGTTATGGTTATTTGCCCAATGACTTAGTGCGCGATAAAGACGGCAACGCGGCGTGTCTGATGTTTGCTGAGGTGTGTGCCTGGGTGAAATCACGTGGCCTGACGGTACCTGAATATCTCAATGAGATTTATCTCAAGTACGGCTTCTTCCTCGAAGGCGTGATTAATATTTATTACGAAGGCGCGAGTGGGGCGGCGAAAATAAAACGCATTCTGGAAAGCTATCGGCAAAATTCACCAACGACATTTGGCGCGACTGCCGTTACCCGTTTTCAAGATTTTGGGCGGGAAAAATTTTCGGATGCCGATGGGGAGTTAATTCCTGCGCAGGATTTATACTTGGTGACGCTGGCGAACGGCTATTCCTTCGCGGCGCGCGGGAGTGGCACGGAGCCCAAAATGAAATTTTATCTTTTTGCGCAAGAACAGGCGAAGTCAGCCGCTGCGTTGCCGGCGGCTAAGGCTCAAGCCCAAGCGACCCTCGATGGCTTAAAGGCGTTGATCGAAGCTGACGCTCGCCGCCGTGCGGAAGGCTGATCGCCGCTGCGCTTTAGACGAGCAGCAGCGCGGGTTTCTCGAGAAGATCTTTCAGGGCGGCAAGAAATTGCGCACCGAGGGCGCCGTCGACGACGCGGTGGTCGCAGGAAAGCGTTAGCGTCATGGTCTGGCCAATAACGATCGCGCCATTTTTAACCACCGGCTTAGTGACGGTGGTCCCCACGGCGAGGATGGCGGCGTTTGGCGGATTGATAATCGCGCTAAATTTGGGAATGCCCATCATGCCGAGGTTGGAAACGCAGAACGTGCCGCCCGTGAATTCCTCCGGCTTGAGTTTCTTTTGCTTGGCGCGCTGGCCGAGCGGTTTGACCTCAGTGCTAATCGCAAAAATAGATTTGAGGTGGGCATCACGAATCACCGGCGTGATGAGCCCATCTTCGATCGCCACCGCAAAGGAAACGTGCGCGGCGCCGTGATATTGGATGCCTGCGCCCGTCCAGGAGGCATTAACGCCGGGGACGCGGCGGAGCGCTGCCGCGCTGGCCTTGAGAATGAAATCGTTGACCGACAACTTAACGCCTTCTGCTTCCAAAGCAGAGTTGAGCTGAGCGCGAACGGTGAGCAATGGTTCCGCGTCGACCTCAATTTCTAAATAGAAATGCGGGATTTGCGTCTTCGCCTCGAGCAGACGCTTAGCAATCGTCGCCCGCATATTCGTCGCTGGCACTGTACGCTCTGCCTGAATTGGACCAGAGCGGGTCACCCTTGCGGGTTGCTGTCCGTCCATGGTCTGTCCGGCGGTCTGCTTCGCTAACGCTAGTAAAGGATTGGCGACGGCGGCGAGGACATCGGCCTTGACGATGCGTCCTGCGGGGCCGGAGCCGGTCAGGTGGGTGGCATCGATCTTTTGATCGGCGGCAATTTTTCGGGCGAGGGGGGAGATTTTTAGCCGATCGGCGGAGGCCTGCGACGCGGCAGGGATCACTGTGGCGATCACGGGGGCTGGGGCTGGTACGGGTGCAGCAACGGGCGTGGGAGCGGTCACGATGACGGCGGCGGGCACGATGACTGATGGTGGTGGGGTCGTGGCGGTGGCGACTTGCGGCGCGGGAGCGGCTTCGCCTGGTTTACCGATGGCACAGAGCGGCGCACCGATTGCTACCTGAGAACCAGCTTCAGCATAAATCTTGATGAGCGTCCCCGTGAAGAAAGTTTCTAGTTCCATCGTGGCCTTGTCGGTCTCGATCTCGGCGAGCATATCGCCCGCTTGAACAGCATCTCCTTCTTTTTTGAGCCATTTAATTAACGTGCCCACCGACATCGTGTCGCTGAGCTTGGGCATATCAATGAGTTCGGCCATGGTGGGGAAAAGGCTAAGGTTTTAGTTCTAAACCGTAAATTATTTCAGCGTATCGAGGGCTGCTTGGTAGATGCGCTCAACCGAGGGGAGTTGTAGTTTTTCTAAAGGCGGCGAATAAATCGCGGGGGCATCGATGGAGGTCAGGCGTTTGACGGGGGCATCGAGATAATCAAAGGCTTGATCAGAAATGAGGCAGGCGACCATGGCGCCGACGGAGCAGAAAGGTTTGGATTCTTCGACGTAAAGGCAGCGGCTCGTTTTTTTGACGGAATTCAGAATCGTCTCGACGTCGAGCGGGCGGATGGAGCGCAGGTCTACCACCTCGGCGTTAATATTGTGTTTTTCCTTGAGGAGGTCGGCGGCCTTGAGGGCTAACTGAATCGAGCGGCCGTGGCCGATGATCGAGATATCGGTGCCTGCGCGCATGACGCTGGCCTTGCCGAGTGGGACGAGGTATTCACCGTCGGGTACTTCACAGGCTTCGCCGTAAAGAATGGTATTTTCCAGAAACATCACCGGATCGTTGTCGCGAATGGCGGATTTCATGAGGCCCTTGGCATCATAGGCGTTGGAGGGAACGACAACCTTGATCCCCGGATGATAGGCGGCGATCGATTCGGGCGTGTGGGAATGGGTCGCGCCAACGTTGGTGCCGCCGTTAGCGGGGCCGCGAATGACGATGGGGCAGTTGATGAGACCGCCCGACATATAACGAATATTGGCGGCGTTGTTGAAGATTTGGTCAAAGGCGACGGAGTAAAAACTGAAGAACATCAGTTCCATCACGGGACGCAGTCCGAGCATCGCGGCGCCTACACCCATGCCGATGAAGCCCGCTTCGCTAATGGGCGTGTCGACGATTCGCTTCGGGCCGTATTTGGCGAGCATGCCCTCGGAGATTTTATAGGCGCCGTTAAATTGAGCGACTTCCTCGCCCATCAGGACGACGTTGGGATCGCGTTCGATTTCCTCGGACATAGCAGCGCGGAGGGCTTCGCGGTAAGTGATGACAGGCATGGGACGGAGCAGGTCTAAGAGGTTAGTTTTAAGTGGTTGCGGCGGCGGCTCAGTCGAAGAAGAGCGCCCCGACCGATTTACGATCGGCGGGATTATCGATCTCCCAGTAAACGTCTTTTTTGATATCTTCGATGCTCGGGTAGGGACTCGCGTCGGCGAATTGGGCGGAAGTTTCTGCTTCCGCGCGAGCAGACTCGTCAATTTTTTGAATGATCTCGTCCGTCAGGGTTTGTTCGGCGAGCAGGGCTAATTGAAAAACGTTCAGTGGGTCTTTCGTCGATTTGTAGGCCTCGATTTCTGCTTTATCACGATAGGTGGTATCAGGATCGGCGACGGAGTGTCCCCGGTAGCGGTAGGTGCGAATCTCCAGCACACTCGGCAGGGATTTGTCGTGGGCTAGTTTGAGCGCTTGGCCGACTTTGTCGCGAACGGCGAGGACGTCATGGCCATCCTCGATAATGGCCCAATTCATGCCGTAGCCTTCTGCGCGTTGGGCGAGGCTGGGACCAGCCGAGGAGCGCTCTTGGCTCGTGCCCATGGAGTAACCATTGTTTTCAATGATGAAGACGACCGGCAGCGACCAGAGAGCGGCCAAGTTATAGGATTCGTGGACGGCACCTTGATTAACTGAGCCATCGCCCATGAACGCCATGCAGGCGCCTTTCAGCCCTTTATATTTTAGCGCGTAGGCGATACCGGTGCCGAGCGGGATTTGGCCACCGACAATCCCGTGGCCGCCCCAGAAATTGCGGGAGGGATCAAAGTAGTGCATCGAGCCACCCTTGCCTTTGGAGCAGCCGGTAATTTTCCCGTAATTTTCGGCCATCATCTCGTTCATGCCCATACCAACTGCGAGCGCATGGCCATGGTCGCGATAGGCTGTAATAATATGGTCATCTTTGCCCATGACTGAGGCGCAACCCACCGCGATTGATTCTTGGCCAATGTAAAGGTGGAGAAACCCGCCGATCTTACTTTGTTGATAGCTCCGTAGGCAGCGTTCTTCGAAGCGGCGGATGCGGACCATGTCACGGTAAAGCGCGATTTTCTCATCTTGACCGAGCTTAATATTGATCGGCGCTTGACGCGCATCATAGCCCAGGTTGGTGACTTCTGGTTTTTTCGAGGAGGAAGGCTTCTTGGTCACAGGTAATGCTTTAAGATTGAAGTAATAATTGGATGCGAATGTCCCTTTGTTCAGGGTAAGACTGCCAAACACAAGAGAAACTTGCGGCTTAAATAACAATAAGCCGGGGCCACCTAAACCGGTGTTTGGCGCTAATAAGCGCGTCCAGTGAGCCCGGTAATTTGCTCAACAGTGATCTGAATTGGGGTACAGCGGCAGTCGGCCTTTAATGCCACAAAGCCGTCATGGTATTGATCAAAAATAGGCCATAGCGCGATTTTGTCGGTTTCAGGAATGGCCAGAGTCTTGATTTGATCGCGGGAAAAGAACGCAAATTTCCCTTCGCTGATATCAGTAGGCAGATCAGTGATCGGGGCCTTACAGCGGAATAAAAACATGAGCCAGTGGGTACTCCCTTGGTAGGCCTTCTCGGCAATCATGGCGAAAAGATGCAAATCAGCAGGGGCAATCTTGAACCCGGTTTCTTCTGCCGTCTCACGGACCGCGCACTCAAAAGGGGATTCGCCTGTGGTCATTTCTAATTTGCCGCCGATGGGGGACCACAGGCCGAGGTTCGGTTCTTTGGCGCGAAGCAGCAGCAATTGTTCGTGGGCGGCGTTTTCAATAAAGACCAGCACGCTGATTTTGTAAGGGAGGGCAGAGCTCATCAGAAATAAAGCGTGACCTTTGCCGAAAGGCCCGCAAACAAAACCGCCACACGGGCCGTGTAATATTTTTTGCCCGTGGTTTCTCATCGTACGATCATCTTGGATTGCGGCGCCGGCTCGACGGCGCTTGGGATTTTTAGCCGTGCCGGCGAGCAACTTTGCCTGCATCGCACCGCCGTCGAGATTTTCCCCGTGGGGGCAAATCGCGCTGAGCGGTGGTTGGCCAATACCTGTGCCGCGATGCAGGCTTTAGGTGCCCGCGTTAAGCTCAGTGATCCGGTTTGCTTGGTGCTTCCGGCGCAGCACGCCCTAACTAAGTTTATCGATTTACCGCTGGTCGGGCCCGCGCAGCGAGCTCAGATCCTGGAGTTTGCCGCCGAGCAAAACATTCCTTACGCGCTGGCGGAAGTGGCTTGGGCCAGCGTCGTGCTCGATCAAAGTAAGGGCCAAGGTTCTGCCCTGCTAGCTGCGGCCAAGCTGGAATTGCTAGACCCACTCTGCGCGGCGGCCGAGTCGGTCGGGTGGGAGATATCCGCCATCTTGCCGGCTCCGCTGGCGACGCTCGCGGCGTTTCGACTCGCGCAGCCCAGTCAAAGCGAGTCGGCCTTAGTGCTGCATCTGGGGGCTGACGGCACGACGTTGTTATTGGTTGAGCCGTCACGCTTCACTCTGCGGCGGCTGGCTTTGGGCGATGGGGGAATCGCGGAGTTGACTGAGGGGGCGGCTCCGGCGGCAGGACTAATCGATTACGTGCATAAATTGGGGCCTGAGATTACGCGTTCGTTGCTGCATTTTCAGCGTCAGAATAATTGGGCAAAGCCGGCGCGGGTTTTCCTGACTGGTCCCGGCGCGGCTCGCGCTGAGTTAGTCGCCGCGCTCGCCGCAGAACTGCTGCAACCGGTGGAGCGTTTGACTGAGCTGGGGGTGGTTAAACTAGCGACTGATTGTGACTCCACCGCCATGGCCAGTTCGGCGCCCTGGCTGACCGATCTCGTGGGCGCGGCGGCGGCCCAATTATTTTTGGGCCACCCGACAATTAATTTGCTGCCCCGACGCTGGCGCCAGCTGGCGCGTCGCCGCCGCCGTCAGCCTTGGTTGTTAGCCGCGGCTGTGCTGATGGTCACCGCACCGGTGGCGCCCATTTGGCATGCGAATAGTCTGCTCAATGAAGCGCAGCGTAAAACCGCAGCGTTGGAGCGAGAAAATAAGCCGCTCCGAAACCGCCAGTTACAACAAAAAATTGCGCTCAGCCACCTCGCGGAGAGCCAGCGCCAGTTGGAGCAATTACAGGTCCTGTATGCGCAACGCGCGGGTTGGCTGAATTTTCTAGCTGAGCTGCAAGGGCATTTTGTGCGCTTAGAAGATGTCTGGTTGGAAAAAATGCAGCTGCTTCCCTCGATCGGGCCGGAGCCCTTAAAAATAATGATTGAGGGGCGCCTCTTGGACCAAGCGCACCCGCTGGCCACCGTGAGCGTCGGGGCGATGAACCGCGTGCAACTCCTGTGGCAGTCCATCGACCGCTCGCCTTACGTGCGCG
>CAIVJE010000013.1 GCA_903906135.1 uncultured Verrucomicrobiota bacterium | reverse complement strand
TTTCCGGCGTGCATCTCGGAGCCGGCACGATTGTGCGCGAGCATGTGACCATTAATCGCTCGATTCATGCAGGCCAGGCGACGCGGATTGGGGCGCGCTGTTTCTTGATGGCGAGCGCGCATGTCGGCCACGATTGCGTGGTCGCTGATGAGGTGGTGTTGGCCAATAATGTGATGCTCGCCGGACACGTAGAAATCGGCGGCTTCACTTTTGTCGGCGGCGGCGCGGGCATTCATCAATTCGTCCGCATCGGCGAAGGCGTCATGGTGAGTGGCCTGACCCGGCTGACCCGTGATGTGGCGCCTTTTTTGATGGTCGCGGAGCGGGATGAGGTCCCGGGCTTTAACGTCGTGGGCTTCAAGCGGCGGGGTTTCAGTCGCGAGGCGATCCATGAGCTTAAAGCATGTTACCGCGCAGTTTTTGCTGGGGGTGATCCGCGGCGTTTAGCCGCAACCGTACTCGCGGCGGGAGTGACAAGTGCCGAGGCGCGGTGCTTTCTCGATTTTTTTGCCGCGGGCAAGCGTGGCTTTGTGCGGCCAACCGGAAGTCTTTTGCGTAAAGATGAGCACGCTGGGTAAACTCGCGCTTACTTGCGGTGATCCGGCCGGAGTTGGTCCGGAGATTATTGCGGCTTGGCTATCTGCACAGGGAACGGCCGCGAAAGACATCGCGGTGATCGGTCCGCTGGGCTGGCTGGCGACGCTGGATACTCCCGCTGAAAAAATTGCGGTCGGGCTAGAGGATTTTTCGGCGACGCCGGGCCGCCCGAGTGGCGCTGGTGCTTTGGTGGCGTGGGCGGCGATGGAACGAGCGGCGGCGGGTTGCATCAGCGGAGAATTTTCTGGTGTGGTGACTGGGCCCGTCAGCAAGGAACGCTTGGCCGCCATCGGTTATGAATTTCCGGGCCAAACAGAATTTTTCGCCGCACGGTGGGGTGGGGAGCCCGTGATGGCTTTTTGTGGTGGTCGGTTGCAGGTCGTCCTAGCGACTTGGCACGTGCCGCTCAGCGCGGTCGCGCCATTGCTTGAGCTGAAATTATTGCGACGTACGGTGGCCGCGGCTGATCAGCTAGGGCGGATTTTATCACTAAGGCCGGGGGCTCCGTCGCCAGGAAATTTCCCGCGTATTGGAGTGTGCGGACTCAATCCTCACGCTGGTGAAGGGGGTTTGTTGGGGAAGGAGGAGCGTGATTTCTTGAATCCCGCGCTGACCACATTGCAGCAGGAATTCCCTGGGCTCTCGCTTTGTCAACCTGGGGATACGCTGTTTGCCCGCGCCCTGCGCGGAGAATTTGATGTTATTATCGCGCTTTATCACGATCAGGGGCTCGCGCCGCTCAAGGTGATTGATTTTGATGAAGCGGTGAATGTGACCTTGGGCTTGCCCTTTATTCGCACGAGTCCCGATCACGGCACCGCTTTTAGTCTGGCTGGCCGAGGTCAAGCGAGTGCCCGCAGTTTCACCAATGCGGTGAACGTTGCGCAGTGCTTGATAAAATCGCGGGCGGAGGCATAAGCTTACGCTGTGTCAATTGCTCCACCTCTCATTTTACCGCCCGAGGGCGTGCGCGAAGGCAATGAAAACCTCGTGCGCCTCACGCCGGAGGCGGGGGCCAAGGTCGCAGCGCTCATTGCGCGCGAAGTGCAGGGGGATTACCTGCGCATCGCGATCACGGGTGGTGGCTGCAACGGTTTAAGTTATAAAATGCGCTTTGTCCCAGAAGCGCGGAAGGGCGATATCCTCGTGCGCACAGCCGGGGTGCCGGTCGTGGTGGACCCTAAAACGGCGCTCTACCTCAAGGGCACGCAGCTTGATTATTCCGCTAAAATGGTCGCCGGAGGCTTTAAATTTTCCAATCCCAACGCCAAGGCCAGTTGTTCCTGTGGGGAAAGCTTTAGCGTCTGACGAGGGCGATTTCGCTCTAAATAGGTGTTGTCTTCACCGCGCTGAGAAGCGAAAACACCCTTCGACCTCTCTTCCTCGCAACCCCCTCATCCTGAATGGCACTTCCTTCCTCTCCGCCCGCTGGCCGCACTCCTTATAATCGCGATAATCGTCGCAACAACGATCCCTTCGCCGCCATTCGCCGCAATTTGCGGATTAAGTCGCCGCAAGTGCGGGTCATTAGCCCTGAAGGTCGTCAGCTCGGAATCTTGGACACCCCCAAGGCCATCGCTCTCGCGATGCAGTTTAATTTAGATTTAGTCGAAGTGGCGGCGGCGGCGACTCCGCCGGTTTGCCGGATCATGGATTTTGGTAAGTATGTTTACGAGGAGCAGAAGAAAACTTCTCACGTCAAATCGACCGCCAGTAAGATCAAGGAAATCGAATTTACCCTGCGCATTGAAAAAGGGGATTTCATGACGAAGGTTCGCCATGCCGAGGAATTTCTCGATCATGGCAATAAAGTGAAATTGCGGCTGAAATTTCGTGGCCGCGAGATGGCGCACACCGAGATGGGTTTCGATGTCATGAACCGCGCCCTCAAAGAGCTTGAGACGATGGGTCTGCCGGATTCACCACCCAAGCTGAATGGTAAGCAAATTAATGTGATGCTCTCGGCCTTACCGCCGAACAAGCGTAAGCTGAAGTTTCACGTCCGCGAGACGCCCTCGGCACCGCCCCCGGCGGCGGCCCCCGCGGTTTGATTCACTTTTCATTTATGGCGCGGCTCCCCGCTTTCGGGCTAGTGCCGTTGTTGATTGGCTTGAGCGCAGGGTGCGGCTTAGCGCAAGAATCCTTGGCCACCGCTAAACTTGCTTCCGCCTCGGTGTCGCTGGCGGCGCCAGCTGCGAGGACCGAGCCGGCGCCCTCGCGTGTTGCCCCCTCACGGCCGGCGCCAGCTCCCGTGCTGTGGGCCGTGACCTCATTACGCGGCACCGCCTACGTTAGTCTACGTGAAGTCGCGCAACGGTTTTCCCTAAAAGCGGCGTGGGCCAAGCCCGAAGGGGCCATGACCCTCAGTGATGCGCGGGGGGTGCGCTTGGCCTTTGAGGGCAATGAGCACGATTTTTATTTTGATAATCTACGGATCTTTTTAGGCGCGCCGGTATTGAATTATAAGGATGGCCTGTGGATCAGTTTACTCGATGCGATTAAAATCGTGGCGCCCCTTTTTCGGCCAGCCGATCACTTTGCTTTTTTGCCGCAGCAGGCGCCCAAGATTATCATGCTCGATCCTGGGCATGGGGGCATCGATCCCGGCACGGAAAGCAAGCGACTGGGGTTGAATGAAAAAACTTTAACCCTCGAGGTCGCGTTGCGGTTGAAGCCGCTACTCGAGGCCCGCGGGTGGCGGGTTTTGCTAACTCGCACCGAAGACCGGGAGCTTTCCAAAGATAAAAAAACTGACTTGCTGATGCGCAACGAATTCGCGAATCGGGGGAAAGCGGATGTTTTTTTGAGCATTCACTTTAATTCCGCCCCGGATAATATTACCGGCATTGAAACTTACGCAATGGCGCCACGGTCGATGCGATCTACGGGCGACGAGTTCGGTGATGAGATGACGAAAGTGGCGTATCCGAGCAATCGATTTGACTACGCCAACTTGCTCTTAGGAGCGGAAATGCATCGGGCGCTGCGGGCGACGTTGAAGACCCCTGACCGTGGCTATAAACGGGGTCGGCTCGCCGTCCTGCGCATGCTCGATTGTCCCGGCGTGCTGGTGGAATGCGGTTATCTTTCCAATGAGGCTGAGGCTCGGCGACTGGCGACTCCTGCTTTTCGGCAGCAAATCGCGGAAGCTTTGGCGGCTGGTTTAGATAATTATGCGAGTGCGCTCACCGCCTTGCGGACGCAGGCCAACTCCCCTCGATCCTGATCTTTTTCTATGAAAATATTTGATTGCTACTCATGGCTCACTTTATCCGTTTCACTGCTGATGACCGTGGCGGCATCCGCTTGGGATTATGAGGGGCACCGGACTATTAACCAATTAGCCCTTAAGGCGCTGCCGGCAGATTTTCCGGCGTTTGTCCGAGAGCCGGGCAATGCTGAGCGGTTGGCTTTTCTTTCGGGGGAGCCTGACCGCTGGCGGAACACCGCTGATTTGCCGATTAAACATTTCAATGGGGTCGATCATTATTGCGATCTGGAGCAGTTGACGGAAGCGGGTCTGACCCCGGCGACGGTGTCGGCGCTGCGCTATGAATTTGCCCTGCAATTTGCGGCGGGGCGCGCTGCTCATGCCGATAATTTTCCGCTGCTGGATCCCACTAAAAATCAGGATCGTACTCGCGAATGGCCCGGCTTCGCGCCGTGGGCGATCGCCGAATATTATGGAAAACTGAAATCCGCTTTTTCGTATTGGAAGGCATTTCGGGAAGCCGGCACGCCTGATGAAATCGCTAATGCTCAGGCTGATATTGTTTATGTCATGGGTATTATGGGCCATTACGTCGGTGACAGTGCGCAGCCGCTGCATACCACCAAGCACCACAATGGCTGGGTGGGAGAAAATCCCCAAGGTTACACGAAGTGGTCGGGCTTACATAGCTGGATCGACAGCGGTTTTATAGCCCGAGCTGGAATAAAATTTGCCGCACTCGCGCCGCGCGTAGCGTCAGCCACCCCGCTCGCGTTAGCGCCGACGGCCGACGGGCGGGATCCTCTATTTTCCGCGGTGATGACTTACGTGGTCACACAACAAAAACTAGTAGAACCCCTTTATATTCTAGAAAAAAAGGGGGCGCTAAGAATTGATGGAGCCGGACCGAATGCTGAAGCGAAGAAGTTTATCGAGGACCGTTTGCTGGTTGGCGGGGATATGCTTGCCCGTATCTGGCTAACCGCCTGGCAACAGGCTGGGCCGGACGTTTATTTGCGGGCCCAATTATTGAAGCGTTCAGTGGCGCGCGCCAAAGCCACGCCATGACCACGCTAGTTACGCTCTGTTGGGTGGCGCTGGGCGGCGCCATCGGCTCAGTGGTACGGACCTTAGTGGGGATGGCGTGTGCCACCCGTTTTCCTTGGGCGACCTTGGTGATTAATGTCAGTGGGTCGTTGTTGATCGGCTGGTTAATGGCCCGAGTAGGTCCAGGGGAAACTGCCGCCTCGGCATCCCTGCGGAGTTTATTGATCGCGGGATTTTGTGGCGGCTACACGACTTTCTCCACCTTCAGCTGGCAAACTTTGGAGCAAATGCAGAAAGGGCAGTGGGCTGGGGCGCTGCTTAACGTGCTGCTTTCCGTCGGGCTATCCTTGATCGCGGTCTGGATAGGTTTTCGCTTGGGCCGCGCCTAAAATAACAGTCAAAAAAAACCCGCCGGACGGCGGGTTGAGTGCGAGGGGATGAGTGGTGGGTCACACTTTATCCACGATCTTATCCGCGAGACCATAGGCGATGGCTTCTTCGGCATTGAGGTAAAAATCGCGGTCCGAATCTTTGGCGACCTTGGCGAATGATTGGCCCGAAGCGGTGGCTAGAATTTGATTCAACTCGTTGCGCAGTTTTTCCATTTCCTGCGCTTGGATATTAATATCAGAGGCGGGGCCGACCATCCGGCCGGTGATCAGCGGTTGGTGGATCAGCACGCGCGCATGTGGGTAGATCAGGCGGCGGCCTTTTTTGGCAGCGCTGAGGAGAATAGACCCCATGGAAGCAGCCATGCCCGTGACCACGATGGTAACGGGAGAGGTGATGAGCTTAATCGTGTCGTACACGGCCATCCCAGCGGTGATCGAGCCACCGGGGGTGTTCATATAAAAAGTAATATCCTTACCCGGCCCTGTGGTCTCGAGGTAAAGCAACTTTTCCGTGAGATCTTTCGCGGTCGCATCAGTGACGGCGCCCCACAGGAAAATTTTTCGCTGCTCCAGAAATTTCTTCTGGATCATGGCGCCCACGGGGGTGGGCGTCGTTTTAACGGCATCCTCGTCCTCATCATCGTCATCGCAGCGAGGCACAATGGGGTTCTGGTAATCGCGGGTAGGGTTGTAGGCAGACATGGACTCGAAACGTGCACCGCTGTGGCCGTTTTGCGAGTAGTTTTTGCTCACTAAGGTTGCCAATGGGGGGTCGGCGGGGCAGATTTATTCAGGTGAAAAATCGCAGGCAACGCCTCTCGGGCAATATCGTCGATCTGCACGCGCGGCGCATTTATCCGGGCACCGTGGAGTGGGCTGACGGGCGCATTGTGCGGCTGCAGGCGGAGCCAGGGAAAAGTTACCCACATTACATCGCGCCTGGATTGGTTGATGCGCATATTCATATTGAGAGCTCGCTCTTGCCGCCGGCAGAATTTGC
>CAIVJE010000012.1 GCA_903906135.1 uncultured Verrucomicrobiota bacterium | reverse complement strand
GGTGGCCGAAGAATTTTTTGGCGGTCAACACGTGCCGGCCAAGGATCATCGCGGCGGCCCGTACTACTCGTATTTTTTTGGTCTCCATGCCGCGACACACCGCTACGTGCTGCACTGTGATGCCGACATGATGTTCGGTGGCGGCTCAGCCACTTGGCTGGCCGAAGCGTGCGCGTTGCTGGAAAAGGAACCGGATGTTTTCGTCACCGCGCCCTTGCCCGGTGCGCCCGCGCCAGACGGACGCCTCACCGAATTGCGCGGCAAACGCCTCGTCGGCCCCAACCTCGCTTACGCTTTTCCCGAAATGAGCAGCCGTGTTTTTCTTTTTGATCGCGAGCGCTTTCAAATGCGCATCGGTGCCTTGCGCCCAGAGATGGCTCCGCTTCGCGGTTTGCTGCTCGCGCTGCTCGAGGGCAACGCGCCTCGCGAACTGCCCGAGCGGCTCCTCACCGCCGCGATGGCGCAACACGGTCTGCGCCGCGTAGATTTTATCGGCGCCGCGCCCGGCATGTGGACGCTGCACCCGCCCTATCGTTGCGCGGATTTCTACCAGAAACTCCCGGAGCTCATCCGGCGCGTTGAGTCCGGTGATCTTCCGGTCGCGCAACTCGGCCTGCACGATGTGGGCGATAGCCTCGTGGACTGGAGTGAAGCCCGCGCCCAGCTCGCACAACGTCGCTGGTGGCACCGCCTCGCCGCTCGTTTCTGCGCATGAGCCGCATCCTCATCATCAGCTCGGGCAGCCCCTGCCGCAATCCGCGCCCCCTCAAGGAGGCCGAAGCCCTCGGCCGCGCCGGCCATGACGTGACCCTGCTCACCGTGAGTGAATCTCCCGCGCTCGACGCGCTGGAACAGGCCCTCGTTGCTGGCCGGCCCTTCCGCCATGAATCGGTCGGACGCGACCCCGGCATCACCACGCGATTGTGCAAACGCGTGCGCCAGCGTCTCGCGGTGCAGGCCACCATCGCCGGCTTCCCCACTCTGCACGCGCTCGGCCACGTCGGCCCGCTGCGCCGCCGGGCGCTCGAGCTTCCGGCTGACCTCACCATCGTCCACAATGAATTGTCCTTCTGGATTGGCTGCGAACTGCTGCGCCGCGGCCGGAAGGTGGCCGCCGACTTCGAGGATTGGTATTCCGAGGACCTCCGGCCCGCCGACCGGCGGGGCCGGCCGCTCGCTCCGCTGCGCGCGCTGGAGCGTCAACTGCTCCTCCACGCGGCCTACACGACGACCACTTCCGCCGCGCTCAGCGTCGCCCTCGCTGCCCGCTATGGCGCGCCACCGCCCCAAGTGCTGACCAATTCCTTCCCGCTTCAACCCGACCCGCGCTCCGGCCCACCGGGCACGCCACCCGCGTTCTTCTGGTTTTCCCAGACCCTCGGCCCCGGCCGGGGCTTAGAGGAATTCTGCGCCTCGTGGATCCTGACCAAACAGCCGAGCAGGCTCGTGCTGCTCGGCAATCCCAGTCCCGGATTCGCACCTCGGTTGCTCGCGGCCCTGCCGGCGGCGTTCGCCGCGCGCGTCACGTTACAACCACTCGTGCCACCATCGCAGCTGCCCGCGCTGATTGCGCAACACGACATCGGACTCGCGCTGGAGCAATCCGCCGTTCTCAACCGCGACCTCACTATCACCAACAAGATCCTCCAGTATCTCAACGCCGGGCTCGCCGTCGTCGCCACACCCACAGCGGGCCAGCGCGAGGTGCTGGCTCGCGTTCCTGGTGCGGGCCAGTTGATCGATCTTGATTCGCCCGCCGTCACCGCCGCCGCGCTTGACCAACTCATTGGCGACCGAGCGCAACTCGCCACCACGCAACGCAACGCCCGGACCGCAGCGGAAACCATCTACTGCTGGGAACGCGAGACCCCGCGCCTCATGGCCATCGTCACCGCCGCCCTGGCGCGGCCCGCGTCATGAAGGAACTCCTTCGTCGCGGTCTTCGTGCCGCCGTCACCTCAGCCCTGCGGTTGCGCAGCCGGCCCTGCCTGCTCGAGGCCGGCAGCCGCTGCCTCATCATCGCGCCCCACCAAGACGACGAAGCCCTGGGCTGCGCCGGACTCATCCTCGCGCGGCGCGCAGCAGGTCTGCCGGTCAGCATCGTCTATATCACCGACGGCGCTGGGTCGCATCCCAACCATCCGCACGTCAATCCCACGGACTTGGCGCGCCTGCGCCGCGCCGAAGCCACCCAGGCCATGCTGCTGCTGAAGGTCGAAGCCGCCTCACTCCAATTTCTGAACGCCCCCGATGGCACGCTGGCCCACCTGAGTCCGGCCGCTTTCGAAGCTATCGCCCAGCGCCTCGCCGCGCTGATCGCGCCGCTCGCCCCCACCGAATTGTTTCTGCCCTGCCGCGCTGACGGCAGTTCCGAACACACCGCCGCCTTCCATCTCACTCAGCGCGCTCTGCAAATCGCTCGTCTCAAGCCGCGCCTTTTCGAGTATCCGGTCTGGGCGCGTTGGAGTCCCCAGCGGCTCATCCGCCCCGCGCTCACCGGCCGTGTGTGGCGCCACACTTTTCCCGGGAACCTCGCCGTCAAGCGTGCCGCTCTCGCCTGTTACGTTTCCCAAGTCGCCCCGACCCCACCGTGGCCGCAACCGGTGTTGCCCGCGGGCTTTGCCGAAAGTTTTGACTCCGACGAGGAATTTTTCTTCGAACCCTGCCCATGAGCAACCAGCCTCCGTCCCTCTTCGCGCGCATTTTGCATCGCCTTCGCTTCCGGCTTTACGGTCACCGCGCTGGCCTGGGCCAGCCGATCCCGCCGACCGTACTCGACCAGGAATACGCCACCGGCGCTTGGGACCATTTCTTCGGCCCTGATGAACTGCCCCGCCATGAGGTCCTCGTCGCGCTCATCCGCGCGGCCCACCTACAACCGTGCCTCCTCGATCTAGGCTGCGGCTCCGGCCGCCTTGCCTCGCTCCTCGATCCCGCCGCCTTGACCGGCTACCTCGGGGTGGACATTTCCCCCGAGGGCCTTCGCCGCGCGCGCGCCCTCGCGCGGCCCGCACCGCTCGACCGGTTCGAGCAGCACGACTTCGAGACGTGGACCCCCGCGCCCGGCCACTTCAACGTCATCACCTTCAATGAGTGCCTTGGCTACGCGCCGGACCCGCTCCGCACCGCCCGCCGTTTCGCCGCGCTGCTCCCGCCCGATGGCGCGCTGCTCGTCTCCCATTTCCGTTCCACCAACCACGCCGAGTTCTGGCTGCGGCTGGGCCGGGCCTTTGATTTTCCCGAGCAGCGCACCGCCACCAACGCCCAGGGCCAGGTCTGGGATTTACGCTCCCTGCGTTTGCGCCGATAACTTATTAGCTACGATCAGCGGCGAGCACTAGCCGTCATCATCGCCTCTTTCCCTGTCGATTTTTTGGTGAAAAAACTCCTCATCATCTCCCCACACTTTCCCCCGCTCAACGCGCCGGACATGCAACGCATCCGCATGAGTCTGCCATATTACCGGGCCAGCGGCTGGGAGCCGGTGGTGCTGACTCTCATGGATGAGCATCAGGACGGGGTGCGCGAGCCCGAGCTAATGGCGACGGTTCCCTCCGACGTGCGGGTCATTCGGATTCCCGCTATCCCGGTCCGAGCGGCCCGTTGGTGGGGCCTCGGCAACACCGGCCTGCGCATGCTGCCTTATTTGCTCTGGCACGGCTCAAAGCTGCTCCGGGCGGAAAAATTCGATCTCGTTTTCTTCTCCAACACCCAGTTCATCACCTTTCCCCTCGGCCGACTGTGGCGGCGCTGGTTCGACGTGCCCTACGTGATCGATATTCAAGATCCTTGGCGGACTGATTATTATGAGCGCATAGATTCACGCCAACCGCCCGGTGGCTGGAAATATCAATTTGCCCGTCTCCAAGCCTGGCTGCTCGAAGGCTGGACTTACCACCAGGTAAGCGCGGTCATGAGCGTCTCGCCTAGCTATCTTGATGATCTACGAGCCCGCTATCCAGCGTTTGCGCGCGTGCCCGCTGAAGTCATTCGTTTTGGCGGCAGCCGCGAGGATCTCGTCCAAGCCGAGGCGCAAAAATTGGCGCAGCCCCTGTTCGACAAGGCGCAAGGTGAGATCCATTTTCTTTACACTGGGGCTTCGGGCCCGGTTATGCCGCACTCGCTTACGGTGCTCTTTGATGGACTGCGTTTGTATCGAGAAAAAAATCCTGATCGGGCCGCTCGTTTTCGTTTTCATTTTATCGGTACCAGTTACGTGGCCTCTGGACAGGGCGTCCCATCGGTACTGCCCATCGCTGAACACGCTGGGGTGGCGGATCTCGTAACTGAAATCCCCCATCGCATTGGTCACCTTGAAGCGCTGCGCTTACAACAAGCCGCCGATGTCCTCATGCTCCCCGGCTCCAGTGATCTCGCTTATTCACCCTCAAAGATATATCCATATTTTTTAACGGGCCGCCCTATTTTGGGCGTAGTTTTCCGGCAAAGTGTGATGGAAGATTTAATGGATGAACTAAATTGCGCGACTTTGATCCGATTCACGATGGCCGAACCTAAAGATCCAGCCTATGCAGCTCTGGCTAAATTTTTTGATCAAGCTTTAGCCGGATTTCCCCAGGGCACACTTCCCGTGCGTGCAGAAGCGCTATTTGCCCAGCGCTACCACGCGCCGGAACTTACTCAACGTCAGTGCGCGCTTTTTGACCGAGCGGTCGCGACATTTTAGCCATTAAATCCGTGCAATCCCCTGATCTCATCGATGAAAGCGTCATGGATTACGCGCTGCTCGGTGGTGCCCATGTCGAGCGAGGGCGCAAATTATTCCTCACCGGACTCAGCCTGCTCGCCCTCGCGGTGCTTTACCTCATCGCCACGGCCAATGTTGCGGACTCTCTGCACCTATTTCTCGGCATTATTATTTTTATAATGTCCGTTATGCCGGCCTTGCTCTGGGCCCGCACGGGAGGAAGCCGTTTCCCGGTTTTTGAAACTATCCTGATTTTATGCGCCAATGCCTACGCTTTGCCGCTGCTCAATGCCCGCGAGCAACTCAGCGATTATTCTACTGAGGTGATCAGCCGCGCCGGCTACGCCGTGGTTTTATATCAACTCAGCGCTGTGCTGGTTTACTTTCGCACCACCGGACAACCCGGACGCTCCCCTTTTTGGCGAACATCCCTGCTTAATGATAAGATCGAGCGATTCATCATCTACGGCCTAGTTCTTTCGACGACGTACATTGCGATTAGTACCTTCACCCGTTGGATTCCGGCTGATATCGAGGCAGTGCTCCGCGCTATTTTTTATGGAGTCGGGATTCTCTGCACCTTCGTCAGCGCCCAACGTTGGGGCCGCGGTGAACTCAGTGGCGGCGAAAAATTCACCTTACTCGCCACGCTGATTCCTCAGCTTATTTTTATGAGCATCGGTCTTTTGCTCATCGGAACCATCGGCTTGATCGGCATTGCGTTGCTCGGCTATCTCGCCGGCGGCAAACGCATACCTTGGTTGGTGGTGGGAGTAACCTTCGCTCTGCTGGCTCTCCTGCACACGGGGAAAACTAAAATGCGCACCAAATACTGGGAAGAGCGAGCCCCCCTGCCGACGTTGACTCAAGTGCCCGCCTATTTTGCGGAATGGATCGACTATGGCCTCGAGCCGACGAGTGGCGATAAATCAGTGAGTCGCAAGATGCTCGAGCGCACGTCCCTGATGCACATTCTCTGCCTCATCATTAATTTCACCCCGGAACGGCAAGATTATCTCTACGGACAAAGCTACACCCACGTACTTCCGCAGCTTATCCCCCGCCTATTCTGGCCGGAAAAACCACGCTCCCACGTGGCCACTTATGAGTTAGGCATATATTATGGATTACAGGATGAAAATGCCACTTATGGCACCACCATCGCTTTTGGCCTGCTCACCGAGGCCTATGCGAACTTCGGCTTTTTCGGGGCCGTCATGCTGGGCGTGTTCTGGGGCTTCTGGCTTAAAAAACTCCAAATCTGGTCCTCGTTCAGTCCGATGTTTTCTTTCGCCGGCTTGTTGATGGTGCTCCTCACCGCCTGGTCATTTAACGCCGAACTCACCATGGCCGCATGGGTATCATCACTGGAACAAGCCGTCATTGTCGTGCTCGGTTTACCCCTGATCAGTCGGAGTTTGTTCGGGCTCTGATCCCCCATGCGCCGCCTTGCCATTGTTCTCTCCCACCCAGTTCAATATTATAGCCCGTGGTTTCGCTATCTTCGCGCGCAGACCAACGTTGAGTTCAAGGTTTTTTATCTCTGGGAATTTGGCGTCACGCCTCAACACGACCAACAATTCGCGACCACCTTTCAATGGGATGTAGATCTACTCAGCGGTTATGAATACGAATTCGTCCCGAACATCGCCCGCGATCCTGGCACTCACCATTTAAGGGGACTCCATAATCCCACCATCGGTAAGCGCCTCGCGGCTTGGCGTCCAGAGGCGATCCTTTTGTTTGGCTACCATGGGCTCACCCACCTCCAGGTTATTGGGTGGGCCCGCTGCCACCGCGTACCACTTCTCTTTCGCGGCGATTCGCACTTACTGGGCCGGAAAAAATTACCGGTCTTCACGCAACAATTACTGAAAATTATTTACCGACAATTCGCGGCGGTGACCTTTGTCGGCGAGGCGAATCAGGCTTATTTTCAGTCACTTGGGGTACCGCCTAATCGGCTTTTTTTCACGCCTCATTCGGTCAACGCTGATCATTTTAGCCCCACGGATAAAACCGCGCGCGACACCGCGACTGGGTTGCGCCGCGCACTGGGTCTCAGCGCTAAACGCGTGATGCTTTTCGCCGGTAAATTTCATGAGCGCAAACAACCCGTCGAACTCCTCCAAGCCTTCCTGCAAGTAGCCACGAATAATGATGCTCTCATTTTTGTCGGCGATGGCCCCGTCAAGGCGCAGCTCCACGCGCTCGCGGCCACGCGACCAGAGATCTGCGTATGCTTTCTACCCTTTGCCAACCAAAGTGAAATGCCCTCCCGCTATTTATTAGCCGATATTTTTGTCTTACCTTCACGGGGTGCTTACGAGACGTGGGGTTTAGCCATCAATGAAGCGATGCACCTCGGATTACCCTGTCTCGTGTCAGATGTTGTCGGCTGCCAGCGCGATCTCGTCATACCGGGCAAAACCGGCTGGGTCTTTCCCGCTGATAACTTCTCCGCCTTAGCGGCTACCCTCAGCACGGCCCTTCGGACGACTCCAGAAGAAATGCAGCGCTTTAGTCAGGCCGCCACTGAGACGATGAAGGGCTACACCTATCAGCAGACGAGCGCTGGCCTGCTGGAGGCGTTGGCCAGTCTCCCCGCCGATTAAACCGATGCGCATCTCAATTGTTCATGGATTTTTTCTGCCCGTGCCACCGCTCGGGGGCGGCGCTACGGAAAAATCCTGGTTTAATCTGGGCCGGGAATTCGCGGCACACGGTCATACCGTTACCATGATTTCTCGGCGTTGGCGGGGCTTACCTCATCAGGAATTTAGCGACGGCCTTCAGCATGTACGGCTCCAAGGCGCCGATCATCAGCGGCAACTTTGGCGTAACTTAGTCCTAGATTTTATTTGGAGCTGGCGCGTATTTTTTGCCTTACCGACGGCCGATATCGTCGTGGTTAATGCCGTCGCCCTGCCCATTTGGCTCGGTTGGCTCAAACCCCGCGCCGGCCGCGTCATCCTCATGACGGGCCGCCTGCCGAAAGGCCAATATCGTTATTACCGCGCCATCGCGCGCGTCTTGGCGGCCAGCAATTTTGTACGCACTCAAGTCGTGGCCGAAAATCCGGCCCTCGGCCCCATCACGCAAACCCAAGGCTATCCCATCAATTGGAAAATGCTGAGCCAAAAAATAAATACCGCGCCGCCGTTTATGCCGAAATATTCCACCGAGGATATCATCATCGGATTTATTGGACGCATCCACACCGAAAAAGGCCTACTGCTACTGGCCGCGGCTCTTAAAATTATTGTGCAAACCCCCGGCTTGCCGCCGTGGCGACTTTTACTCTGCGGCCCCGCCGATATTACGCATGGCGGCTCAGGCATGGAATTCCTTAGGACTCTTACTAATCGTCTTTCCCAAACAGTCACCCCGCATCGTTTCAACATCCTTAATCCACAATTTAACGAAAGCACCCTCGCGGGTGTTTACCGCCAAATTAGTATTTTTTGCTACCCGAGCATCGCCGAAAAAGGCGAAACTTTTGGCGTAGCGGTGGCCGAAGCGATGGCCGCTGGCGCCGTGCCGGTCGTTTCTAATTTGGCCTGCTTTAAAGATTTTGTCCGACCCGGGGAAAATGGGCTCAGCTTTGACCATACCGCGCCTGATGCTGCTGACCAATTCGCGGCGGCTCTGGTGAGCTTACTCCGCGATCCCGCCCTCCGCGCGCGCCTCGCCGCGCGCGCTCAAGCAGATGTTCGGATTTATGATTACGCCACCTACGCCGAAACACTCCTGAGAGATTTCACCGAATTAATCGCTCCACCCGATTCAACCGCCACCCGTCTGTGACCACCCCCGCTCCTTTCCTCGGCCAGCACTGTATTACGCCTTACGCCAAGTCGACCGTACTCGGTCGCTGGCTGTGGTTATTGGTCCAATCGACCCTCTTCCGCTGGAGTCCGCGCCCTCTGCACGGTTTCCGCAGTTGGCTCCTGAGCTGCTTCGGCGCGGATATTACTGCACCCGTCGTGATTTTTCCTACCGCGCAAATCACCTTTCCAAAAAATCTTTCGCTCGCCGCGCACAGTATGGTCGGGCCACACGTCAACCTCTACAACCTCGCCCCGATCCGCCTCGAATATGGCGCTAACCTCAGCCAAAATTGTTATCTCTGCACCGGGACGCATGACTACACCCACTGGGCCATGCCCCTCCTCACTGCGCCCATTGTGATTGGCCGAAATGTCTGGCTCGGCGCGGACGTATTTGTCGGACCCGGGGTGATCATCGGCGAACTCTCCGTCGTCGGCGCCCGCTCCGTCGTCATGAAAGATTTGCCCGCCCGTAAAATCTGCGTCGGCCATCCCTGTCGCCCCATCAAAGATCGACCGGAGCCCAAATAAAGCGTGCGCGACAATCTGTTAAACCAGCCCGGGCACTCGGCCACCCACCTCGCCCCGACTTTTTGCTGCCGTACCACTGTAGTTATCGCATGAAAATCTGCCATCTCGTACCGAGCCTGGAAGAACGCCATGGGGGGCCTTCAAAATCAGTCCGTGCTCTCGCGAATGCGCAAGCCGACCTCGGCGCAGCCGTTGAATTGCTCACGACCCTCGAATGCGGCCAGCCGGTCGCCGCCGCGAGAAACGTCGCAGATCGCAGTGTCATTCACACGTTCCCACGAGTTACTCCGCGCAGGCTCTCCCGTTCACCGGCGCTAAAAGAATACCTTGCCCGCGCTCGATTCGACTACGTGCATTACCACTCGCTGTGGCTGCGACCGCTCCACTACGCGCATCAAGCCGCGCAGCGCCTGGCGGTTCCCCTCATCATTTCCCCTCGAGGAATGTTAAGCGGTTGGGCGTACCGGCATCATCATTGGCGCAAATGCCTCGCAGCTGCCTTCGTGCATCGCGGCGCCATGGCCGCAGCAAGCGGCTGGCACGCGACGAGCGCGGATGAGGCCGCGGACATCCGCGCACTTGGTTTTAAACAACCGGTGTGCGTCTCGCCTAATGGCGTGACCTTACCTTCCACCGCTGAACTAAACACCGCGCGCACTGCTTGGCACGCAATTTGCCCGGCCACCACCACTCGCCCAGTCGCACTTTTCTATTCCCGCTTTCATCGCAAAAAACGACTGCAAGAATTAATCGCACTCTGGCTGGCGGCCCCACGGGGTGATTGGCTGTTGCTCATCGTCGGAGTGGCGGAGGATTACACGGCGACCGAACTTAACTTATGGCTGCAGGCCGCCGGCGCCACGGATCGCGTCGCCATTTTTGACGGCACCGATCGTCCGCCGCCTTATGCGGTGGCCTCACTTTTTTTGCTCCCCTCACACTCAGAAAATTTTGGGCTCGTCATTGTCGAAGCCTTAGCCGCTGGCGTGCCGACCCTAGTAACTGATACCACCCCCTGGTTGAGCCTCAACCCCAAGCACTGTGGCTGGTGCGTCTCGTGGGAGAATTTTGGTCCCACCCTGACGCAAGTCCTGACGACCCCGTTAACCGAACTTGCCGCCATGGGCCAACACGGACGCGCTTGGGCGGAGCGGGATTTTTCTTGGAGCCGTGCCGCCCATTTACTGACCGAATTCTATCAGAACTTACGCCATGCGTCTGCCTGAGCCACCCGCCCCGCAACAGAAAAAAACCTCCCAGTTGGCCGGGGTAGTCATTTTTCATTTTAGCTCTCTCCTCATCTTTACCACCTGGGCTTTCGGTGGACAAGCCCCCTGGGCACGGCAAGTCATCGCCGGCTGGGGCAGTTTGGGGGTGCTGCTTTTTATAATCGCCGGGGCCACCCAAGCCCGCTCGCCCCAAGACCGGTATCTCGGAATCTCTCCACTCTGGCCATTATGGCTCTACGATCTCCTTGTGATCGTGAGCTGCCTTAATCCCGGGTTTAAAGAAATCACCAGCGGCGGCGAAATTTTGCTCGTGCTAGCAGACCCCATTACCTGGCTGCCGAGCGCCGCACGACCCCTTTTAGCCGCCCAAGAACTGTGGCGATTTAATGTCATCGTGCTTTCCTGCTTCAATCTCTGGCTCGTCCTGCAGTCGCGCCGCTTGCTGCGCTTCGTGCTTTTAATTCTGGTCACGAATGCAGTCGCACTCGCCGTCTTCGGCACGTTTCAAAAACTTGTGCAAGCTAAAGGCCTCTGGTTCGACCTTGTCACCACGCCTAATCCTAAATTTTTCTCCACGTTCATTTATCACAATCACTGGGGGGCTTTTACAGTGCTGAACACCGCGGCTTGCCTGGCGTTATTTTTTCATTTTTTGCGGCGCAGTAAACAACGCGATCTCTGGCACTCCCCCGTAACGCTCACCGCACTCGCCGCGCTCTTGCTCGCCGCTGCCGTGCCACTGAGCGCCTCCCGCTCCTGCACCGTGCTGCTGGTTGTACTGCTCGGTGGCGCGTTAGTTCATCTCTTGCGCCGCGTCATGCAGCAGCGTCGGGCTAACCATGAATCAGCCACCGCTCCGGTGCTCGGATTGATTCTCGCCGCTGCCCTAGCTGTCACGGCTATTAGTTACCTCGGCGCTGACGTCATTGCCCAGCGCATGCAACAAACCGCCGAGCAACTGATGCACATCGAGCAGTCCAACACGCTCAATACTCGCCTCACCCTCTATCGTGACACCTGGCACATGGCCGCAGAACGCCCTTGGTTTGGCTGGGGTTTAGAAAGTTATGCGCATGTTTTTCGAATTTTTAATACCCAACGCGCGGGGGAAGCATGGATTTGGATAACCTTTTATGCTGAAGCCCACAACGACTGGCTGCAGTCGTTGGCCGAAGTTGGTTTCGTCGGCACAACTCTCCTCGGTCTCCTGCTCGCGCTGCCCCTCTGGCGAGTGCGGTGGCGTGAGGTCCAATCACTTGTGCCCCGCTACTTGCTCGCCGGAAATATCATAATCCTAATTTATGCGTGGCTAGAATTCCCTTTCGCCAATCCGGCGGTGGTCCTGACGTTTTTTGCTATTTTTTATACTGCACTCCGCTACGCGCAGCAGGAAACCCTGTATCTCGCCGCATCCTCCCAGTGAGTTCGCGTAAAAAATATCCCCTTTCAGTTTTAATTCTCACCTTGAATGAGGAAGAAAACTTGCCGGCCTGCTTAGCCTCCGTTGCTAATTGGGCTGATATTGTCGTCCTCGACTCAGGCTCCACTGATCGCACCGTCGCCCTCGCCCGCGCCGCCGGGGCTCGGGTTTTCACCAATCCCTTTATCGATTTCGCCACGCAGCGTAATCATGCGCATGCGTCGATTGATTTTCACTCGCCCTGGGTCTTCCACCTCGATGCCGATGAAGTGATGACCCCCGCACTCGCGGCCGAGTGCGCGGCGCTGGAGGCGTCGCTGCCTTTCGATGGCTATTACGTTGCCCCCCAGATGATGTTTCATGGCCACTGGCTACGCCGCTGTACTGATTTTCCCGCCTGGCAGGCGCGCTGTGTCCGCGCCCGCGGCTTTCATTTTATTCAAGCCGGCCATGGCCAACGCGAAGCTCCCGCGTTACGCCTTGGCTTTCTCCAGCACAATTACCTGCACGATATTTCGGTCCATGATGAGCAAGAATGGACCGCCCGCCATCGGCGCTATGCCGCGGCCGAAGCCGCCCAATTCTTGACTGACCGCGTGCCTTGGTCGCAAATTTTTCCCCAGCTAATAGCTGGTCAATCACTCGTCAGACGGCGAGCGCTCAAGCAATGCAGCTATTATCTACCCGGCCGGCCATACTGGCGCTTCCTTTATCAATATATTTTCCGGCGTGGCTTGCTCGATGGACACGGCGCTTTTCGCTACTGTTGCCTGCTTGCGCGTTATGAACGTCTGACCGTCGAGGCACTGCGCGCCGCTCGAAAAATTACCCGGCACGCCTAATCGCGCACCGCACTGAAAAAAAGCGGGGCGATTCAATTTCCCAACCATTGTGCCGTAGTCTGGTAGTTCGGCCCCACTCACTTTCTTGACTCGACCTCGTCTCATCTTTGTCAATCGCGTCTACTGGCCGGCCACGGCTGCTACGGCCCAGCTTTTGACTGATCTGGCCGAGAGTTTAGCCGCCCGCGGCTGGCCCGTGCATATCATTTGTGCCGGTCAAGAATCAGGTGCCCATCAGGGGGTCATGATCCATCGCACCGGCGCAGACCACCAGCTCGGCGGCCTCTGCTCCCGCGTTCGCCGTTACAGCGATTTCAACCGCCGCGCTAAACAGCAACTGGCCACCCTCGCAGGTCCCAATGATATCGTGGTGCTCATGACCGATCCTCCCCTGCTCGGGGCTCACTTGACCGGTCTGGCGCTGCGCCGCGGAGCGCGCGTCATCCACTGGACCCAAGATATTTATCCCGAAATCGTTACCGCGCATCTCGGTCAACTAACCGCCTGGCCACTTTGGCCCTGGCGCCTGAAGCGTAATGCGGCGTGGCGGGCGGCCCAGGGGAGCGTTACCCTGAGCGCCAGCATGGCCGCAATCGTCGCCGAGGCCACCCCCACAATCACCACAGCGATCATACCCAATTGGGCTCCCCGGGAATTACAGGTTCCGGCCCCGGCTGAAGCGATCGCCGCTTGCCGAGCAAAGTGGGGCCTAGCGGACAAATGCATTGTCGCCTACTCCGGCAATCTTGGCCGCGTTCATGACTTTATGACGATTCTTGCGGCTGCCGCGCGACTGAAAAATCAGCCGGAAATCGCTTTTCTATTTATCGGGACTGGAGCGCGTTTCGATGGACTGCGCTCCGCCGCGACGGCCCGCCAGTTAAAAAATATTAGTTTTCTCCCGCCAGTATCTCGCGAGAATCTCGCCATCGCTTTAGCCGCAACCGACATCCAACTGGTCACGCTTAACCCAGCATTTGCTCATTTGGTTTATCCCAGCAAATTAGCCGGCGCTCTCGCGGCCGGTCGGCCGGTGTTATTTGTCGGCCCGTCGCAGGGTGAAATTGCTCAGCTGCTTACGACTGAAGATTGCGGCCGAGCGGTGCCGCCAGGTGACGATGAGGCGCTGGCCGCTATCATCACCGAGTGGCAGCTTGACCTCCCGCGGCGGCGTCAACTGGAACGAAAGGCCCGTGCCGCCTATACCAAATACTTTACTTTGACCCACGCGGTTGAGCGCTGGATCGAAATTTTGCAGAAAGTGGCCGCGCCGGTGAACAACTAAGACAAGATTAGCCGATCCACCGGAGCGGATAAAGCGATGCGGTGGGCGGATCAGGCTCCATTCTGCCAGCCGGCAATTTTGCCGCATTTCCCCTCTCATTTAGCCGATCTGGGCCGATCTCTATTATCTGTCGTGAAGCTATTTATCCGTAGTTCAATTTTCGCTAAGCGCATTCGGAGCCTGCGCAATTTTCGATGAAACAAAGGAGAATCATCACTCTCGCCTTGATGCTTTTTGATGCTCTCGCGGTCGTCATTGTTTTCAATCTATTTGCCTGGTTGCGCGGGGTCAGCGACTTCCATGACCCCCTGATTGCGGCCCTCTTTTTACCGATGATGATGCAGGGCCTCGCGATTCACCTGATCGATGGATATAATACACGTACCGATATGATGTCGGTAACCTATACGAGCCAGCACGCGATTGCGCTGATCGTCGTCTATCTGCTGACGCTGCTCCTGACCTATGGATTTTTTATCGCGGGCTTTCCGCTCCAAGGTAGTCGGCTTGTCATCACCGAAGCCTCTCTTTTGCTCATTCCGCTGACGTTAAGTTACCGGCGCTATTTCTACCAACGACAGATTGCGGAAGATCAGCAGCGCTATTTCATGTTTTTAGGTAGTCCCGAGAGCTGCCTCACTTTCAAACAAGAATGCCGCAAAACTGGCATGACTCAATCCATCCTCTGCGCCACCCCCGAAACCTTCGCTCAAGGTGTCGCCCAGGAACCGCCCAATGCTTCCACTCCGCCCCTCGGCGATGTCGGGCACTATCTCGCCAAATACGCAGACAATCTCGATGCCATCATTTTACGCGAATCAAACCTGGAGTTGCCCCCCGCGGTGGCGCAAAAATTAATGGAACTCCATTTTTCGGGAGTCCCCACGTACACCCTGGAATTATTTTATGAGGTCTATTGGCGAAAAATTCCACTCTACCGCCTCAATCAAACGTGGCTTTTCCAAGAAGGCTTCCGTATCGCGCGCGAACCGGTCTTTGAGCGACTAAAGCGCTTAAGCGATCTTTGTCTCTCCACCCTGGGCCTCGCGCTGGCACTACCCTTGTTGCCCTTCGCCGCTGCAGCTATCTGGCTCGATGATCGTGGCCCGATCTTCTTTCGCCAATCGCGCGTGGGCAAAAATCGTCAATTGTTTGAGATTGTTAAATTACGCACGATGCGCGTCAGCCCCAGCGGGGAGACCTATACGCGGGCAGCCGATCAACGGATCACTCGCGTCGGGCGTTTTCTCCGCAACACCCGACTCGATGAAGTACCGCAGCTCTGGAATGTCCTCATGGGCGAGATGAGTCTGATTGGTCCACGCGCCGAATGGGTGCGCTTGGTGAATGACTATGAACAGCAAATCCCCTGCTATCACTTTCGTCATCTCGTCAAACCCGGCATCACCGGCTGGGCTCAAGTCAGCTACCATTATGGGGAGAATATCGAAGATACGCTCCGCAAATTGGAATATGATCTCTACTACATTCGCTATTTTTCGTTCGTGCTTGATGCGTCAATCATCCTGAAAACGATCCATCTGATGCTATTCGGCAAAGGCCGTTAAGGGATAAATCTCCGGATTGCGCGGTACCCCAGAATCAGTATGTTGGGCAAACGTGGCGTCGCGACTCTCGCGGCTCTGGGTTCCTCTCATTGAAAACATACGACTTTATCTGCATTGGTGGCGGCAGTGCCGGCTTTAATGCCGCCCGGGTGGCGACTGGACTCGGGCTGAAGGTGGCCATCATTGATGGCGCCCAACAACTTGGTGGGCTCTGCATTTTGCGGGGCTGCATGCCCTCCAAAACCCTCATTTACGCAGCGGAGGTACTCCACCAGGCCCAGCACGCAAAACGCTTCGGCCTTAAAATTACCGGAGCGAGCGCGGACATGAAAGCAGTGCACGCGCGGAAAATTAAAATCATCGGTGAATTCGCTGATTATCGCCAGCAAGCCCTAAAATCAGGCCGGTATGACCTGTATCAAACGACGGCGACTTTTATCGACCCCCACACTTTGCAATTGGCCGACGGCCGTCAGCTCCGCGGGAAAAAATTCCTGCTCGGCACCGGCTCGAAAGTGAGTGTGCCCGCGATTGCCGGATTAGCCGACGTCAATTGCTGGAGCAGCGACGAGGTGCTCGATCTCAATTTCGTACCGAAGAGCGTCTTGGTGCTGGGTGGCGGGATCGTCGCCTGCGAGCTGGCCCAATTTCTGCGCCGCATCGGGAGTAAGGTCACCATGATCCAACGGAGTCCCCATATTTTGCGCGACTGCTCAGCGGAGTCGGCTCAGGTGGTCGCCCAAGCCTTAGTTGATGAAGGCATCCGACTATTCACGGACACGCAATTGCAGCAAATTCGCCAAGATAAACGCGGCTTCACGGTCACTTTCCTCCAGGCTGGCAAAAAAATTACGCGCCGCGCTGATCATTGCTTTAACGCCCTCGGTCGTGAACCCAACACTGCCGGCCTAGGGCTCCCTGCTGCCGGCGTCAAAACGCTCCCCAATGGCCAAGTCATCATCAATCGCTGGCAGCAAAGCAGTGTCGCGCATATTTATGCGGCCGGCGATTGCTCGGGGCCGGCGGAAATTGTGCATATTGCCATCGCGCAGGCTGAATTAGCCGCGCGCCACGCCGCTCGAGTTAAAGGCCTCCAGCCCGTTGATTTCTCTCTCCTCCTGAGCGTCGTCTTTACTGATCCCCAGTTGGCCACCATCGGCTTGCTGGAGCGCGATCTGAAAAAGCGTAAAGTGAAGTATCTCAGCGCCACCTATCCCTTCAATGACCACGGGAAATCCATCCTCATGGAGGCAAATTATGGCTATGTGAAGGTACTGGCCGAGCCGAAGCGCGGCCGAATCCTCGGGGCGGAGATCGTCGGCAAAGATGCGGGCGAACTGATCCACTGCTTTTCCACCCCGCTAGCTATGCGCGCGACGGTCCACGACATGCTCCGCGCCCCGTGGTATCACCCAACTCTCGCCGAGATCATTACCTATCCCCTTGAGGAAATCGTCGAGCAGCTGGTGCGGTGAGCCCCAGTAAATAATCTGCGCTTCTATTTATTTTACTCGATGAATCTATCCCACTAACAACTCTCCCATGCCCGACTACCAAGCCCCTGAATTTCTCGTTGAATTATTAAAAGCTAAGTCGCCGTCCGGCGCGGAGGCTCAAGCCCAAGCGGTTTACGACAAGTACGTCAAACCTCACGCCGACACTTATGCCCATGACGCGCTCGGCTGCCGCTTGGCTACCCTCAATAAAACGGGCGGCCCCACCTTAATGTTCTCCGGTCACATGGATGAACTGGGTCTGATCATCACCTACATCAACAAGGATGGGTACCTCTACTTCGACACCATTGGTGGTCACGACAAGAGCATCATCTCAGGGCGACGCGTCATCATTCAAACGGCGGCTGGCTCGGTGAAAGGCGTAACGGGAAAACGCGCCATCCATTTAATGGAAGAGGCCGATCGGAAGAAAGTTCCGGAGATTCATGAAATCTGGATCGATATTGGTGCACGCTCTAAGGCCGAGGCCCTCCGGCGGGTGGCGATTGGCGATGTGGCCACTTACGACCACGAATTTGAACTTATCAATGGCAGCATCGGCACCGCGCGCGCCTTCGATAACAAAGTCGGCGCCTACATCGTCGGCGAAGCCCTGATCCGACTAGCTCGCGAAAAAGCAAAGCTGAACGCCAAAGTTGTGTCGGTCGCGACCACCCAAGAAGAAATTGGCGTCCGGGGCGCCCAAACCTCCGCCTTTGCGGTTGATCCACAAATTGCCCTCGCCGTCGATGTGGGCCATGCCACCGATCACCCGGATTGCGACCCACGCAAACATGGCGAAACCAAGCTCGGCGGCGGTCCTATCATTTGCCGCGGCCCCAATATCAATCCGAAGGTTTATGCGCGACTCGTGGCGTGCGCGAAGAAAGCTAAAATCACGATCCAATTTGATGCCGACCCGCGTCCGACCGGAACCGATGCTCGTGCCATCCAGATGGCCCGCGGCGGCGTCGCCTGCGGGTTGGTCTCCATTCCTCTCCGCTACATGCATACCCCGAGCGAGGTAGTCGACCTCGCGGATGTGGAAAACTGCGTGAAGCTCTTCGTCGCCTTTGCTAAATCAATCAGCAAGGACGAGAGCTTTTATTGGTAATCCTCTTCGCGGAGTTTAGTCTATCCCGCCCCAGCTAGTAATTGTCGCTGGGGGCAAAGATCAACCAGCTAGAGGCGGAGCGCGCTTGCCCCGAGGGCCGAAGGTACGGGTCAACAGCGCTACCTGGCTAAAGCCAACCTCAGGCGGCGTCTTTACCCCGAGAGGAGGTCGTCGGCCGCACTATTTTTACTAACTGCGGCTTCTTGCGGCCTTCGACGACCGCTTGGTCAATGATAACTTCCGCAATATCGTCGCGTTGCGGCAGGTCGTACATGACGTCCAACATCAATTTCTCTAAGATCGCCCGCAACGCGCGTGCACCAGTCTTGAGTTCGATCGCCCGCTGCGCAATGGCCCGCAGCGCGTCGCGCGTGAACTTAAGCTGCACGCCATCCATCGCAAAAAGTTTGGAGTACTGCTTCACCATCGAATTTTTCGTAAGCAGCAGCACTTTCTCTAAATCGGCGATCTTCAACTGATCGAGCACTGAAACCACCGGCAAGCGGCCGATAAATTCAGGAATCATTCCGAAGCGTATCAAATCCTCTGGCGCCACCCCCCGCATCATCTCGTCGGGCGTCAGCTCATGATCCTTCGAATTAATATGGAAACCAAGGGAACGTTGCCCCAAACGCTTCTTAATCACCTCGTCGAGCCCCACAAAAGCGCCGCCGCAGATGAAGAGAATATTTGCGGTGTTAACCTGAATATATTCTTGGTTCGGATGCTTCCGGCCACCTTGCGGCGGAACGTTGCAGGTCGTGCCTTCCAGCACCTTGAGTAAAGCTTGTTGCACGCCCTCACCCGAAACGTCGCGGGTGATGGAGACATTTTCCGTGGTGCGGCGGATCTTATCGATCTCGTCGATATAGATAATGCCACACTCAGCTTTCTTTACGTCGTAATTGGCTGATTGCAACAGACGCAGCACCACATTCTCGACGTCCTCCCCAACGTAACCAGCCTCGGTCAGCGTCGTCGCATCAGAGATCGCAAAAGGAACATCGAGGATTCGCGCCAGCGAACGAGCGAGGAGCGTCTTGCCCGAGCCGGTCGGTCCGACTAAGAGAATATTGCTCTTCTCCACTTCCACATCGCTGAACTCCGCCGTCAGTAAGGGTTGTGCCGCGGGATCGAAATTAAGGCGCTTATAATGATTATAGACCGCGACCGAGAGAACCTTCTTCGCGTGTTCCTGACCGATCACGTGATCATCGAGAACTTTTCTGATATCGGCCGGTTTGATGAGACGGAAAGCGGGCTTCGGCGCACCTTCAGCCGGTGCGGCGGCCGTAGCCGTTTCTTTAACTTCACGATCAATGATCGTCTTACAGACGTTGACGCACGCATCACAAATATAAACCCCTGGGCCCGCGATGATCTTGCGGACTTCCGCCTGCGATTTTCCGCAGAACGAGCAAAGGGTGACGCGCGATGATTTGGCCATGAGCAGTTATATCGTTTCGGCAGCAGCGTTAGTCGAGGGCTTTTCCCGTCCTAAATCAGGGCTGGGCAGCCGTCGTTTGAGCAATTTTTTGAGCATCACGTGTCGATGCAACTACATGGTCAACAATGCCATAAACCTTAGCCTCTTCCGCGCTCAAATAATAATCACGATCGGAGTCAATGCCCACTTGGTCGGCCGTTTTGCCGGTGTGCTTGGCGATGGTTTCATTGAGGGTTTTCCGCCAGCGGAGAATTTCCTTGGCCTGAATAGCAATGTCCGCGGCCTGACCACCCGCCCCACCCGAGGGTTGATGAATCATCACGCGGCTATTCGGGAGAGCGAAACGTTTCCCCTTGGTCCCAGCCGCGAGCAAAATCGTGCTCATGCTCGCCGCCATCCCAATGCAGTAAGTGACGATGTCACATTGCAAAAAATTCATCGTATCATAGATGGCCATACCCCCCGTTACCACGCCACCAGGTGAGTTGATGTAAAGATGGATGTCCTTTTTCGGATCCTCCATTTGGAGGAAAAGAAATTGGGCAATGACCACATTGGCGACATCGTCATCAATCGGCGTGCCGATAAAAACAATCCGATCCTTAAGGAGTCGGGAATAGATATCCATCCGCGATTCACCGCGGCCAGTGTTTTCAATAACGATGGGAACGTAGTAGCTCATGCTTTTGCGGTTGCGGTAGTGACGCTAGCCTTGGAGACCAGAAAATCAAGGGCCTTGTCGAACATGATCTGCTGCTGAATCGCGCGCAGTTGCTCCCGATCCTTACCGAGATCCTTCATGAGTTTGTCCGGACGCTGACCACCGCGCATCGCTTCGCGCATGAGCCAATTATTGAAATCCTTCTCATCGACTTTGATTTTCTCCGCCTCGGCGATTTTGGCGAGGATGAGCTGCACCTTGACCCGCGAGACCGCTGCCTTGGTCGCGCTATCATGGAGTTCCTGCTTATTTTTCTCAAACTGCTCCTGCGGCACGCCGCGGCGCATATTCTCTTCAATAAATTGACGGAGCACCCCATCACGCTCGGATGCGATCAAGCTATCCGGGACGGGGAAATTAGCCTGCGCGGTAATCGCATCGGTCACCTGCCGACGCTGCGCGGCGCGATTTTCATGCTCTTTGCGCATCTTCAAGTTGGTGGTAACCTGGATTTTTAAACCGGGGAGATCATCCACTTGATGCTGCTTGAAAAAAGCCTCGTCCATTGCGGGCAACACGCGCTCACGGACTTCCTGCACCTCAATAGCGTAAGCAACGGCTTTCCCAGCGAGGGCGGGGACGGGAGCAAATTCAGCTGGGAAGCTAATCGTGACGGTTTTCTTATCCGTCGCCTTTAGCCCCGCGATCTGGGTGGACATACCAGGGAGCAGCCCATCGTTGACCCCCTCGACTTCTTCCCAAGTTTGCGGGGCGCTCGCATAGATTGTTTTATCAGCCACGAGCGCGGTCAACGGTTGCCCATCCAAGGTGCCCTCATAGCCAAAGCGCACATAGTCGCCCTTGGCGGCCGCCCGATCGGCTACTTTAAAATCAGCCCGTTCTGCCCGGAGGCTCTCAATCACGGTATCGACCTCCGCTTCAGTAGGCTCAGTCGACTGAACCTCTGTCTTCAGACCGCTATAATCCGGCAGTACAAATTCAGGACGAATATCCACGGTCAGCTTGATGGCTGCGGAGAGGCCGGCCTCAATCACGCCCTCCTCAACATCGACGAGCGATAGCACCTCAAGTTTAGACTGCTCCAGACCGTCGCGGTAAGCTTTACCGATAACCTTCTGCTTAAACTCATCCTTCAGCTCTTTACCGAAACGCTTGGCGACGATCGCCGCGGGCGCCTTGCCCGGACGAAAGCCAGGGAGACTAACTTGCCGGGTAAAATCGGCCAAGACGGCATTATATTCACCGTCAACCTCGCTCTTATCGAGGGTGACAGTCAGCGCTTTGCGGGTCTCGTTGATATCGGTAATTTGAACGTTCACGGTGTTTAAAATAGGAGGATTTGAAGCGGTAAACCGGCCAAGCTAGGTCACCCCTCCGCGCACGGTCAATGCCAGATTCCAAATCGCTCAAATAGAGAAACCAAAGTCGACATTCCCACGTGCTCGCCCAAGCTGGCTTTCGCGTAATGCCTTCACTTCCACAGCTTTTGAGCAATCACGGTCGCCTCCTCGTCCTCGATGCGGCGTCAACCTGCACGCAAGTCGGCATCCTTAGCCCAACGGCGCCGGCGCTCTGGTCCCAAGCCTCCGAAGAAGCTGGCACCGCGATTTTTATAGGAACGGAAAGCCTACTGCAGAGGGCGAACTGTTCTCTCAGCGATATCCGCGCCTTCGTTTTTTGTGCCGGGCCTGGCTCCATGCTGGGCACCCGCACCATCGCCATGGCGTTACGCACCTGGCAGGTAATCGCCCCTCAGCCCATTTATACTTACCAAAGCTTAGCTATCGCTGCACGCCACGCTTGGGCGGAGGCGCCGGGTCGCAACTTCAGCGTTATTGCTGATGCACGTCGCGACACCTGGCATTATCAGCCCATCAACGCGGCCGGTGAACTAGCCCCCCTACAACGGCTGCCTGCCGCCGCCCTACCGTTAGGCGAATGGGTTACGCCCGAAAACTTTCGCGCCTGGGCCCTTCCGCCTCACCCCGCTGCCAATTGCAGCTACGATCTCAGCAAAATTTTCCCCACGCTGGGCGATGGTGATTATTTCACCGCCACCGCTGCGCCCGATGCCTTTCAGCATGAAGCGCCAGCTTACAAAAAATGGTCGGCGCAGATTCACCAAACGCCACCGCGCACCTCGCCAGCCACCAGTCTTTAAGGCTTGCCGATCCCAGCCGTGCGAAAGCCGATTTTCCGCAGCGCAGCTAGATCGAGGATATTGCGACCATCATAAATAAAAGCCGGCTTCGGCATGGCGGCAAAAATTTTCGCGTAATCGAGCGTCTTGAATTCATCCCACTCGGTCACGATCGCGATGGCGTGCGCCCCCGCACAAGCAGCATAAGCATCTGCCGCGACGGTGAGACGCGAGTTAGCCCCCCCCTGCCCCAGCGTATCAGCCGTGATTTCATGCGCCGGAACCTTGGGATCATAAACACATACCTTGGCCTGCTCCGCTAAAAGACTCCGGCAAATATTAATCGCCGCAGACTCGCGCGTATCGTTGGTGTCTTTCTTAAAAGCAAAACCGAGTACCGCGATTTTCTTGTCCGCGACGGTATTAAATAATTCCTTCACGATCCGATTCGCAAAACGCTGCTTCTGCCAATCATTAATCCCCACCACGCTGGTCCAATAAGCCGCTACTTCGGGCAGGCCGAAACTCTCGCAAAGATAGGTGAGATTGAGAATGTCTTTTTGAAAGCATGAGCCCCCGAAGCCCACGGAACTTTTGAGGAATTTTGGGCCGATGCGACTATCCTGGCCAATCGCATTGGCGACTTCATCGACATCCGCTCCCGTGGCTTCACAGAGAGCCGAAATAGAATTTATGGAGGAGATGCGTTGCGCCAGAAACGCGTTGGCCACGAGCTTGGAAAGTTCCGAGGACCAAAGATTGGTGGTGATGATACGGTCCCGCGCCACCCAGCGAGCGTAGATGCTCACCAAGGTCGCCACCGCCCGATCCCCCTCAGGCGTACGCTCGCCGCCGATCAAGACGCGATCGGGATTAGTCAGATCTTTAACGGCGGTGCCTTCCGCGAGAAATTCAGGATTAGAGAGTACTTGGAATTTTAGCCCTTTGGAATTTGAGGCGACGATGGCTTGAATCGCATCGGCGGTCTTTACCGGAATGGTGGATTTTTCGACGATAATCTTATCGCTCTCGGCGTGCTCGGCGATCGTGCGCGCCACCGATTCGATAAAACGCAAATCGGCCGCCCGCCCCGCCCCGACGCCATAAGATTTCGTCGGGGTATTTACGGCTACAAAAATAATGTCAGCCTTTTTGATCTGCCCAGCCACATCCGTGGAGAAAAATAAATTACGACCCCGCGCCTGATTGACCACTTCATCGAGCCCTGGCTCAAAAATGGGCAACTGGCCAGTATTCCATGCCGCGATCCGTTTAGCGTTCATATCCACCACCGTTACCGTGATGTCAGGGCATTTCAGGGCGATCATGGCCATCGTTGGCCCGCCGACATAACCAGCACCAATGCAGCAGATATTCATAGGGAGAAGCGGCAGATTTGTGCCGGTCCGCAACGATACGGCAACCCTCAAATGGATCAAGCAAGGAGCGGCTAACCGCCCGAGGCGGCCGCCGGCTCTCCACCCTAGCCCCAGCATAAAAAAGCCGAACCCCACGGCTCGGCTTAAAATTAATACCGGCCAATATTTTTAAGCCGGAATGGGAGCAATTGTGCCGCCAGTACCAGTAGACTCCGGCGCGGTTGGTGTCTCCACCGACTGGGCTGTCTCCACGGCTAGCTTGGGCGGTTTAGCACTGACGATCGGCGTGCGAATCTCTCCGTGCTGAATAATTTCCAACACATGTTTGCCTTCGATCGTCTCGTGCTCGAGCAAGGCCGCCCCGATTTTGTCCAAGGAGCCGCGATTATCCGCGATGATCTGCTGCGCG
>CAIVJE010000011.1 GCA_903906135.1 uncultured Verrucomicrobiota bacterium | reverse complement strand
GATGACTTCTGTGGCTTCAACAAAACCCTGCGTGATGCCGCGAATAAAATATTCTGCTTTGGTCCGATAGTTCATGCCTAGATTCTTCCGCGCTAGCCTGACGCTGCCAAGTGCGAAAGTTTAGGCGAGCAAGCCGGGGAGCACATGGCCGTGCACGTCGGTGAGTCGAAATTGACGGCCTTGATACCGGTAAGTGAGTCGCTCGTGATTAATACCGAGCAGGTGCAGGATCGTTGCTTGCCAATCGTGAACGTGGACGGGGTCTTTGATGACATTATAGCTGAAATCATCCGTCTCACCGTAGGCGACGCCGGGTTTAACGCCGCCGCCAATCATCCAGGTGCTGTAGGCCGAACCGAGGTGATCACGGCCGTGTCCATCTTTTTTGGTGACGTCGCCTTGGACAAAAACGGTGCGGCCAAATTCACCGGCAAAAATAACCAAGGTGTCGTCGAGCAGGCCGCGTTGCTTTAAATCTTGAATGAGCGCCGCCGTGGGCTGGTCGGTGTCGCGGCATTGAATCTCCAATTGCGTGGAGAGGTTGCGGTGTTGATCCCAGCCGCCATGCATCAGTTGAATAAAACGCACGCCGCGTTCGGCGAGGCGACAAGCCAGCAAACAGTTACGCGCATAGCTGCCCGCGCGATTTACGTCGGGACCATAACTTGCGAGGGTCGCCGGCGACTCGGTCGTTAGATCAAGCAGGCCAGGCACGCTCGCTTGCATCTTGAAGGCCATTTCATACTGGGCGATGCGGGTATCCGTTTCGGGATCGCCATGCAAATTGAGCTGATGGTGATTCAGCCCAGCGATGTCATCGAGCAGCGCCCGCTTCTGGGCGCGATCAAGTCCGGGGGCATCATTTAAGTAGAGGACGGGTTCCCCTTCGCTGCGCAGACGGACGCCTTGGAATTTAGAAGGAATAAATCCGCTACCCCAGTAATGCTCATAGAAAAGTTGGCCGCAGGTTTTCTCGCGGTCGGAGGAGGTCATAACCACAAAGGAGGGCAAGTCTTCGGCGAGTGAGCCGAGGCCGTAGGTGAGCCAGGAGCCCATGCTCGGGCGGCCGGGAATTTGGGAACCGGTGAGACAGAAGGTGACGCCGGGGGCGTGATTGACGGCTTCAGTCCGCATAGAGCGGATCAGGCAGAGCTCGTCGGCGTGGCTGCCAATATGCGGAATGAGCGAGCTCAGCCAGCGGCCGGAGTGGCCGTACTGTTTGAAAGGTTTGAGCGCGGGGAGGATCGGGAATTTTTTCTGGGTCGACGTCATCGTCGAAAGGCGCGCTCCACTGCGCACTGATTCAGGTAATTCCTGCAGGCGGAGGGCCTCTAATCCGGGCTTGTAGTCAAAGAGGTCAACTTGGGAAGGACCGCCGCCTTGCCAGAGAAGAATCACGCGCTTCGCTTTTGCGGGGAAATGCGGCAAGCCGTTACCTGAAGCAGTTAAGGCTGCGAGGGTATTGGGGGTGAGCAGCGAGCTTAAGGCGGCTGCGCCAATGCCAGTGGCCGCGCGACCAAAAAATTGCCGGCGCGTGAGTTGCAGATGGGCTTCGCTAAGCGGGTTCATGACTTCGTGAGAGTTTCGTCAAGATTGAGGAGTGCGAGGCAGACCGCCGTGTAGGCGGCGTGTTCGGCCAGCGCGAGAGTCGGGTCGCGGGGAATAGCGCCGACGGTAAGGAATGTTTGGGCGGCCGAGGGATCTGCGGTGAAACGGGCCAGCTGTTTCGCAAGACTCGTCCGGAGGATTTTTTTCTCGGTGGCATCGGGGTTGCGGGCGAGCACGAGGCGGAAGGCGTGCTCAAGTCGACGGTCGCGCGAGGTGGTGGCCTGCAAGGTCCGGGCCGCCAGTGCGCGGGCTGCCTCAATGAAGGTCGGGTCGTTGAGGGTGGTTAGAGCATGCAATGGGGTGCTCGTGATCGCCGTGCGCACCTTGCACGTATTGCGTGCGGAAGCGTCAAACATGTTAGCCGGAGCCACTGTCCGGCGCCAGAAAGTATAGAGACTGCGCCGATAGAGATCGTCGCCGGTGGACTGAGGATAAGTGAAGTCGCGCTCCTTCGTGATCGCAAGGGAGTCCCAAATATCGGCGGGCTGATAAGGGTAGACCGGCTTGCCGCCCAATTTGTTGATGAGGAGCCCACTGACGGCGAGCGCCTGATCGCGAATCATCATAGCGGGAAGACGGAGGCGGGCCCCGCGCGCGTAAAATCGGTTCTCTGGATCGCGTTCGAGCAAAGCCGGCGTGACGCGCGATGACTGGCGGTAAGTTGCGCTCGTCACGATGAGCCGGTGGAGATTTTTGGTATTCCAACCGCCTTCGCGAAATTCTGCAGCTAGCCAGTCGAGCAGAGCCCGATGGACGGGTGCGTCGCTCTGCACGCCAAAATCCTCACTCGTTTTAACGAGGCCAAGGCCGAAGAAAGTTTGCCAGTAACGGTTGACGATGACGCGAGCGGTGAGCGGTTGTTCGGGACTGACAAGCCAGCGGGCGAGCCCGAGGCGATTGCGCGGAGCGTCGGCGGGCAGCGGGGGCAAGAAAGTGGGCGTGGCAAAAGAAACTTTTTCCAAGTGCGCCTCGTAGTTGCCACGATCGAGGATGAAGGTGTCGCGGGCTTGGTTGTCATCCATGACCATGACGCGGGGATACTCATCTGTTTTGAGACGATTGAGTTCACTGAGGAGGTGATCGATCTCGGGGTTGAGCACGGGGAGGACTTGCTTGAAAAAGTAGCGGCGCAAATTATTGCCGGGAAGCTCCAGGCGATCCTTGGCGGGGAGGGCCGCGGTCGCGCGGAGCGTGGGATCAGGGAATGTTTCATCGCCGGCGATTTTGGCTTCCCAGTCTGAACGAATTTTTGCGATGAGCTCACCCGATTTCATCGCGGCGAGCTTCGCTTCGAGCGCGGCGAGTTGGGCTTTATGTTCGGGGGTTGCGAGATCAAGCACGGGGGCGGCGGTGCGGACTTTGGCCGTGGAGCCGTTGACGATGCCGTTTTCCGAGACGTGATTAAAACCGGCGAGCAAGGAGTAATAATCGCGTTGGGTGACGGGATCAAATTTGTGGTCGTGGCATTGAGCGCAAGCGACGGTGAGGCCCAGCCAGTTGGTGGCGGTGGTATCGACGCGGTCGAAGAGAGTGACGTAACGCTGCTCCTCGGGGATGGCACCGCCTTCGCCGTTGAGGAGGTGATTGCGATTAAAGGCGGTCGCGATGCGTTGCTCGGTGGTAGGCGCGGGGAGGAGGTCGCCGGCGAGTTGTTCGATCGTAAATTGATCGAAGGGTTGATTCGTGTTCAGGGCTTTGACTACCCAGTCGCGCCAAATCCATTGGAAGGTGTCGCCGTCTTGTTGATAGCCGTTAGAATCAGCGTAGCGGGCGGCATCCAGCCAAGGCAGCGCCATGCGTTCACCATAATGCGGTGAGGCGAGCAGGCGATCGACCAGTCGCTCGTAGGCGTCGGGCGATTTATCGGCGAGAAAGTTTTCAAGCTCCGTGGGGGTCGGCGGGAGACCCGTCAGATCGAGGGACACGCGCCGAATGAGGGTGGCCCGCGGTGCTTCGGGACTGGGGGTAATTTGTTCAGATTCGAGTCGAGCCAGCACGAAGCGGTCGATCGGATTGTGCACCCATTTTTCGCGGCGAACCTTGGGCGGGGTGGGGCGAGTAATCGGCGCAAAGGCCCAATGGGGCGTAAAGGATGCTCCCTCAGCGATCCAGCGCTGCAGCATTTCTTTCTGTCCAAGCGTGAGGGCGCGGTGGGAATTAGCCGGCGGCATCTGCTCGTCGTCTTTCGTGGAAAAGATGCGCGTGATGAGGTCACTTTCCGCCGGCTGATGTGGAATAATCACCTCATGGCTCAGTTGGCCCTCGCGGGTGTCGAGGCGGAGTTTGGCTTTACGCTTAGTGGCATCCTGACCGTGACAGTAAAAACAATTTTCGGCCAAAATAGGCCGAACATCCTGCGTATAGTCCACGGGTGGCTGAGTCGGGATCGCGAGAGCGGTCCCGAGGGTAGCGAAGAAGGGGAGGATTTTTTTCAACATGCTGAGCATGACGCAGCGCATCGGGCGCGCGAGTATTAGCGGTGGGCGAAAGGAGTACGAATCAGGTTCAACGACGGACGATCAACGGAAACAATGCTTGAAAGATAAGCAGGGCGTTGAATCGGCAGGCAAGGGGTAAAGCGGTGATTTCGCTCAGCGCTGGCGGTTTATTTATGAATGAAAAATCATTTGGCCGTTAATCGCGGCTCGACTGCATTAGACCTAAACCCTCGATAGAAACTCAGAGGAGGCGGAGCACTCACCGCGGGAATCGGGTGGGCTCGCGCCAGCATCCCATCGTCGGCTAATTTAAACTGCGTTCATTTATTGACGTAGGTTTTAGTTAGATATCACAGTGCTCCGGTTAGTTTACCCCATGAATCCGATCGTCCAAATATCGTTAGATCTCACTAACCTCGAAGAAGCGCTCGCCACCGCGACTCTGGCTCGGCGCGCGGGAGTTGATTGGTTAGAGGCAGGTACGCCGCTCATTTTAGCTGAGGGTTTGCATGGCGTCCGAGCCTTGCGCGAGCGCTTTCCTGGCGTGCCGATTATCGCTGATCTAAAAACGATGGACGGCGGCTACCTTGAAGCAGAAATGATGGCCAAGGCAGGCGCGACTCATGTGGTCGTGATGGCGCGAGCTCATCCTGAGACTATAAAAATTGTGGTTAAGGCTGGTCGTGATTACGGCATCAAAATTATGGGGGACAATTTAGGTTGTCCCGATATGGTGGCTGGGGCGCGGCAGCTAGAAGATCTCGGCTGTGATTATGTCATCCATCACATTGGCTATGATGAGCGCCGTGGAATCGTCGCGGCGGGCGGTAAAATGCCGAGCCCGCTCGATCAGTTGCGGGCAGTTGTCGCCGCCGTGAGTGTCCCCGTGCAGGCGGTCGGGGGGCTGACATTGGAGCAAGCCGTGCGTACCCCTTCGTACGGCGCGCCGCTCGTGGTTATCGGGGCGCCGCTGGCGGTCGATGCCGACGCTTTTCGCACCGCCGATGGTAATTTAGAGGGCACCCTGAAAATTATTTGCGACCGCGTGCACGCGTATGGCGATATTCCGATTATCAATAAAAAGAAATAAACATGAAAAGCCTGGCCGTAGTTAATTTTTCATCGACGCCGCATAGCGTTGAGCTGCGTGAATTTTCAAGACCAGAACCGGGTCCAGAGGATATTATCATGGCCGTTGAGGCCGTGGGGGTTTGTGGCAGTGACCTGCACCAATGGACCGGTTCGCATAGCTGGAAGGTTAATTACCCGGTGGTGCTCGGGCATGAGTTTGGGGGGCAAATTGCGGCCGTCGGTTCCGCCTTGAAAGGATGGCACGAGGGCGACCGCGTGGTCAGCGAAACGGCGGCGGTCATTGATGCTAACAATCCGCTGAGTCGCGCCGGTAAGTATAATTTAGATCCCACTAGAAAAGGATTTGGCTACGGCGTAGATGGGGCGATGACCCGTTATGTGCGCGTGCCGGCTCGTTGCTTGCACCGGGTGCCGGCGGGGTTGGCCATCGAGCACGCCGCGCTCACTGAGCCTTGCTGTGTCGCTTATAATGCGGTGCTGCATAATGCCCGCATCCTGCCCGGTGATCGCGTCATTGTTTTGGGGCCCGGTCCGATTGGTATTTTATGTGCGGCGATGGCGCGGCTCGCTGGAGCAGAAGTGGCTTTGGTGGGGTTGGAGCGGGACCGGCACCGGCTCGATATTGCGAAGGCCTACGGTTGCACCACTTTGATGGGCAACGAAGAGGCGGTGGCTTGGTCCTTGGCGCGCGATGGCCTCGGGGTTGACGGCGTGGTTGATGCCGCCGGTGCCTCGGCCGCTTTAAAATTAGCGCTCGATCTCGTGCGGCCGGCGGGGTGGATCAGTAAAGTAGGTTGGGGTCCACAGCCTCTCGGCTTTTCGCTCGATCCCCTCGTGCAAAAAAATATCACGCTCCAAGGTAGCTTCAGTCACAATTGGCCGATGTGGGAACGAGTACTCGCCTTGTTAGCATCCGGCCAACTTGATGTGCGCCCAATTTTAGGTGGCATTTGGCCGCTGACTGGTTGGCTCGAGGCTTTTGAAAAAATGCACACGGGGGCGATTGTGAAGGCTGTGCTCAAACCGAGCTAACCCCAGACTATCGTGCGCTTAAAAGATAAAGTCATTATTGTGACGGGGAGCACTTCGGGCATCGGCCAAGCCATTGTTGAACGCGCGGTCGCCGAAGGAGCGCGGGTACTCATTCATGGGATCGATCGGGCTGCTGGGGAAAAACTCGCCCTCACTTTAGGATCTGCCGCAAAATTTCACTGTGATGACCTGCTAGATCCGGCGAGTCCGGCCCGAATTATCGCGGCGACCGTGCAAGCCTTTGGCCGGATCGATGCGTTGGTTAATAACGCGGCCATCGTGGTGCGGAGCACGTTGGCAACCGCGACCTTGGCGGCTTTTGAACGGACGATCGCCATTAATTTGCGGGCCCCCTTCTTTCTTATTCAGGCGGCTTTCCCGCACCTCAAGGCGACTGAAGGGTGCGTATTAAATATCGGCTCGATTAACGCGCATAGTGGGGAGTCTACCTTATTGGATTACAGTGTTTCCAAGGGCGGGCTGCAGACTTTATCCCGTAATCTGGCCAACGCTCACGGCGTCGATCGGGTGCGAGTGAATCACCTAAACGTCGGCTGGGTTTTAACCGCGCGAGAATATGTGGATCAGCAGCGTTATGGCTTACCGGCCAATTGGCCCGAGACGCTGCCGGCAGTTTTTGCGCCGTCGGGTCGTTTGCTGTTGCCGGCAGACATTGCGGCGGCCGCGATTTACTGGTTGGGGGACGAATCACGCCCCGTGACGGGTTCTGTGGTCGAGCTGGAGCAATTTTCCGTAATCGGTCGCAACGCCGTTAAGGTATAAATTTATGCCCAAACTCGCCGCCTTCCCCAAGGCGTTCATGCAGCCTTTATGTCGAGAAGGCACGATGACGCTCCAAGCTTGGATCGATTTAGCCGCCCCGCTGGGGTTGGATGGACTCGAATACTACAGTGGCTTTCTAGAATTAGCCGATCCCGCGCATTGGCCGGCCGCCCGGCGCGCGGTGGAGGCGAGTGGACTCGTGATTCCGATGCTGTGTTGTTCGCCTGATTTTTCGCACCCTGACCTCGCTTTTCGCCAAGCGGAAATTGCCAAAGAAAAAAACTGGATTCGAATGGCCGCTACGCTGGGCGCCAAATTCTGCCGAGTGCTTTCGGGTCAGCGGCGGCCGGAATTAACTCGGGAGCGCGGCTTGGAACTTGTGGCGCAAAGCATTGAAGCCTGCTTGCCGGAGGCCGAGGCCTGTGGGGTAACCTTGGTGATCGAAAATCATTACAAGGATGATTTTTGGACTTACCCCGAGTTTGCGCAAAAAATGGATGTCTTCTGTGAACTCGTAGATAAAATCCATCATCCGTGCTTTGGGGTTAATTATGACCCGAGCAATGCCTTCCTCGCCGGCGATGATCCCCTCGAGTTGCTGCGTCGCGTTAAGCACCGCGTGCTTACGATGCATGCGAGCGATCGATTCTTAATCGAAGGGACGCTGGCTGATTTGCAGAAAGAGGAAGCGGGGGTGGCGGGCTATGCGCGACGCTTGCGCCACGGCACGATTGGCAAAGGCCTCAATGATTATGATACTATTTTTCGTGAATTAAAGAGCGTTGGTTTTGATAGCTGGATTAGCATCGAAGATGGCGTCGATGGCATGGATCAACTCGTTGAGAGTATAAAATTTGTCCGACAAAAAATGGCCGAAACCTGGCCCGAGCCGCGCTGATTTCATGTCGCCCGCGCCGGTTTTTGTTTTTCTATATCGCTGGGATCAAGGAATAATAGCTGAATGATCATTGTGCGCGCGCTGCTTCTGGGGCGACGGAATTGCCATTATTTTTTTTGGGGACTCGGCTTGGGATCAAGATTGGCGGCCAGTTGGACCGCGGTGACGGTAGATACTACGCCCTGAATTGGCACTTCGACCTGAGCGATCCAAAGTAATGCATTCAGCACAACTTTGCGCTGGTTGTCGTCCCCCCAATTGAGGTGCGTATGGCCGCCGGT
>CAIVJE010000010.1 GCA_903906135.1 uncultured Verrucomicrobiota bacterium | reverse complement strand
GGCTGAGCAACGGCGTCGGCAAAGCCAAACGTGAGCGTGATTTCTTCAGCAATCGCCGCTTTTTCCTGACCAACGCGAATCTGACCTTCGAACGTGGCCAGCGGCGCCTTCAAGCGCTTTGGCTTAATTGATAAGTTGAGGACATCGCCAGGACGACACATCCGATGACAGCGCACACCTTCACACGAAGTGAAGAAAATCATCTTCGGATCTACCACCTTGCCGGCTTCGCCCACTTGCCCCTCGAGGAGAAAAAGTACGGCGAGTTGCCCAAGCGCCTCTAACATAATGGAGGCAGGTAATACGGGATTATCCTTAAAATGTCCTTGGAGGAAAAATTCCTGCCCGCTGATCTTGTACTTAGCGTTAGCACCATGCGCACCCACGGTAGCCTCGCCGAGAAAAAGAAAGGGCGGCTGGATCGGCATGACCGTCATGATCTGCTCGATAGGGATAAATTTGGTGGGCTGCGGCAGGGGCAAGCCACGGACCTTACAATCCAGGAAAGTTTTAACGTCACCCACCGACCGCAAGTGGCGCAATTCCTCGTTATTTATGGTCATTTGCAGCACATCTTCCACCAAGATGACGACTTCCATCATCGTGAGTGAATCGATGCCAAGATCTTCAATGATACGGAGATCATCATCAGCATCCTTAAGCTTACCCCTGAGATCGGGCTCAATATAGCGCTCAATTATGCCCAAAACAATAGCCGGCAAATGTTCGGTGTTACCTGTTTTACGAAATTGCGCGGCCGATTCATAGGTTGCCGCTGAACAGCGCTTAAGGGCCTCACGAAGATTTGCATCATCTTCAGATGTAAAAGGTTTCAGCTGAAATCCGGTAGCACTGTGTACAGTAGGGGCCATTGAAGTAATCAATGGGAAGGTCGGGGATTTGTAAATCCAAAAAATAACCCTCTGTGCCGCCCCCCCCGCTGGTTTAGCCGATTGACTTGCTGAAGGTTACGAGGCCACATCCGGTTTCATTTTGGGCATCTCTTAGTAATCGCTCGCCGATTTAATCATCCCAATCCGACTGATGTCGCTCCCTCTCCTCAGTAAACCCCCTCAGCTTGGCCAGTCGCTGATTTTGGTTACCCATGAATTTTTCCCCCATCGCGGGGGGATCGCGGTCTACGCCACCGAGATGGCTAGAGCCGCCCAAGATTTAGGTTACTCCGTCGAAGTCTGGGCTCCGGCCCTCCCGCCAGGCGTACCAGAGTTGCCGCGCAACTATGAAATCAAACGCCTGCCCATTGCCGGCGATCACAGTTTATTGAGCCAATGGCGTATGGCTCGCCGACTCATTGCCGAACGTAAACGATTGCGAACCGCAATTTTGTATGTGCCTGAGCCCGGCCCTCTGCTCGCCCTGCTTTTCTTACAATACCTCGATCGCCTAAAGCCGGCGCAACTCGTTTTGACCTTCCATGGATCAGAAATCCAATGGTTATCCTCCCGTTGGATTTTGCGCTGGAGCACCACCCATCTCCTACGCAAGGCCACGAGGATTGGCGTCGTCAGCGCCTTTGCGCTCGATCTCCTCCGCCAACATTTTCCTTCCGCCACGCCAAAAGCTGTAATCACGCTAGGTGCCTTACGCACTGACCTGGCCTCGTGCGCCTTAGCGAGAATTCCAAACCCCAAGCCCAAAACAATCATCCTGACCGTTGCCCGCCTTAACCCACGGAAAGGCCAGCTGCAAGTCATCGCCGCGCTCCAGGCGCTCCCCGCCGACCAGCGCGCCTCGCTCGAATACTGGCTCGTCGGGTCTCACGGCAAAGATAACTACGATGCCGCCCTCGAGGCGGCCAGTCTTGAGGCGGATTTTTCGGTCAAATTCCTAGGGGATATTCCTGATAACCAACTGAGTGATATTTACGCCCAAGCAGATATCTTTGCGATGACGAGTATGCCGCACAAACAAAGCGTCGAGGGATTTGGCCTCGTCTATCTTGAAGCCGGCGCGCATGGCCTTCCGATTATTGCGCATGCCATTGGCGGCGTGCCCGAGGCCGTGGCGCATGGGGAAACTGGCTTGCTGGTCACACCGGGCGACACGGTAGCGCTGACCGCAGCTTTTGCCCAACTCATCGCCGACCCCGCTCTTCGCCACCGCCTAGGCGAGGCCGGTCGCATCCGGGCAATTCGCCATACGTGGACCGACGCGGTGCAATCCTTACTCGGCCAACCAGTAAATCCTAGCCTCACCACCTAAGCCCATGATCGAATCGCGCACCCAAATCACCGTTCGCTACGCTGAAACCGATATGATGGGTATCGTCTATCACGGAAATTATTTGCCCTGGTTTGAGGTTGGTCGCACCACGCTCCTCAAAGAATGTGGCTTGCCTTATCGTGAGCTGGAAACGCAGGGATATCTCCTGCCAGTGGTTGAACTCGGGGTTAAATTTGCCAAACCAGCGCTCTACGATGATACCGTAACGATCATTACTCGGCTGCATGAGCGTCCCCTGCTGCGCATCAGGCTTGATTACGAAATCCGTCGCGGTGACGACCTCCTTGTCACCGGCTTCACGGTCCATGGCTTCATTAATAAAGCCGGCGAACCCGTCCGCCCGCCGGCTCTCTTTACCGAAAAAATGCGCGCCTACTTTCCGCCCGCAGCTTAAGTTGGGCCATGCGCGGCCAAGTCACTGGCGCCCTGATCATATTCCGCCAAAACCAGCGGATCGGTTTCACGCAACCGAGCGACCGCGAGTCTCGTTTGAGCGGGGGCAGCCCCGGCCAATTGTTGCACGGCCCACACCGCATGAGCACGAACGATCGGTGAGGCATGCTCGGCAAGTTGCTGAAGTGTCGGCAATAAATCGGCCGCTCCCGTATTAGCTGCCACGATACACGCATTACGCAATAGACCAACCAGTTTGAGTCGCTTGATGGCGGTCCCTTTAAAAATCTCGGCAAAACGCAGTGGGGTGAGGGCGAGAATCTCCCCCAATTCGAGTTCGGCAATATCCCCGCGCGCGCTGAGCAACATCCGCCGACCAGCCTGAGCGAAGCGATTCCACGGACAAACCTCCAAACAAACATCGCAACCATAAATGCGCGCGCCGATCCCTCGCCGCAACTCGCGGGGAATAATCCCCTTGTTTTCAATTGTGTGATAGGAAATGCAGCGGCGCGCATCAACTACCCCTGGTTGAGAAAAAGCTTCCGTCGGACATGCGTCGAGGCAACGCGTACATTTGCCGCACAGCAAACCGGTCGGCTCAAGTTGGTCCGGCGTTGGCAGTTTCTTGCGGAGCGGCTCATCAGCCGTGATTGCCCAACGCGTCAGGATCGACGCGAGAAAAAGCCAATTCCCGTGCTGCTTGGATATCAGCATCGCATTTTTCCCGCGAAAGCCCAAACCGCTGCGCGCGGCCCAGCCGCGTTCCAACACAGGACCCGTGTCGACATAGTAACGATAATCGGTCGCGGCTAGCCCACCCAGCTCCTCGAGCACTCGCCCAGCCGCGGCTAGCCCTGGCTTGATCGTATCGTGATAATCAGCATGCAGCGCATAACGCGCCCAAACGGGAGCGCGCGCCGGCTTGCCCCTTTCACCCGCGGCGGCCGCGAGTGCTTGCCGCCCAGCGGGCGACCCATAATTCACGCCCAAAATAATAACGGTGCGCGCCCCCGCCAAGACGAGATCGGGATTGAGCCGTTTTTCTTTGGTTCGCTCCATCCAGGCCATATCCGCCTGCAGCCCTTGATCTAACCATGGCGCCAGCCCGGCGCGACCAACGGATGTCACGGCCGCAAAACGCACTTCATCAAAACCCAAAGCCTGCAATCGGCGACGCAGCAACTCGCGGCGCTCACCGGTTACCGCTGCGCCCACACTCGCGGTCATGATTTTGTCGACTGAGCTTCTTGACGATAAACCCGCAGCACGTGCGCCGCGATTTCTTTCATGGACCGATGATCCGTCAGCACCATGGTCCCCGTCCCTCGATAGATTTCCTCCCGCTGAGCGTAGAGGGTGCGCACCCGCTCCGCGGGATCCGCCACTTGGAGCAACGGCCGATGCGTAGCGTGCAAGGTTCGCTCTAAAATAGTCTCAACCGAAGCGTGCAAACAAATCACCACTCCACGACTCTTCAGCAATTCACGGCGCCCCGGCGGCACCACCAAGCCCCCGCCACAGGCGACAATGCAACCCTGCGGCGGATGACCGTGCTCAATAAAAGCGAGTTCGAGTTCACGGAATTTAGCCTCCCCTTCTTCCGCAAAAATCTGCGTCACCGCCTTACCTTGCGTCCGCTCTATTTCGTGATCGCTGTCGAGAAATTGAAAATTGAGCTGCCGCGCCAGCAAGCGGCCAATGGTACTTTTACCCGTACCCATAAACCCCACGAGGTAGAGATTGAGATCTGAGACAGTCATTTGTCGAACCTAACGAACACCGCGAAAGTCACGGGCGCAAGAACGGGTTAAGGGCCTCGACGACTGCGCCGGCGCCCGTTGCTAGTCGATCACCGCGCCGGCCCGGAATAAATTCACCCTGTTCAAGGCTAGATAATAATTTCATTCTGTGACGGCATGCCCTCCCCTGATAATGTAGTTCACCACGATTATAGTTTCGCTAGCGATAATACGGCTGGGATCACGCCGGAAGCCCTGAGCGCTCTCAATGCGGCCAATAAGGGAGCCGCGCCCTCCTACGGGCAGGATGACTGGACGCTGCGAGCGAAAACTCTCATCCGCGATATTTTTGAAACCAACTGCGATGTTTATTTTATCTTCAACGGCACAGCCGCCAATGCCCTAGCGCTCGCCGCCTTATGCCGCAGTTACCATAGCGTCATCTGTCATCAATATTCCCATTTAGATAATGATGAATGTGCGGCGCCGGAATTCTTTACCGGCGGGGCCAAAATCATCTCAGTGGCTGGACCCCACGGAAAATTATTGCCGGCTGATGTCGAACGGGCAGCGCTAAAACGCACCGACGTGCACTTCTCCAAGGCCGGCGCGCTTTCGCTCACGCAGTCCACTGAATGGGGCACCCTTTATCACCCCGACGAAGTCAGGGCGCTCAGTGCCGTGGCCAAAAAGCACCAGCTGACCCTGCAAATGGACGGCGCCCGCTTCGCCAACGCCGCCGCGGCCTTAGCGACAGACGGCATCAGCCCAGCCGACTTCACCTGGCGAGCGGGGGTGGATGTGCTTAGCTTTGGCGGCACTAAAAATGGCATGAACAGCACCGAAGCCGTCGTCTTCTTTAATCATGAGCTGGCCCGTGAATTCAACTACCGCGTGAAGCAAGCGGCCCAGCTCGCGTCCAAGCAGCGTTTCGCTAGCGCGCAATGGGTCGGCATGCTCGAAACGGGCGCTTGGCTCAAGCACGCGGCGCACGCCAACGCGATGACGCAGCGTCTCGCCGCCGCGTTACGCCCACTGCCGCAATTAAAATTCATCACCGAACCTGCCGTGAATGGTCTCTTTGTCGAACTGCCCGCCGCCGCCGCTGAAACGATGTGGGCCCGTGGCTGGCATTTTTATCGATTCATTGGAGAACACGGTTACCGCCTCATGTGTTCGTGGGCCACTACTCCGGACATTGTTGATCAATTCGCGGCCGAATTACGCGCCGTGCTCAGCTCAGCAAGCGCTTCAGCCAAACAATAAAAAGCGCCTCCCTTGCGGGAAGCGCTTTGTCGGCAGAATTAATTTAACGCGCCACGACTTATTTAGCAGCCGGCGCCGGCACCTTCGGTGCTTCCTTGGCGCTTAAGACTTCGATCTCGAAGATGAGCGTTGCGCCCGGAGGAATCACTTGGCTGCCCTGATCGCCATAAGCGAGCGAAGGCGGAATGTAGAGCTTGATGGTGCCGCCGACGCCAATTTTCTGCAGGCCCTCGAACATGCCAGGAATCACCACGCCGTCCTGCAGGACCAGCTCGGCTGGCTGACCACGTTCACGCGTGTTGTCGAAAATCTGGCCCGAAACCAGCGCCCCCGTATAATGCATGCTCAGCAACTGACCAGGCTGCGGGACCGCGCCCGTACCGGGCTTCACGATTTCATAGCGCAGTCCGCTCGGAAGGGAGACGACATTTTTATTTTCCTTAAGTTTCTCAAAGAAGGCCGTGCTCGCCGCCATATTTTGGTAACGCAATTTGGTCATGAAGGCCTCATTTTTCTTGCCCAAGAAAGCCTCGACCTCAGGTCCGATGGCTTTCGCATCAAAAGATGGCTGCCCGCCGGCGGCTGCCCCAATCATGCCGCGCGCCATGGCTTCGACTTGCGCTTGCGTGAATTCCATTTGGCGCAAGCCCATTTGCCCGCCCATATACCAACCATAGGCCTCGGCAATTTGCGCCTCAGTGAACTTGGGCGCTGCTGGTTTAGCCGCGGCGGTGGCACCGACGGCCACGCCTGGAACGTTAAATTTAACCGCATCTTCCGCAGAAGCAGCGTTGAGGAGAACGAGGCCGAAGAGAGCGGCCGTGAGCTTGGATGGGAATTTCATATCGTATGGGTAAACTCGGTTGAGAAACGGCCCGAGTGATTTTGTGCCGTTAAAAACGTCGGAACTTGGAGAACCTCAGTTAAAAATCAACCCCTTTGGCTAGAAAAATCACGGCAGGAACCACGCCAGCGCAAGCTTGTCAGTAAGCGCTCACCCCCCTAAAGATAGCCAATCCCATGAACGAAAACCAATTCTGGCACAGTACGGATGGCCAGATCCTCACGGTTAAGAACCGCGGCGGCGACAAAGTTGCCCTCACCCTCGTCTTCTGGCCGCGCAACCCTGCGGAGATGGCGTTTCTCCAAGCGCACCTAGCGGATCTTCATTTCACCGAACGCAGCTCACTCGCACGCATCGGGATCGAGATGCATCTCCAAGGACCACCCACCGTCGACGGTCATCGCCTCTTGTTATCCGCTGACGCTTTCATTTACGACGCCAACTTCCCCAACGCCGCCTATTGGAAAAAACTTCTCCGCCCCGGATCACCCGTCGGCCGCCTTTTCTACGCCCCAGCTGCGGCCAAGCTTTCGAGTGCTGAGATCTGGGAGGCCGTTAAAACCAATGGCCTTAAACTACCCAATACGATCAGCATCGACTCGCGCGGTCGGGTCTTTCTTACCCCGCATCAAGTTAACTACACCCTCTCGCCGCGTCTGCAGCGGATCAATTTCGAGCTCATCGTCAGCGGCAATGCGGGGCGCAATTTTCTCGATAAGGTGCAGATTCGCCACGACGCCTCGCCGCTGACCATTCCGCCGCGCTCCGGTATTCTCACGAGTTGTTCGATGTACCTGAAGGAACACTATGTCGTCCTGAATCAAGGCGAAGGTAATTTTGGCCTCCACACGAGCGCGGTGCTCCTCGACCCCATTAAAACTTTCGGCACAAATATCATGCTGGAAATTTATAACACCGGCGACCAGCCCGTGGTCAACCCGATGGTCTCCGTCGATATTTTCCGCGCGCCACCGTTTACTGACCCCGAGGTCAAAACCCTGACCAAGAAACGCCAAAGACTGCTGTCCACCGCCAGTAGCCTTTACCAATGCCTTGATCGCAATCCGCCCCTCGACACCCCTGAGGCTCGCCCGAAAACTAAAATCACCGTGCGGGGCCAGAGCGCGACCATGGAAAATCGCAGCGTCCTCGTCCGCGCCAATGAAGATCTCAAAAAATTCCTAGCCAGTGCCGCCTGCCCCATCGGCAGTCGCACGATGATTCAAGCACTCGATGCTGCCCCCAGCGATGCCGACACCTTGATCATCAATTATTTTCCAGACCTGCTGGAGCACATCGAGCTCCTCACGCGCGTTGGCGATGTAAAACTTAAACGAATCATTTTTCGCCAAGCCTCTCGCACTCACGGTTATTTTCTCTCCAGCAACGCCCACGCGCGCCTCGATACTTTTAACGCGATCGGCGTGCAGGTCTATTGGTACGACGAAGTCACCAAAGACCTCTACGTGCATACGTATAAAAAAGAACACAGCTTCTTCGTGCGTGAGGAAATGGCGCGCAAATTTCAAGAGAGCACCATCCTCGCTTTTTATGGTTCGGCCGTGGGGATCGAACAAGCGGACACCGATCGCATCACGCGGCTCGTCGAACAACTCACCGGCTTTATCGGACCTAACGTCGGCGTACTCACAGGCGGTGGTGGTGGGGTTATGCGCCTAGCGACTGACCAGGCCCGCGGCAAAGGCGCCCTCACCGGAGCGTGTTTTCTTGAGCTTGAGGCTCAGCCGCCGGAACTCGGCGTGGATTTCTTCAACACCTTCCAAGAGACCTCGCGGCACTTTCGCCAAAAATGGTTCGAAGCGGCTGATTTCTGTATTTTCAACGTCGGCGGCGTCGGCACGCTCGAGGAAATTGGCATCGAGATGTGCAATCTCAAACTCGGGATCCGGCCGCGCGTGCCTTATGTTTTCTTTAATTCGAAATTCTGGGGCGACCTACGCCGGCAACTGCGTGAAATGATCCGCACCAATCGGGCGCCGGCCTGGATTGTAGATTATATTCTCTTCACCGACGATCCCGACGAAGTCGTCAGATTCTATCGCAAGACCCTGCAAGTCCTTTAATCGATCGAGTGACGTTGCCGGCAAAATCATCCCGCGGGGGTGATTATTTTTTTCCAAAAATTTTGCCGACAGTAAGGTCTTGTTGCCCGAGAGCTAAATGCTAACACCTCCCTGATGCCTTTGCCCAAATCCGTTCTTGTTGTCGGCTCCGGCGGACGCGAACACGCACTCGTCAAATCACTGACCGCCTCGCCGGCCCAGCCGCGGGTAATCTGCGCTCCGGGCAATGCGGGGATCGCGGAAGCCGTAACCTGCTTTACCGTACCGGTTGATGATATCGCGGGCTTGGTTGCTCTCGCCCAACGCGAGCGCGTTGAATTAGTGGTCGTCGGCCCCGAAGTGCCGCTATCGCTAGGGCTCGCCGATCAATTACTGGCGGCAGGTATTCCTGTTTATGGCCCAACGGCTGATGGGGCCCGTCTCGAAGCTTCCAAAACGTTCACCAAAGAAATTCTCTTAAAATATAAAATCCCCACCGCGGCCGCCGGATTTTTTACTCAAGTTGGCCCCGCCTTAGACTATCTGCGCTCGCGCCCTGTGCCTATTGTTATCAAAGCAGATGGATTGGCCGCAGGCAAAGGGGTCGTGGTCGCCCAATCATCGGCTGAAGCGGAGGCCGCGGTCCATGATATGCTGGCGGGGAATAAATTCGGCGCGGCTGGTAGCCGCATTCTTATCGAGGACTGCCTTTTTGGCGAAGAAACCTCGCTGCTGGTGGTCGTCTCAGGCCGAGATTACGTAATTTTGCCCACCTCGCAGGATCACAAGCGGATTGGCGATGGCGACACCGGCCCCAACACCGGCGGCATGGGCACTTATTCTCCCGCGGAAGTCGTCACCCCCGCCCTGCTCGCACGAATCGAAAATGAAATCGTCCGCCCTTCCGTGAATGCTATTGCCGATGAAGGCATGCTTTATCGCGGCACGCTTTTCATTGGCATCATGCTCACCCCCGCGGGCCCCAGCGTGATTGAATATAACGCGCGCTTCGGCGACCCAGAAACTCAGGTCGTCCTACCCCGCCTCGCTACCGATTTACTCGCCCTCCTGTGGGCGGCAGCCACGGACCAACTACGCGGCTTCACCCTAGAGGTAAAATCGGATTATGCGCTGTGCGTCGTCATCGCGGCTCATGGTTACCCGGAGGCTTTTAACCGAGGCGATGTCATCACCTTCCCCGCCGCCGCAAATCTCGCCCCGCAAACTTGCATTTATCATGCAGGCACGGCCAAAAATCCTGCTGGGCAAATTGTGACTAATGGCGGCCGCGTCCTTGGCGTCACGGCCCTCGCTACCACGCTTCGCGAAGCAGCTGCGCGCGCGTATGCGACCTGCGACCAGATTCAGTGTCATTCTCGTTATTTTCGCCGTGATATTGGGGCCCGCCAGCTCAACCGCTTGTGAATAATTTACTCCCCGTATTTTTTCTTTCTTTAGTGCTGACGGGCACCGCCAGCGCCGCTCAACCGGAGCCCATCGATCTCGGCGCTGAGCTTGTCTATCTCCATATCAAAAGCCTAGCAGCCGCCGCGCCCCTCCTCCCGACCGCTCTATCCGCTCAGCGTCCGTTGGTGCTTGATCTGCGCTATGCCACCAGCGAGACCGTCGCTCTTTCTGTTTTTAAAACTGCGCTCGCACGCCCCCACGCCCCCCTGTATATCTTATTCAGTGCGGCGACCCCTCAAGAAATTATCGCGGTAGTTAAACAAAGCGCGGGCGCCATCATCACCCTCAGCGTAGCCGGCGCCGATGCGCCCGCCCAAATCCAGGTTCAGGCTGATCCCACCGCGGATCGATTAGCTTATGAGGCTTTAGGCCAAGGCACGTTACCCGCTATCCTCGTTACAGGAAAAATCGAAAAAGAACGTTTCGACGAGGCCACGCTGGTTCAAGAATTTAAAAACGGTAATCCCGACGCCGAGCCCCCGCCTCTCCCCGATCCCACTCAGCCTAAATTAAATCAGGCGGCGCCGGTTAAAGCCCCCTTGATCGACCGAGTGCTGCAACGCGCCATTCAGCTTCATCGGGCTTTGCTCGCTCTGGAAACTCGCCGCTAAGCTCGCGCCAGCCTGGCGATGGCGGCCTGGCTGATGGCCAAGCGGAAAAAGAACTCGGTCTTTGCTTTTCACAAAAATTCGTGTCCATTCGAGCGGTACTCATCCATGTCTGAATCTGGCTATATTCTGATTCTCTGCACCGGTAATATCTGCCGCAGCCCCATGGCCGAAGGCCTGCTGAAACACGCCCTGGCCGGTCAAACGGGCCCACTGAAATCCCTTAAAGTCATTTCTGCAGGCGTCGCGGCTCATCCCGGAGAAATGGTCTCAGAAAATTCTGTACTCGCTCTTAAAAAAACGGGCATCGACATCAGTGGACACCGCAGTCGAGCCGCCACTCAGGACCTGCTCGATGGTGCGCTGGTGGTCTTCGGCATGACCGAGTCACATCGCGCGATTATCCAAGCGCGAGCCACCCCCGTGCCGTCCCAGTTGTACCTTTTTCGCGAATTCCTGCCCCACGCCGCCGATCAAGAAATTGGCGATCCCTATGGCGGCCCATTAAAAATCTATGAGTCTAGCCGTGATGAGATGGTGGAGGCGATCCCCAGCCTTCTCGCTTTTCTTAAGACACTCGTGCGCGAAAAATAGGCTCGTTCTCTTTTCTCCTTCCCTCCCTCGTTCTCTTCACCATGTCGCTCAACGCCACCCCGCTCGCCCAACTTGATCCCGCTGTCGCCGCTGCCATTGCGGGCGAATTCGCCCGACAGGCGCATCACCTCGAGCTGATTGCTTCAGAAAATTTCACCTATCCTGCGGTCATGGAAGCGGCCGGCAGCGTGCTGACCAACAAGTACGCCGAAGGCTATCCCGGCAAACGTTGGTACGGTGGCTGTGAATTTGTTGATCAAATTGAGACCATCGCCATCGAGCGCGCCAAGCAGCTCTTCCAAGCCGAACATGCCAACGTTCAGCCCCACTCCGGCTCGCAGGCAAATTTTGCGGTCTACACCGCGATGCTCCAACCCGGCGATAAAATCCTCGGCATGAATCTGAGCCATGGCGGTCATCTGACCCACGGCAACCCAGCCAATTTTTCCGGTAAGCTCTATAAATTTTACCAATATGGGGTGCGCGAGTCGGACGGACGTATCGATTATGATGAACTCGCGGCGGTCGCCGCCCGCGAGCAGCCCAAAATGATTACCGTGGGCGCATCAGCCTACTCTCGGATTATCGATTTCGCGCGCATGGGCGAAATTGCCCGCAGTGTCGGCGCATTGCTCTTTGCCGATATTGCCCACATTGCCGGACTCGTCGCCTCGGGCCATCACCCCTCGCCCTTCCCGCACGCAGATTTTGTTACTACGACGACGCACAAAACGCTGCGCGGCCCACGCGGTGGCCTCACGATGTGCAAAGCGGCCCATGCAAAAGCCATTGATTCTGCCGTATTTCCCGGCGGGCAAGGCGGCCCGCTCATGCACATTATCGCGGCGAAGGCGGTGTGTTTTGGCGAATGCCTTAAACCAAGCTTCCAAACGTATTCCGGCCAAGTCGTCAAAAATGCCCAAGCGCTAGCGGCTGGGATGCTCAAGCGGGGCTACAATATTGTATCGGGCGGCACCGACAATCACCTGATGCTCGTCGATCTGCGCGCTAAATTACCCAACCTAACAGGTAAAGTCGCGCAAGAGACGCTCGATCGCGCAAATATTACGTGCAATAAGAACACGGTACCGTTCGAAACCCGCTCACCCTTTCAAGCTTCAGGTATTCGCTTAGGCTCACCCGCTATGACCACCCGCGGGATGCAAGTGGTCGAGATGGAAGAAATCGCCAGCTTGATCGACGGCGTCCTCGTAGCCATCGGCACCGAGCAGGAGGCCGCAGTTTTGGCGACCACGAAGGAACGCGTCATCAAGCTCACCGCACGGTTTCCGCTCCCTTACAAATTATAACCAACGCGCCGCTACTGTCCTTAGGCAGCCCGTTCAATTAGCTGAGAAGAAATGGTGTGCAAATTTCTGGAGACCGTTCGACCCGCTAATCTTAGCGAGCTAACCGTCTGAGCCTAGGCTCATGAAAAAAGAACGGGCTTTGCTCGCGACTGTGGTTTCCGCTAGGTTACGATCTTTCGTGATCCTCTTGCGCATAACCCACGTTATTTTTGCTCAATGAAGCCCGCTGCTGCCAGAATTAGCCGATCGCTTGAACTACTTTTCGGTTTGGCTCTCGGGTTACTGCTGCTCGCCGGCTGCACCACGGCGCCACGTAACGAACCGAATAACCGGTGGGCAACCACTGAACGCGTGATTATTCCGGCGCAGATTATTTCAAATTTCTTTGTCATCGCCTGTCCGGCTAGCGATGGGACGACCCATCACTTTATCATTGATACCGGGTCTACCGCCACGCTGATCTCGCCGGCTCTCGCTCAGCGCTATCGCCAAAAAACTCCGTCAAACCAACCCTCGGCCAAAGTAAAGGTGCGCTCAGCGAGCGGCGGCGAAATTGCGCTAGAACCGGTTCGCCTGCGCCGCTTGCCTCTCGGCGCGACCGCCTTTGAAAATGTTCCCGCCCTGCTATTTGATTTCGCCGATCTCTCCGCCCATCTTGGCGTGGTGATCGATGGTCTGATTGGTTTTCCTGTTTTTAGCGACGTCCTCCTAACCCTTGATTATCCTCACGGCCGTCTCGTCCTTTCACCCTTACCGATGCCCGCCGTGCTGCGCCCCACCTCGCCGCGCAGCTCGACCCTCATTTTTAGCCATGAGCATCCCACCCCGCTTATTTCTCTGCAGATGGGCAACGAATCTTTCATTGCCCAAATCGACACCGGCAGCGACGGCAGCCTGAATCTAAATCCGTCGGGACTCCATCCGCGGTTCGTCCATGAGCCCCGCGCCGGCACCCTCATCTCTTCTCTGCACGGCGATCGACAGCAACTTACGGCGCGCCTAAATCAAAATGTACTGCTCGGAAACCATCTGATCGAACGTCCGATCGTCGATCTCTCGGAGCAACTCTCGTCGATCGGTGGAGAATTTCTGCGCCCCTTTATCCTGACCTTCGATCAACACCGCCACCAAGTGACTTTTGAGTGTCCCACCCTTGGCCCCATCACCATGGAACCACGGCGCAGCACGGGACTTTCGTTCTCCCGCGCCCCGACGACTTGGCGCGTGCTGACCGTTATTCCCAACACCCCAGCCGAGCAATTCTCCATCAAAGCCGACGATCTTTGCATTCGGATTAACGGCGAACTCGTCAAGGACTGGGACTACGACCGCTATGCGGCGCTCATAAAATCGACGGCAAAAATCACGTATACTTTTCTCGCTGGCCCCAAAGAAATTGACCTAGAGCTGCCGGTATTTGAACTCGTCCCATAACCAGAAAATCGCCGAACAGCTCGAGGGCACCCGCTATCCCTTGATCAGCAAAAAGGCCCCCGCGCCATCGTGCCCATCCACCCAGGGATACGCCTGCATGCTGCGAGCCAACTTGAAAGGGCCGCCCGCCCGACTATCGAAGAACGTTTTGATGACCTGCTCATTCTCCGTGGCATCGACACTGCACGTACTATAAACAATCCGGCCGCCCGTTTTCACGAGCCGCGCCGCGGCGTGCAGCAATTCCACCTGCTGTTCCGCGTGTCGGGCAAAATCACCATCTTGTAGCCGCCATTTTACATCGATGCGGTGACGCATCACCCCGGTATTCGAGCAAGGCGCATCGAGCAGCACGGCATCATAACTTTCCGGCAGATTCAGGTTTTTATAAAAAACGCTGCCCACCTTAGTGAGATCAGCCTCAATCATCGCCACCTCGACTCCCTGCGGTGAGCGCGCGAGATTTTCTTTTAGTCGAAGTAGCCGGAGATCGATTTTGCCCGGCTCAGCCGGCTGATCGAGCGCGACGATCTTCCCAGCCTTCATCACATCAGCGATAAAAAGACTCTTGCCCCCAGGGGCCGCACAAGCGTCCAAAATTACTTCGCCCGGCTGCGGAGCCAGCAAGTCGATACACAGCCGCGTTGAGGGATCTTGTAAATAAATCACCCCCTCATTCGCCAGCGACCGAACTTCAGCCCACTTCCCTGCTTTCACTTCGAAAAAACCAGCCCACGCGGTGGGCGCCAAAAATTCGGGCACTGCCCGTTCAGCCTGAGCCGCGCCCGCGAAAGCCGGGCGCCAGCGCGCATAAACGGGTGCGGGCTGTTGATTCCAAGTGAGGAGTTGGCGCGTTATTTCCGGGCCAAATTGCCGCAACCAACGCGTCACCAGCCACTCGGGGTGAGCAAATTCGATCGCGAGATCGGTCGGCTTGACCGCTAAGCGCGCGGACATTTTACGCATCACCGCATTTACCAACTTAGCCTCCTTAGGACTGGCGACAGATTTTGCCTGCTCCACCGCGTGATGGATAATTTTGGCAACGCCGCCATCGCCCACGGCCTGAGTTTCGGCCGCACTCTCCAGTAATTCAAATCCAGCTACCAATAAGACAGCCCGCACCTTCGTACGCGGCGGATGCATCATCAGCCCATCCAAAGCCGCTTCAAGTCGGCTCGACCAGCGAACCACCCCATAAAATAAATGCTGAGCGCGGGCCCGCTCTTGCCCAGTGAGACCCGTCGCAAGTCCCTCCAGTAAAGCGTCCACCCGTTCTGATCGGGCTACCCAACGCTCCGCCAAGCCAACCGCCGCGACCCAGCCGCTAAGCGTATGTTTTGCCCCTTCCGAGGCTTTCTCCAAACCCTGTTTGACATCATGCTCCATTGTCCCCTCTACTAATCGGTTCACTGACTCGATAAGCAATATATGAATTCTGAAGCCATCTCCGCAATCATTGCCAAACACGCCACCCTGAAGACCTCCAAGGCTAAATTAGAGGCCATGGAAGCAGGCACCTATGTTGTCCACCGCAGCTGGGGATTTGGCCAAATCAAGGAATACGACGAGTCGGACATGAAGCTCGTCATCGACTTTAAAGGTAAGAAAAGCCACCGCATGGACCCTGCTTTTTGCGTCACCAGCATGGAAGTTCTCCCTGCAAAGCACATTTTGGCCCGCAAAGAGACCGAACCTAAGGTAGTTAAGGCCCTCATTGAAGATGATCCCATGCAATTGGTGATCGATACCCTTTCCGCTTATCCCAATAAAGCCGCTACTGCCATTGAGTTAGAGATCGTTCTCACTCAGGTTATTGGTGAGGAAAAATTTAAACGCTGGTTCTCTAGCGTTAAAAAGCAGCTAATTAAAGACCCGCGCATTGGGGTCCCAGCCAAGAAAACCGACTGCTATATTGTTCGCGCCGAGCCTGTTTCCGCTGAGTCGGAAATCATGGAGGAATTCACGAACACCCGGTCGGCGCGCCGCCGGATCTCCTTAGCGGAGGATCTTCTCGCAGCTTCTATTAAAGAGGAAGCCAAAGCCTCCCTTTCCAAGGTGCTCAACGGCATCACTGAAGCGGTGCGCGACAGCAATCAATTGGATGCCGCCGAGCGCCTCTATGGCGCTTTTGTACGCGACGAACTCGCCAAAATCCTCGGCCACGAAAATTCTTCCGCGAACCCCAGCCAAACCGATTTAATCAAGGAAGTCCGTGGCCTTACCGCCATCGCGGAGAAAATCCCCGTTCATTTCCAATCTCGCTTCCTCGACCTCGTCAAAGAGACGCACCCGCTAGAATGGCGTGAAATCGTCTTCGCCTTGCTGAAAACTTCGCAGGGGAAATTCACCACTGAGTGTATTAATTTCCTGATGGAAAATGGCCAAGCCGATGAACTCGCGGCCGCCCTGAAGCGCTGGAAGACAGAACAGAATCTCCGCGCCCCCGTCTTGCTTTGGGTGATTAAGAATCGCCATTCCAAGAAATTCTCCAAGCTGCTGAATGATTTGGTCACACCCCGCCTGCTCGGCGCCATTTTCTTCGCCATCGATTACGAGGCGTTGAAATCAGCCGGCACTCGCCGCATTCCGCTCGGGGAGGTCTTGAGCGATGACCCCGACCTGATCTCCGACTTGCTTTCGACGGCCGATACAGAGACCGCCCGCGACCTCGCCAATAGCCTTCTGCTCAACCAAGGCTTTGAGGAACTCACCAAGAAATCGCTGCTCGCCCGCTTCATTAAGCTGTTCCCTTCGCTGCAATCACTCGTCTCCGGCGACGCCGGCACCAAGGATGAACAGTTCCTTGTTTCGCGCGAAAGCTACGAGCACAAGCGGACAGAATATGAGGAGATCGTTTCCAAACGTATTCCTGATAATTCTAAAGCGATCTCCGTCGCCCGCGAACACGGCGATCTCAAAGAGAACTCCGAGTTCAAGATGGCCAAGCAAGACCAGTCCGTCCTCATGGGCCAGAAGGCCCAACTTGAACGCGATCTAGCGCGGGCCCGGATCACCGACTTTTCTGAAGCAAGCACCGATGCGGTCAGCGTTGGGACCATTGTCGATCTACGCGATGTTGCGAGCGGCAAGGCCGTCCGCTACAGCGTGCTCGGCGCCTGGGATAGCGATCCTGATAAACACATTATCGCCTACAAGACTCCCCTCGGCCAAGCGGTCATGGGCAAGAAAGTTGGCGAACATGTGAAGCTCAAGATTGGCGTGACTAATCACGAGTACCAGATCGCCGGCATCGTTCGTTACAACGACAGCAAGAAAGGCTAAGCACCCCGGGTGAGACCGTTAGCGATCTTACCCTGGCTAAGTTTCACGACCCGCTCTGGGTTGATTTTTCGCGTCTTGTCATTCTGCGCTACGCCCAGAATCTTCTTGGTGCTAACCTGACGTGAATTCTTCCTGGGAAACTCTTAAGATCCTTTCCGATTCCACTCGGCTGCGCCTGCTCGCATTGCTGCTGAAGGAGGAATTATCAGTCGCCGAATTGCAGGAAATTCTTGGCATGGCCCAATCGCGAATTTCCTCCCAACTCGCGCTCCTGCGCCAAGCCGGCTTTGTCTCCGATCGGCGCGAAGGGAAAAAAGCTTTCTACTCACTCCGGCCCGATTTGCCCAATGGGACCCTGACCTTACTCAAGGCCGCCTGCGAATCGGTCGCCAATTTGCCGGAATCCACGGAGGACTACAGCAATCTCAACCGGAGCCTGCAAAAACGCCGCCAACTCTCGGAGCAATATTTCAACCTGATCGCCGGCCGACTCGGGAGAAATCACTGCCCCGGGCGCTCGTGGGAGGCGATTGGCCAACTCGCGCTTCGCTTAGTGCCCGCCATCACCGTCGCCGATCTCGGAGCCGGCGAGGGCCTCATCTCCCAGCTTCTCGCCCACCGCGCCGCGCGCGTCTGGTGTATCGACAATTCAGCCAAGATGGTCGCCGTGGGATCACGGCTAGCCAAAAAGAATGGGCTCGCCAACTTAACGTATAAACTCGGTGACATCGAACAAGTGCCGCTGCCCGACCAATCCGTTGATCTCGCGATTCTTTCGCAAGCCCTGCATCACGCCAGCCACCCGCAAACCGCCGTTAACGAAGCCCACCGCATCCTCAAACCTGGCGGGCAGCTATTGGTCCTTGATCTCAAAGCCCACGGCTTTGAAAAAGCCCATGAACTCTACGGCGATCTCTGGCTCGGCTTTAAAGAAAGCACGCTGCATGGGTGGCTTAAAAAAGCCGGCTTTCAACAAGTCGAAGTAGAGACTGTTTCCCGCGAAGCCCATGAGCCCCATTTTGAAACCCTGCTGGCTAGCGGCGTGAAGAGCAGCAAGTAGGATTCCCAAAGGTGCGGTTCAGGGCAGTTCGGCCCCCTTTCTCCGACGGGCAAAAAAGCACGGGCGTAGCAATTCGCTGGCGCCGCGAATCAAATTTAACGGCGAGAAATAAAAGCGCCTTGCCGAGGAGAATCCTCTGCTTCACTATTTTTTCGTTCGTGTCAGTTCTACCCCCCCTCAACCCCAATATACGATTATGAGTAACGAGCATGCTAATCTCGCGCCCGTCGCACCCAATGCGCAGCGCCTCCTCTGGGCCGGTTTTGCGGCAATTTTCGCCGCCGGCGTAGGTTTTGCCATCCGTGGCGGAATTTTTGATAACTGGGGCAAAGAGTTCGGCTTCACCGCCACCCAACTTGGCGCCATCGGCGGAGCCGGCTTCACCGGATTTTGCTTCGGTATCATCGGCGGTGGTCTGATCGTCGACAAAGTGGGGTACGGCAAATTAGTGCTCACCGCCTTCGTCCTCCACATGGTTTCGGCTTTCGTCACCTTTGGCGCGACGACCCCCACCAATGCCTACCAGATGCTCACCATCGGTATGTTTATCTTCGCCTTCGCCAACGGCACCCTCGAAGCGGTCGCTAATCCCCTCGTCGCCACCCTATTCCCCCAGAATCGCACGCATTATCTTAATATCCTACACGCCAGCTGGCCCGCCGGCTTGGTGGTAGGCAGCCTCCTCGGGTGGATCTTGGACGATAAAATGGGGCTCAATTGGAAAACCCAGCTCTCCCTCTATCTCATTCCGACCGTTGCCTACGGCTTGATGTTCATTGGTCAGAAAATGCCGAAATCAGAAGCCTCCCAAAAGGGTGCGCGGTTCAGCGAGATGTTTAAAGATGTCGGCCTCTTGGGCTCTCTGGTGGGCTGTTACCTCGTGACGCTATTTTGCTCCGGACCACTGGGCTTACCGGCGTCATACGGCTACGGAGTCGCCGGCGTGCTGATGCTCGCCGTGGCGGTCATTACCAAATTCTCCCTCGGTTCTATTCTGCTCTTCGTGCTCTTTATCGCTCACGCTATGGTTGGCGCGGTTGAGCTTGGCACCGATGGCTGGATTCAAAATATCACGGGCAACCTCTTTACGTCTGAGCAGGGTAAATTCCTGTTTATCTGGACCTCAGCCATTATGTTTAGCCTGCGCTTCTGCGCTCACTGGATTGAGAAAAACCTCAAACTCTCTCCCGTTGGCCTGCTCGTGGTATGCTCCATCCTCGCGGTGGTCGGACTACGCCTGGCCAGTGGAATGCAGACCTTTGTCATGGCCTTGATCGCACTCGGCATTTATGCCGTCGGCAAAACCTTCTTCTGGCCCACCATGTTGGCCGTGGTATCAGACCGTTACCCACGCTCCGGCGCGATCGCCATTTCGATCATGGGCGGCATTGGGATGCTATCCGCTGGTCTCATCGGCGGTCCTGGCCTCGGCTACAGCAAGGATCGCTACGCGGCTGAATCCCTCCAGCAAACCAATCCAGCTGCTTACCAAATAGTGAAGGCGGCCGCCCCTTCGAAGTTCCTTTTCCTTGATCCAGTGAATGCCATCGACGGCACTAAACTCGCCGAGGCTAAGGAAGCGAAAGCCCCCACCGACGCCCAAAAAGCGATCGTGTTGGCCGATCAAACCGGCGATCGCATGACCCTCAAGGCGGATTCCTTTATCCCACTCGCGATGGCGGTAATCTTCCTCGGCGTGTTGCTCTACTTTAAGAGCATCGGTGGCTACAAAGTGCTGAAAATTGAAGAGCAAGCGACGACTTAACGCTCCTTAATCACACCATAGATTCTCCAGCGGGCCGACGGGCCCGCTTTTTTTATGCCTTGCGGAAATTTGTCGCGGTCGATTTCTCGGCGAAAGGTAGCCGCAACCAGCGCGCGCGGGCCAGGGGATGGGTTTCTAAAAGAATATCATAAATACGCTGCCTTTCTGCTACTGGCAAATAGGCATAACGGTCGGTAGGATCACGGGAGAGCAAAGCAGATTTCAGGCGATCAAGAATACCGCGTTGCAGTAGTTCCGGTAGCGCAAGAAACGATTCTGAGTAGATCAGATAACTACAGCGCTGAGCAAAGAGCCGTTCGCTGAGCTGCAGGTCACGCAATGCATAGCCGCCAACCGTGCGCGGGGCGCCTGAGCTAAAAGCGGCTTGGAAGGCAGCGTCCCCCGTAATCCCAGCGGGGAGCTGAGCGGCCTGACGAAAAAGGAGGCGGTCTACGACGTCTTGCACCGAGCTGCGTAATACATTCTGGACGCTCTCATAGGCGGGCTCATCCGTCAGTGGCTTATTAAATGTTTTTTGCAGACTATGCTGGTAAGTAATCAGGCGGCGAATCGCGAAAGCGGCCTTCGTGAAGCTATTTTGCACCGACATCTGATGTTCACAAATAAGGAGAGCAACCATGTCACTCGTGGATTTTAAGTAGAGGCTCGTGTCAATGAAGGCAGCCAGTCCATCAGGGCGAGCTGCGGACGGCGTGAAATCAAGCTGATCGGCTCGCTCCGTCGAAATGACATTACCGCGGTGCGGAGTGGAACCGTGATAGCCGGTGACGTACCAACCACCCCAGCGCTCCGTAAAAGGCGTCTCGTCGTCGACCAGTTGCGTCCCGTAGTGCAGCAAAGGATCGCCTGCCGCATCCACGAATAACGAACGAACAAAGAGCCCGGGGATCTCGCGCACAAAGACCCCTCCGTGACAACGCAGGCAATCTGCCTCGCGAGTGATTTTAGGGAGCTTACTCCCACCATGCGGCAGTTCAAAAGTGTAAAAAATAGGACCCAATTGGGAATCAAGCGCCGTAATTTCAATCAAGCCGCCAGGAACCCAGCCGACATAAACAGAATCTGAAAAATAAAGTGCCCGCGGTTGATCAGGCCGAATGCGAGTGCGCTGAAAGCTCGTGCGCGAGAAAACGAGGAGCTGACTGGCAATCGGGACATTCAGCTCATTTAAAATCGCGCGAAGCATTGCCTGATCAGTCCCGACCAGCTTAACGGCGCCAGCCGTGAGCCGAGCTTGCAGCCGAGTAACGGCATCATGCGGAGTCGTGGCGGAGTAGCTAATGGGAGGCCGCTCGTAGTCAGGCTCACTTTGGGCGCAAGCAAGTCCGGCCATCAAGGCCAAGCAGCCGAGCAAGCCGAGAGAGGAAAATCTGCGACCGGGGTAGAGTAAAAAATAAGCCCGGATTAAGCCGCCGCCCTTAACTCCCAGCGGCTCAATTAGCCTGCATGCGGGCATGGTAAAAAGCCTCAATCAACGCATAAGTTTTCTTGGCATCGGTCTGCGCCAGCGCCGCTTGCGCCAACTGCCGAGCATCACTCATTTTTAAGGTACGAATGAGATATTTCGCCGTCGGCAACAGCGAAGGCGCCATGCTCAACTCATCGACCCCCAAACCCAGAAGCAAGGGGACATAAATAGCATCCCCCGCCATTTCACCACACACGCTGACTTTAATATTTCGCGCATGGCCGGCTGTGATAATTTGCTGCAGGACGCGCAACACCGCGGGATGCACCGGATCATAAAGCGCCGCGACGCGACTATTACCTCGATCGATCGCGAGCAGGTACTGAATTAAATCGTTAGTCCCGATACTAAAAAAATCACATTGACCAGCCAAGAGGTCACTCGCGATGGCGGCACTCGGTATCTCAATCATCGCCCCAACGCGGAGCTGCGGATCAAAAGCTTGCTGGCGTTGGGTTAGTTCCAGTCGCGCTTCTTGCAGCAAGTTATTCGCCCGCGTTAATTCATCTGGACCGCTAATCATCGGATACATGAGCTCCACTCGACCGTGCGCACTCGCGCGCAGGATCGCGCGCAGTTGGTCTTTGAAGAGTTCCGGATTTTCAAGACACATGCGAATGGCGCGGAAGCCCATGAATGGATTCGCCTCGGGTCCAATCAGATCAGGCCGACCGGGCAATGGCTTGTCTCCACCGACATCAAGTGTCCGAATGGTCACAGGCGCGGGGGCGAGCCCAGCCACTATTTCCCGGTACGCCGCATATTGCTGCTCCTCGGTGGGAATTTCCTCAGTAGCAAAAAAAAGATACTCGGTCCGGTAAAGCCCAACCCCCTGCGCTCGGTATTGTCGCACCAAGGCAACCTCATCGGGTTTCTCAATGTTGGCCCGCAGGCTAACGTGGACTCCGTCCAAGGTTTCGGCCGCGAGTTCATTCACCGCCAGCAGATGCGTCTCGAAGGTCTGCTTGGCCTGCTGAATTTTACCGTAACGAAATAGCGTCTGCTCCGTGGGATTAACGATCACGAGGCCTTCGTACCCATCAACAATGAGCCAATCGCCGTTCTTTAATTTGCTCGAGAGATCGCGCGTACCCACCACGGCGGGAATCTTCATCGAACGTGCCACGATGACCGCGTGACTCGTATGACTGCCGGCATCGGTCACGATGCCCAGCGCGGCACTCCGATCTACTCCCGCTGATTCGGAAGGAGAAATATCGGGCGCGACAATGATGCGCTGCTCCACCAACTCTGTCAGGCTGCTCGCGGCTTGCCCCAACAAAACCTGCAGAACGCGCTTCGCGACATCTTTGATATCAGCCGATCGGTCGCGCAAATATTCATCATCGATTTCGGCAAAAGCCTGAATGTAACGCTGCGCAATATTATTAAAGCAGGTTTCAATATTGAGACCTGTTTTTTCAAAAGCCCGAATCGTCTCCCCAATCAAAGCTTGGTCTTCAAGCACCAGTTGGTGCGCATCAAAAATCAAAGCCTCCTCCGGACTAAGATCTCGAGCTACTTGATCCTGAATTTTGGATATCTGCTGCCGAGTGACAACCAGCGCTTGCTCGAAGCGCTCGATCTCTGCGCCACGCTTATCGGCATCCACCGTGTAGAGCGGCACCTCTAATTCATTCTGCAGGTAGAGAAATGCCTGCCCATGAGCGATGCCCTTAGAGGCCGCGATACCCTGGATGACGAGTTCGCTTTTAGCTTGGGGATCCATGGGGTAAGCGTGGATCGATTAACCAAGCCTAACGCGAGATGGTCAATGAGGAACTAGCTCAATCGAGTTTCCTGCGCGAAAGCCGCCGCGCCCCAACAGGTGCGAATACACGCCACCAACGGTGCACTAGCCTGGCCCTCGGCTAGAAAAACAAAACAGGCACTTCCGCTACCGCTCATCCGTCCTTCGACGCCAAACTGAGTTCGCAATTTATTTAAGAGCACTGGCAGGGCGATAAATTTATCAAACGCCACCCCTTCCATATTATTAGCCAGCAGTCGCTCAGCTGACTCCGACCCAGCCAGCCAAGCAGCCAACTGCTTTTCCGCTGATTCAGCTGGCACGTAGTCGGTCGCACGCTGCCGCATCTGCTGATAAGCCCACGCCGTATTAATGGAAAAACTAGGCTTAAACAATAGCACCCGCCGACCGCTTAGTCTGGTTCGCGCCGCGGCAGACACCCCTTCAATTTGTTCACCGCGTCCCCGCATCAGAGAGGGAGTGGGGTTTAAAAAAAGCGCACAATCTGAGCCCAGGGTCGCCGCCACCGACGCCAATCGCTCGGTTGTGAGCAAGCCGCCCGAAATTTTATGCAAAGCCCGCAGCGCCGCCACGGCATTACTGCTGCCGCCGCCCAAGCCCGCCCCAAGCGGAATTCGTTTCGTCAGCTTAAAATGCACTCCGCCGCCCCATCCCGTTGCCAGCACAAAGGCCTGCGCAGCTTTAAAAATCAGATTAGAGTCATCAAGCGGCACCTCGGGTTGCACACAGCTCAAGGTAAACTGAGGCCCCGCGCCGCGCACGCAACTTTCCGCCACCAGCTCATCTCCAAAATCTAAAGGAGCCACCACCGAGACTAAATCATGATAACCATCCGCTCGACGGCCAGTGACGGCGAGGAGCAGGTTAATCTTAGCCGGTGAAAATTCGGTTACAGAGTTCATGGCACATAAAATAGCATGGCGCAGACCACAATTTCCACTCACGGTACCTCCCCTCACCTATGGCTTGCGACCTAATTTTGGCTCTTGATGTTCCCACGCGCGAAGCAGCTGCTCCCATTCTCCGCCAGCTGCACGGTCAACTGCGCTGGGTGAAGATTGGCTTGCAGATGTTTACGGCCTACGGACCCGACTACGTGCGCGAGGTGGCTGGTCTCGGCTTTAACATTTTCCTAGATCTCAAACTGCACGACATCCCCAACACCGTGGCCAAAGCCGTGGAATCGCTGGCGCCGCTCCCGATCCAAATGCTGACCCTGCATTGCGCTGGAGGCAGCGAGATGATGCGCGCGGCTCTCGCCGCTCAACAAAAGCACAATCCCCAATTGCTGCTCCTCGGCGTTACCGTGCTCACTTCCATGGATTCTCCAGGGCTCCAGGAAATTGGTGTCACCGCACCCTCCGCCGAGCAAGTCACCCGGCTCGGCCAACTGGCCGCGACCGCCGGCCTCCGCGGACTCGTCTGCTCCCCGCTAGAAGTCGCTCTCCTGCGCCAACAATTACCAGCAGCGATGCAGTTGATCACCCCCGGCATCCGACCCGCCCACGAAGCGGGTACTGATGACCAGAAGCGGGTCATGACTCCCGCCAACGCGGCCCAGGCGGGCTCGAGCTACATCGTGGTGGGCCGCCCGATTCTACAAGCCGCCGACCCGGCGGCGGCGGCGCGGGCAATTTTAGCGGAACTCGCCCGAGCCTAACCGCATGTTTTTTATGGCCCGCACCATCGCATGAGTCGCACGGCGGCCATTCTCCTCGCGGCCGGTCGCGGTCAACGCATGGCCAACGCCGTGACGGACAAGATCCTGGCCCCCCTCGCGGGTAAGCCTGTTTTTGCCCACAGCGTGAGTGCTTTTTATCGCAGCGGGGTCGTCGACACTTTCATCGTCACTTACCGTGACCAAGCGCAACTGCTCGAACTCTCCGCGTATGCGCCGACCCCCACGCTTTTTGTACCGGGGGGCAATGAACGCCAAGACTCCGTCAGCGCCGCTTTGGCGGAACTACCGGACGATGTTAAATATGTTTTTATTAATGATTGTGCGCGCCCGCTCGTCCGTCCGGAGCAATTAGTCGCTCTCCATAAAATCGTGCGCCGCGAAAATGCGGTCGTGCTGGCCCATCGCGTTACCGACACCATCAAAGTCCATCGCGGCGAAGGCCAACTCCGCACCCTGCCGCGCCAGCATCTGTGGGCAATGGAAACGCCTCAGGTTTTTGCGCGCTCCTTGATCGACCGAGCCTATGCACGGGTAGCGACCCGCCGGTTGAGCATTACCGATGATGCCGCGGCCGTGGAGCTCCTGCACCACCCCATTGCCTTGCTTGAAAATACCTACCCAAATCCCAAGCTCACGACTGCGGCTGATCTGGCTTATTTGGAATTCCTGGTCGCTGAACTTAAACCTTAAGGGATATTATTTATGGCTCATTGGCGCATTGGTCACGGCTACGACATCCACCGCACCACGGTCGGCCGACCGTTGGTACTGGGCGGGGTAACTTTTGCCGCAAACTTCGGCCTCGACGGTCATTCGGACGCTGATGCCCTCACGCATGCGATCTGCGATGCCTTGCTCGGTGCCGCTGGTCTGCCCGACATTGGCCATTTTTTTCCTAACACCGAACCCACTTGGCAGAATATAAATTCACAGGTGCTCCTCCAAAAAGTAATCGCGACGCTGCAGGCACACGGATGGACGCCGATTAATATTGATGCGACGCTGATCGCCGAAAAACCAAAAATCTCTAATCGCCTCGCCGAGATGAAAGCGGTCCTCGCCGCCTCCACTGGTTTGTCCCCCGATGCGATCGGTTTGAAGGCGACCACCAATGAAGGGTGCGATGACCTCGGCCGCGGGCTGGCTATCGCCGCCCATGCGGTCGCCTTAATCGAGAAGTCATCCCCGTGAGAGGCGCTAACGATAGCCGGCGACCGCTACGCTTGGCGGGCGTACTTTTTGGCCTGATAGCCTTGCTCAACGGGAGTTGTGCTCGGCGGGCCACCACCGTTGACCAAGCTACCCAGGCTGGCGTTTTACATTTAAGTGTGGGCTCCGAGCCAACTGATCTTGATCCCCAAACGGTCACCGGCCTCGGCGATGCCAAGATTATCGCAGCGCTCTTCGAACCCATCGTCACCTTCGATCCCATCACCCTCGCCCCTCGGCCCGCTCTCGCCGAACGTTGGGAAATTTCCCCCGATGGATTGGTCTACACTTTTCATCTTCGCCCGACCGCCCGCTGGAGCAATGGCGACCCGATCACCGCCGAGGATTGCATCGCCTCTTGGCGGCGGATTCTCACGCCCACCCTGGCGGCAGATTACGCCTATTTTTTTTATATCATCCGCGGCGCAGAATCATTCCACAAAGGGCAGACCACCGATTTTTCTACCGTCGGCTTAGCGGCACCTGATCCTCGCACTCTCGTGGTTACGCTGGCTCACCCGGCACCCTATTTTCTCCAGATTCTGCTCAACTCACCGTGGCGCCCCTTGAACGTGCGCAGCATCACCGCGATTGGTGACGCTTACCATCGCGGCACACCATGGACGCGACCAGGGAAGCTCATTTCCAGCGGTCCATTCACTTTAAAAGAATGGAAGCCCCACCAGCATATTTTGGTCGAAAAATCTTTGACTTACTGGGACCACGCGACGGTCCGCCTCAACGCTATTCAATTTTATCCCATCGATAGCATGGACGCCGAAGAGCGTGCTTTTCGCGCCGGCCAGCTGCATGGGACGTGGTCGCTCCCGCTCTCTAAAATTCTCCCGCTCCAGCAGGAGAAATCCCCAGCACTCCGCATTGATCCTATCCTTGAAACCTATTTCTTCCGCCTAAACGTCCACCGCGCACCGCTGACTGATCAACGCATCCGCCGTGCGCTGTCGCTCGCGATCGACCGGGAAGCGATTGCGCAAAAAATCCTTCCCGGTGGCCGCCAGCCTGCGCCCACCCTCATCTCATCAGTTATTCCTGGCTATACGCCCCCGACCCGCCGCGCGTATGATCTGGCCGCGGCGCGACAGCTCCTCGCCGAAGCGGGGTACGCGGGCGGCGCAGGACTGCCGCCGATCGAAATTCTCTACAACAATTCTGAAATTCTCCGGCTCGTGGCCGAAGCGATTCAACAAATGTGGCGCCGCGACCTCGGCCTTGATATTCGGCTCGTGAATCAAGAATTTAAGGTCGTCTTCGCTAGCCGGCGCACGGGAGATTATCAAATTCTCCTCGGAAGTTGGACGGCTGATTATCTCGATGCGACGACCTTCCTCGATTTATGGCGCAGCGATTCGGGCAACAATCACACCGGCTGGGCTGACCCCGCGTATGACGCTCTGTCCGATCAGGCGAATCGCCTCGCTGATCCCGTGGCCCGCGGCGCGGTGTTGACTGCGGCCGAGGCGCTCGTGCTCGAGGCCGCACCCATTATTCCAATTTATTTTAATACGCACGTTTACCTCTTGCACCCGGCAGTCCACGGCTGGCAACCCACCCCGATGGATCACTCCGACTATCGCTATGTTTGGCTGGAAAAGTAATCGCCCGTCACGTTACTGGGCACTGAGCGCGGTCAGTTTGCTGTGCACCCTCAGCGGCTGCAAAAAACCCGCGGAGGCTCAGCCCGCTGCGCCGATTTTACGTGTTAGCCAACGCAATGAGCCCGCGACGCTTGATCCGCAGCTGGCGACGCTGCCGGATGAATTTTTTATTATTCGTGCCCTCGGCGAAGGCTTGCTCACCCCCAGCCCAGCTAACGGTGCACCCCAACCAGCAGTCGCAACTCATTGGAGCATTTCACCCGATGGTCGAATTTATACCTTCACGCTTAATCCTGAAGCGCGTTGGTCTAACGGCACGCCGGTCGTTGCCGCTGATTTTGTCGCCTCACTCGAACGCGGACTAACACCCGCGACCGCGGCGCCGAAAGCGGCGCTCTTCTTCCCTTTAAAAAATGCGGAAGCCTTCTATGCCGGCCGCGAAAAAGATTTTAAGGCCGTTGGCGTCCGCGCTTTGCCTGACGGCCAACTGGAGCTCACTCTCACCGAGCCACAGGCTGATTTTCTGTCGCTGGTCGCCAGCGGCCCCTGGATTCCCCTCCATCGCTCCCAGCTGGCGCCAGCCAGCTCCCATGAAAAAAGCCCTGCCGCCGGAGCCTCTCCCAAAAACTATATTGGGAATGGCCCCTTCATGTTAAGCGCCTGGCGACCCCATCAGGCAATTATAGTTACCCGCAACCCGACCTACCGCGCGGCGAGCTCCATTAAATTAACCGCGATCCATTTTATTGCTTTTGATAACGGCGACAGCGAAGAGCGCGCCTTTCGCGCCGGCCAGTTAGATGTTACCATGTCGGTGCCGTTTCATAAATTGCCCGCCTACCGGCTGAGCCAGCCGCCAGTTCTACGCTCGGTACCGCAACAGGAAACCCGCTACCTGGCAATCAACACCACGCGGCCCCCCCTCACTGATCCGCGCGTACGCCAAGCCTTGGCCCTCGCCTTAAATCGCCGGACGCTGACGGAGAAGGTGCTCCAAGGCGGCCAAGTCCCCGCTTATACGTTTATTCCCCCCGGCCTTGCTCATTATGAAAGCGGGCTTGGCCTCCAAGAAGATCTCACCGCCGCGCGGCGTCTCTTGGCCGCCGCCGGTTTTCCGCAAGGCCGCGGTTTCCCTCACCTTGAACTGACTACGTGGTATCCCGCATCTGTCCTCGAGGTCATTCAACAAGTCTGGCGACGTGAACTGGGCATTGAAATCACCCTCGCGCAGCGCGAAGCCCGTACTCATCTGGTGGCGCTGGCCGCCGGTGACTATGACCTCGCTCTCGTAACCGCGATTCCTGACTACCCGAGTGCTGCAAATTTATTCACCCAGCTAACCAGTGGCCATCCCGCTAACTATCCCCATTGGCACAACGCGGAATTTGACCGCTTGGTACGCGCAGGCAACCAACAGTCTTCGCAAGCCCTGCGCCACCGCGCCTACTCAGCGGCGGAAAAAATCCTGCTAGAAGATATGCCCCTCATTCCTCTTTATTTTAACATGCAAAATTTTCTCATCCGTCCCGCCGTTAAAAACTGGCAAACGGACGGCCTCTGGACGCGATTCTTTGCTGGGCTTACGCTGGACTAAGCCCCTGGCAGAAAATTGGCCGCGCCCACGAGAGGCGCCGCGGCATAAAATATTTATCATGAAAATTACCCCATGGTTACTTCTCACGATCTTGGCCGTCCCCACCCGCGCGACTGAGGACCCGCCAGAAATTTCGGCTGCTCGAATCTTAGCGCATACTAAAATTCTGGCCTCCGATGAATTTGAAGGCCGCGCCCCCGCCTCGGCGGGTGAAGAAAAAACCGTCAACTACCTAACCAGCGAGCTGAAAAATATTGGCCTGCAGCCCGGTAATCCTGATGGCACCTATATCCAGCAGGTGCCAATGATCGGCATTACTTCTAAAGCGACCGCCACTTTTACGGTGGGGGGCCAGACGATCACTCCTGTCATCGTTAATGACTACATCGCGCTCTCCCGCCACCAACGGCCCACCATTGAGGTCAAAGACAGTCCCTTGGTCTTCGTCGGCTATGGCGTGGTGGCCCCCGAATTCGGCTGGGATGATTTCAAGGACGTGGATGTACGCGGCAAGACGGTGCTCATCCTCATCAACGATCCGCCCGTGCTGGAGCCCACCAGTGGCCAACTCGATCAGAAGATATTTGGCGGAAAAGCGATGACCTACTACGGCCGCTGGACCTACAAATACGAGATCGCCTCAGCCCGCGGCGCGGCGGCTTGTCTCATTATCCATGAGACCGGTCCGGCTGGCTACCCCTTCGCCGTAGTCGGGGGCAGCTGGGGTCGGGAAAATTTTGATCTCGATAGCCCCAATCAGAACACCCAGCGCATCGCGGTCGAAGGCTGGCTTACGCTGGATGCCAGCAAAAAACTTCTCGCGGCGGCCGGTCAAGATTTTGCTACCCTGAAAGCGGCGGCCGCCCACCGTGATTTTCGTCCAGTGGCAATCGCCGCCCGCGCTAATTTCACCATTACTAATACGACCCGCCAAGTCGCGTCAAAGAATGTTATCGCGCTGCTGCCAGGGGTCGATCCGCAGCGCCGGAATGAATATATAATTTACTCGGCCCACTGGGATGCTTTTGGCCGCAATCTCGCTCTAGCCGGAGACCAAGTTCTTAACGGAGCCGCGGATAACGCCACGGCCGTTGGCATGCTGTTGGAGTTGGCGCGGGCCGCGGCGACGTCGACCGCTAAGCAACGTTGGCCGCGTTCGTGCCTATTCTTTTTTCCCACGGCTGAAGAGAAAGGCCTCCTCGGATCACGCTATTATGCGGAGCATCCCTTGTATCCACTTTCACAAACGCTCGCTAACCTTAACCTCGAGCCACTCGACTCCAATAATGCGTACGGACCGACCCGGGACATTGAGGTAGTCGGAAACAATCCATCCACCATCGACGATATCGGTCTTGCCGTAGCGGCGGAGCAAGGTCGCGTGGTACGCGCCGACACCGATGCGGAAAAAGGTTATTATTACCGCAGTGATCACTTCGAATTTGCGAAGGTTGGCGTGCCTGCGTATTTTACTCGCTCCGGGCTCGACTTCATCGGCCAACCGGAGGGCTATGGCTTGAAACTGCGCGTGGCCTACCTGACCAATGACTACCATAAGGTAACGGATGCAGTGCGACCGGACTGGACGATGGTCGGCGCGGCCCAAAACACGGCCTTCCTTTTTGCAGTCGGTCGACGCATCGCCACCGCCACCGCTTGGCCCGCTTGGAAACCTGGCACTGAGTTCAAAAGCCGACGCGATGCCCAGCTAAAGCAATAGCGGCGGCGGCTCGCCGTATTTTTCCGTCTGGCCACGCCGCGTGATCCTCTGTCAGCTATCGCCTGATTTCTCGCCATGTTTCGCTTTATCTTTCGCCGCCTGCTGCAGGTTATCCCCGTGCTTTTTATTATTATCACGGCGACTTTTTTCATGGTGCGCTTTGTCCCCGGCGGACCGTTCACCGCTGAAAAAGCCATTCCCCCAGAAATTTTAAAAAACATTGAAGCGCACTACGGTCTCGATCAACCGCTCTGGCGCCAATATCTCAACTACCTCGGAAAAATTGCCCACGGCGACCTCGGGCCATCGTTCAAATACTCCAATCGCTCCGTCAATGAAATCATCGCCGATAAGCTGCCCGTGTCTTTGGAACTGGGCGCCCTCGCGCTGGCCTGTGCGCTGAGTATTGGGCTAACCTTAGGGGTAGTGGCGGCGGTCCGCCGTAATAGTGGGCTCGATTATCTAGCGAGTTCGCTGGGGATGCTGGGAATTTGTGTGCCGACTTTTGTCCTGGGCCCGTTGCTCGTGCTTTTTTTCGCCATCCACCTCGGTTGGGTCAACGCCTCAGGCTGGTACACCGCGGCCGACCGCGTGCTCCCCGCACTTACTTTGGGTTTAGTTTACGCCGCTTATATTATGCGGCTCACGCGCGCCGGCATGCTTGAAGTGCTGCATCAAGATTACATTCGCACGGCCCGCGCTAAGGGCGCGACGGAGTTCCGCATCATCACGCGGCACGCGCTGCGCGGGGGGCTACTGCCCGTCGTCTCATTTTTAGGACCAGCCACCGCGGGTATTCTCACCGGCTCATTCATCATTGAAACTATTTTTCAAATTCCTGGTCTCGGGCGCGAATTCGTGAACAGCGCCTTCAATCGTGACTACACTTTGGTGCTTGGCACCGTCATGCTCTACGCGGGGCTGATTGTTCTGCTCAACCTCGCCGCCGATGTGGTCCAAGTGTGGCTCAATCCAAAATTAAAATTTGCATGAGCAGATGCCTGCCATGCCAGAGTCGGCTGGCTCCTTTGTTTAAATGATTCCACTCAGCCCCCCTTCCGCGATCCGGCCTCCCCTGAGTGAGGCGCGCTCCTCACTCTGGCGCGATGCTTGGCACCGCCTGAAAAAAAATCGGCTAGCTGTCATCGGCGGCGCACTCTTAACCGGACTGACGATGCTTTGCATCGCCGGCCCTTGGTTTCTGCGGATGAGCTATCAAGAGCAGAATTTAGATCTCGGCGCATCCGCGCCCAGCGCGGCGCATTGGTTTGGAACCGATACCCTTGGGCGTGACCTTTTCGTCCGCCTGCTTTATGGCGGCCGCATTTCTTTAGGGGTTGGCCTCTGCGCGACCTTTGTGGCGCTAACGATCGGGGTTATTTATGGGGCCATCGCCGGTTACCTTGGGGGAAAAATTGACGCTACGATGATGCGGCTCGTTGATATTATTTACGCACTACCATTTACGATTTTTGTTATCCTGCTCATGGTCTTTTTTGGCCGGAATATTATTTTACTTTTTGTCGCTATCGGGGCAGTCGAGTGGCTCACGATGGCGCGAATCGTGCGCAGCCAAATCATGGCGCTAAAGAAAATGGAATTCATCGAAGCCGCGCGCTCACTGGGGCTCAGCAATACCCGCATCATCTTTCGCCACCTGCTGCCCAACGCGCTTGGTCCGATCATCGTCTACACCACCCTCACCATCCCCGCCGTGATGTTACTAGAAGCCTTCCTCAGCTTTCTCGGCCTGGGCGTGCAACCGCCGATGAGTTCGTGGGGAACCTTGATCAAGGATGGCGCTGAAAAAATGGAAGAGTTTCCGTGGCTGCTCATTTTTCCTGGTAGCATTTTTTCGCTCACGCTTTTTTCGCTCAACTTCCTTGGCGATGGCTTACGCGACGCCCTCGATGTTCGGGCCGCCCAAGATTAAAGGGCACCAAGACCACCCTTGGCTTTCAGATTATTTCCTTCTGGCTTCTGATTTCCAGATTCTAGATTCTGCCACTGCCCCCGATGCTCCGCCGCTTCCGCCCTTATTTTCGCTACCTCGTCGCCACCCGCGGCACGCTATCTGCAGCGATATTCTACGGACTCCTCTTTGGCGCCACCAGCGGGCTCGGGCTGCCGACTCTCGTCAAATACGTCTTCCCGCCCATTTTTGACCAAAGCACCCCGCGCCTGCCGCTCGCGACGGTCATGCTGATCGCGGCATGCGTCCCCCTCGTCTTTTTACTCCGCGCGGTGAGCGGTTATCTTAATAGCTATTATGTTCAACTCACCGGAGTCCGCGTCCTCGAGGCCGTCCGCTTAGATTATTTCCGCCAACTCCAATTTCTGCCGCTTTCTTTTCTCCAGCGCAAAGCCAGTGGTGATCTCATTTCACGCGGCTTAGCCGACACCGCGCAATTGCAATTCACCTTATCGCTCATTGCGAACGATGGCGTTAAACAACCGATGGCGCTGCTGGGGGCGCTCGGTTTTCTCATCTGGCAGGCACTCAGTACCGACGGGGCTCTGCTGGTGCTGGTCTGTCTGGCGGTCGTCCCTCTCACCGTGTTGCCCGTCCATTATGTGGGAAAAAAAATCATCCGCCGCGCGCAACAAATGCAGACCCAACTCGGGGATGTCTCCACTCATTTTGTCGAAAATCTCTCCGCCGCGCGCGAAGTAAGGGCGTTTAGCCTCGAACAACGCGAGCTCGCCCGCTTCGGCCGAGCCACGAATGGGCTCGTCACGGCGCAAATGAAGATCGTGAAATATGCCCAGGCCCTCACTCCTGCGATCGAAATTCTTTCAGCGATCGGCATTGCCGCGACGCTCATCTTTGCCTCCACGCATAATGTTAAGTGGGAAACTTTTATTGCCATCATCACGGCGCTTTATCTGTGCTATGAGCCGATTAAAAAGATCGGCTATCTGAACACCGAGATGAATCGCGGCGCCGCTTCCCTCGAGCGGCTCGAACACGTGCTCCACGAGCCGCTGACGATTACTGACCCCGTCGCGCCGGTGACAGTCACGCAGCTGCAGGGCCAGCTAACCTTTCAACAGGTCAATTTTTCGTACAGCGAAATGCCAGCTTTGCGGGATATTAATGTCACGATCCCGGCCGGCACGGTGTGCGCGCTTGTCGGACCCAGTGGCGCCGGCAAAAGCACTTTCGCCAATCTCGTCCCGCGCTTCTTTGAAGTCGCGACCGGTAGCGTGAGCATTGACGGCCTCGATGTTCGCTCCCTGCGCTTGGCTGATTTGCGGCGCAATATCGCCCTCGTCTCGCAAGAGCCCGTTCTGTTCAACGATACGATCTATAACAATCTAGCGCTGGGCACACCGAATGCCTCGCACGAGGCCATTATCGTCGCGGCCAAAAATGCCCACGCTCACGAATTTATTACGCAACTGCCGCTCGGCTACGACACGCTGGTGGGCGAACGCGGCGCCTTACTGTCTGGCGGCCAGAAGCAACGCATCGCGATCGCTCGCGCCTTTCTCCGCCAGGCACCGATTCTGATTCTCGATGAAGCGACAAGCGCCCTCGACTCCGATAGCGAGGCGGCCGTCCAGGATGCTCTGAGAAAATTGGTCATTGGAAAAACGGTTCTGATTATTGCCCATCGCTTCAGCACGATTCGCGACGCCTCCATGATTTTGGTTTTTGATCAGGGTCGCATTGTGGCCCAAGGTGATCACGCCTCCCTTTATGCAGCTAACGCCCTCTACAAATCGCTCTACGATCGCCAACAGGGCGCAGGTTAAGCGTCGCTGATGTCTGACGAGCCCAAAAAATTTAGCCGCGCGGTCGAAAATCTCATCGCCGGCTTTCGTGTACTGCCCGAAGACTCCAGCCGATCAAAACGGCGTACGCCCACCGATCTCACCGCGCTGGTCGACGAGTTGCTGATTAAATATCGCATTAGCCACGATTCACTCGAACACAGTATTCGTGAAAAATGGGTGGAGTTGGTCGGGGTCGCCAATGCCTCTTACTCCCATCCCGTGGTTGTTGAAAAAGGCTTACTCGTAGTCTTGGTCTCTCATGCCGTCGTCCGCAACGAACTGTTCCTGCACCGCCAGTCCATTCTTGAAAAACTGCGAAAAGTACCCGGCTGTACCGCCATTAAGGGATTAGCCCTGCGCACGGGTTAGTAAATTACCGGCCAGAGACGCTTAATAGGCAAAGGGACTCCTCCATCCTGCCCATCAATAGCATCAGGCCTGAAGGCAGATCTTATTGATAATAATAATTTCATAAGAAATTGCCCAGTAGATATTTGTGATTATATATTAAATTAGCCATTAGTTAAATGAGGCCGCTGCCTCGGCCCAACTGTGGCTGAGATAGCTCAGCAACCTCCACGATAACCTACCGCACCGAAGCTTCCCTCATTCTAGCAAAAAAACGCTTGCAGGCGATGGGCGCGATTTAGTTAATGGGACCTTGCGTTAGTTGAAGTCTGCTGGTCGCAGATTTCAGCCACGGTCAGTCTGGGTAACCGGACGATAACGGTGCCGCCGGCCCTCCAAAAGCGGGTGGCACGAAGCCGCAAGGCCTCCAAACGATCGCGTAATCAACAATCCAAACCATGTCACAACCCGTTAAATCAGAAGTCATAGCCTTATATAAAACCCACGAAAAGGACACCGGCTCTAGCGACGTCCAGATCGCGCTGCTCACCGCTCGAATCAATCACTTGACCGAGCATTTGCGCACGCATCGCAAGGATTTCCACAGCCGCCGCGGCCTTCTTCAAATGGCTAGTCGCCGTCGCAAGCTTCTTGATTACGTCAAGAGCGAGGACCTCGCCAAATACAACGACCTGCTGCAGAAGCTCAGTCTGCGCAAGTAACCGATTTCACGAAGGGCAGTCCACCGACGGGCTGCCCTTCGTATTAGCTCTCCTCACTAGAAGCAGCCGCCCGGGACATTTCCGTTTGCCGCCCCACTCCGCTGGGACCGCCAATAGAAATTTCTCGGAACTGATTCAGGGGAAGCGAAGGAAAAGGTAAATTAACCTGTAGCGCGGTCTTTGATCGTCGCCTACCTACCGGGCCATGAGCGGCCCAATCTCCCATAATATGAATCAGAAACACAATGTTACCGTGCCCGGTCTCGGGCTCACGTTCTCCACTGGCTCCATCGCCCAACTCGCGGGCGGCGCCGTCAACGTCAATGTTGGCGAAACCAATGTCTTCGTCACCGCCTGCGTCGCTCAGACGATGCGCCCCGGCCAAGATTTTTTCCCACTCACCTGCGACTACCGCGATAAATACGCCGCGGCCGGCCGTTTTCCTGGTGGCTACTTCAAACGCGAAGGCCGGCCCAGCGAGCGCGAAATCCTCATCTCCCGCCTCTGCGATCGCCCCTGCCGGCCGCTCTTCCCTGAGGGTTTCCTGAATGAAGTGCAGATCATCGGCCAGCTCATGTCGGCCGACCTGATCAACGATTCCGATATCGCCATGGTGAACGGCGCCAGCGCCGCTCTCGCGATCTCTGACATTCCGTGGAACGGGCCGATTGGCTGCGTGCGCGTCGCGCTCATCGACGACGTGTTTGTCGCCAACCCAACCATCGAGCAGATGTACTCATCCGCGCTCGATCTCATCTACGTCGGCAATACCAAGGACATGCTGATGATCGAAGGTTCGGCCGACCAAATTTCTGAGGAGAGATTTGTTGAAGCCCTCGCTTTTGGTCACCAAGCAATTCAGCCCATCATCGCAGCGATTAAAGAATTAGTCGTCCTGGCTGGCAAACCCAAGGCAACCTTCAAGCTCGTCGGCGCCACCCCTGAGGCCCGCGCTATCATTGAGCGCGTCGTCCCAGCAGATCGCGTTTCCACCGCCATCTTCGGCTTTGAGAAAAATATCCGCTCGGCCAACGTCAAAAAGTTAAAAGACGAGGCCAAGGCGGCTCTCGTTGCCGAGTTGGGCGAAGGCAAATTCACCGATGTCGACCTCAACGTCGTCTTCGAAGACCTCCAATACAAAGCTTACCGCGCCACCGTGCTCGCCAAGGGCGTTCGCTCGGATCATCGCGACGCGAAGGCCCTGCGTCCGCTGCAATCCAAAGTTGGCGTTCTCCCGCGCGTGCATGGTTCCGCCATGTTCCAACGTGGTGACACCCAAAATATTGCCATCGTCACCCTGGGACCGACGAAAGAAGCCCAAGACATGGACGGACTCACCGGCGGCGCTACGTCGAAGAGCTTCATTCTCCATTACAATTTCCCGCCGTTCTCGGTTGGTGAAGCCGGTCGCTTCATTGGCCCAGGCCGCCGCGAAATTGGTCACGGCGCACTGGCCGAGCGTTCGCTCGTGCCGATTCTCCCCCCAGAGGATGTCTTCCCCTACTCGATCCGCGTCGTCTCTGAGATCATGGCCTCCAACGGCTCGACCTCGATGGCTTCCATCTGCGGCGGTTGCTTGGCCCTCATGGATGCGGGCGTACCCATCATCGCGCCAGTCGCTGGTATTTCCTGCGGTCTGATGACCGAAATGGATGCCAATGGTGGAATCACCAAGTGGACGACCATCACCGACATTCTCGGTGAGGAAGATCATTTCGGCGATATGGATTTCAAGATTGCGGGCACGACGAAGGGGATCACGGGCTTCCAGCTCGACCTCAAAATCAACGGCCTACCTTTTGAAATCGCGAAGACCGCGGTGTATCAAGCGCGCGATGCTCGCATCGAGATCCTCAAGTCGATGCTCGCCTCGCTTCCGGCTCCCCGCAAAGACCTCTCCCCTTACGCGCCCCGAATCCAAACGATTCAGATCGATCCAGAGAAGATCGGCCTGCTCATCGGACCGGGCGGCAAGACAATCCGCCGTATCACGGAAACGACCGGGGCACAGATCGACATTTCCGATGATGATTCCGGCAAGGTCTTCATTTATTCGAATAATGCCGACGCCATGAACCGCGCCGTGCAGGAAATCGACGCCCTCTGCGGCGGTGGTTCCCAAATCGAAATCGGCAAGATCTACACCGGTCGCGTCACCGGCGTTAAGGAATTTGGTGCGTTCGTAGAATGTATGCCTGGCAAAGAAGGCCTCGTGCACATTTCCGAATTGGCTGACTTCCGCGTGCGTCGCACGGAGGATGTCGTCAAGATGGGCGACTCCATTACCGTCAAATGTGTCGGCATCGACGAGCGTTCGGGCAAAGTCCGTCTCAGCCGCAAGGCCGCGATGGCTGATCTCGAGGCACAAAAGCAAGCTACCGGTGGTGGCGAAGCGGCCCCTGCGGCTGAAGCACCTGCGCCCGCCCAGTCCTAAGGTCGGGCCGGTCCTCAGGACCAACTGCCCTCCTCTTTTCAAGCCGCGACCCCCGTCGCGGCTTTTTTCTTTCCGTAAACCCAAAGGTACCTACGTTGGTCAACTCGTGCAGACCACCCACCACAAAGCTCTTCGTCCTGTCGCTTGCATCGAGGCCTTGAAGGGACTGATTGTACTCATCGCGGGCTTCGGATTCTTGAGTTTCCTCAATCGCGATAATGAATTATTTGCCGAGCAAATCATCCGGCAGCTGCACCTGAACCCTGAACATTATTATCCGCAAATCTTCATCAATGCGATGGCGCGACTAGAGGATTCTCACCTCTGGGCTCTCGCTGGCGTGGCGGCGATTTATGCGACCGTGCGCTTCGTGGAAGCTTATGGACTTTGGCACGAACGCCGCTGGGCTGAGTGGCTCGCAGCCCTCAGCGGGGGCATTTATATTCCCTTTGAAACTTACGAGCTATTCCGCAATCCCTCCGGCCTGCTCATTGGCGTCCTCAGCCTAAATCTTGTCATCGTTGGCTACATGGTCTGGTTACTGACAGAGACGCGCCGCAAACGCGCCGCTGAAATAAAGCCAGGGTCAGCAGATCACCGCTAAAGGAGGCCATGATTTCATGAAACTTCTGGTCACCAACGACGACGGCATCGGTTCGGCGTTCCTGCATGAGTTAATTTTTGCCCTTAAGGCCGCTGGCCATCAGCTCTCCGTCGTCGCCCCTGCCACTGAACAAAGCTGGTCCGGTGCTTCCAAGACGCGCAACCGGCCAGTAAAATCGAGTGTCGTCGACCGCGGGTTTGGCTGCCCCACCTGGACCGTTGATGGCACGCCGTCTGATTGTGTGAATATTGCCCTAGCCCATCTCCTGCCCGAGCCGGTGGCGGGAGTGATCAGCGGAATTAACCTAGGATTCAATTGCTCACTCGGCTTCATTCTCGCCAGCGGCACGGTGGCGGGAGCATGGGAAGGCGCTCTGCATGGACTACCCGCCATGGCCGTCTCTCAGGATATCGCGGAAGAAGTCTATGCTCATCTGAAAGAAAAAGGTGGGGCGCCTGATGCCGCGCTGCTCGCTACGCTGAAAACTTCGGCCGCTCATGCCGCGCGAATGGCCCCAGAGCTTTTTGCCATTACTCCCGTCGATAGCTTTACGGTACATAACATAAATTTCCCCTACCCCTGTCTCCCGAATACCGCCGTCCAGCGCACCGTCCCTGCTCACGTGCACGTCCCCGGACTCTTCAGCCCACAAGCGGACGATGGCTCTCACCACCTCCTCTGGGGAAAAATTCAAGATGTCTCCCCGCCCACGCCCTTAACCGATGTACGCTGCCTCGCCCAAGGCTTTATCAGCCACACCGTGCTCGATTATCGTCGGCTTGGTCATGCTTGAAAATGAGCGTTCCGGTGCCGCTTAATTCGACGGTGAAATAACCCAAGCAACCCAACACTCTGCTCCAGCTAACCGCATCTGCCACGGCCCAGCCCACTCTGCATCTCTCCCCGACCACCTTTATGATCGAAGTTGAAAATCTGACCCGAGTCTTTCGCACTTATAAAAAACAGCCCGGCTTCTGGGGCGGAGTGAAGGGACTATTTCATCGTGAATTTGAAGAAACTCGGGCGGCGGACCATATCAGCTTCTCGATCAAAGAAGGTGAGTTTGTCGGTTTTCTTGGACCGAATGGCGCCGGCAAAACCACGACGCTCAAAATGCTCTCGGGGTTAATTTATCCAACCAGCGGCCACGCGAGCGTCGCGGGCTTCGACCCCACCAAGCGCGAAAATGAATATCGTCGGCTCTTCGCCATTGTGCTCGGTCAGAAAAACCAACTCTGGTGGGACCTGCCCGCGATTGAATCTTTCTATCTCCTGCGCGCCATCTATGGACTCGAGCAGAAAGTTTATCAGGCCACCCTTGATGAACTCGTTACCTTGCTCGGTGTCGGTGCAAAACTGAATGTCATGGTGCGAGAATTATCTCTCGGGGAGCGCATGAAGATGGAGCTCATCGCCGCCCTCCTGCATCGCCCGCGCGTGCTTTTTCTCGATGAACCGACCATCGGCCTCGATGTGGTCTCCCAAAAGGCGGTCCGCGAATTTTTGCGTGATTATAATCGACGCTACAAAACCACAATTTTGCTCACCAGCCACTACATGGCCGATATCACCTCTTTGTGTGAGCGCGTGATCGTGATTGATCGCGGTAAAAAAATTTACGACGGGAACCTAGACCGTATCACGGGCGCCGGGGCCCAACAGCGGATTATCAAGTTCAAGCCCCGCGATGCGGCCTTGCCGCTCGGCTGGCAACCGGCCCATGGCACGGCCAAAGTTTGTGATGATGGCGAGATGTTACTGCATGTGCCTAGTGAGCAGGTCGTCACGGTCTGCCAACAAATTTTAGGGCTCGGTCAGGTAGACGATCTGACGATTCAAGATGTCCCCCTTGAGGATATTATCACCGAGCTGTTTTCCCGCGGAGTAGCGGCTAAGTAGCGGCAAGCTTGCGCGCGCGACCTTTCCTACTATCACTGCCGGCATGGAAATGGCTATCGCGCTACTCGGCCTCGCCCTCGGCGTCGCTTTAGGCTGGTTTATCGCCCAAGCTCGGGCCGCGGCCACGCATGAACGCGCTCGGCTTTTAGCTCTCGACCTCGAGGCGGCCCGCCTGCGCTTGACTGAGCTTGAGGCGAAAAAATCAAAAATTGAAAATGAGCTCTCCGCTGAGCGGGCCGCGGCCACCGAGAAAATTGCGGCGCTGACTGACGCTCACGAGCGCCTGACAAATTCCTTTAAGGCTCTCTCGGCCGATGCGCTCCGCTCCAACAACCAATCTTTTCTCGAGCTCGCCCGCGAAACTTTTAGCAAACTGCATCAGCAATCCGCCGACGATCTGGGTAAACGCCAACAGGCCATCGACTCGCTCGTCAAACCACTCAAAGAATCTCTCGAGAAGGTTGACGCCAAGATCGGCGAAATCGAAAAAGCTCGCGCCGGCGCTTACAGCGAACTTTCCACTCAGTTAAAATCGCTTGGCACCGCGCAGATCTCGCTGCAAGCCGAGGCCGCCAAACTCACCACCGCCCTGCGCTCCACCACAACCGCGGGCACATGGGGCGAACTGCAACTCCGGCGCGTGGTCGAACTCTCCGGAATGAGTTCCTACTGTGATTTTACGGAGCAACAAACTTCGGGTGGTTTTCGGCCTGATCTGATCGTTCGACTCCCCGGTGGCCAGCAAGTGGTCATCGATGCCAAAGCGCCTAACGATGCCTATCGCGAAGCGGTTAATTCCTCCGATGATCATGTTCGTTCCGCTAAATTAGCGGAGCACGCGGCCAAGGTTCGCGGTCACATCGATGCTCTCGGCGCCAAAGATTATTGGGCCCAGTTTCAGCCTTCGCCAGAATTCGTCGTTCTTTTTCTACCCGGCGATCAATTCCTTGCTGGTGCCCTGCAAGGCGACCCGAACCTCATCGATCGAGCGATTAGCAAAAAAGTTCTGCTCGCCACCCCGGCGACACTCATCGCGCTCCTTAAGGCCGCGGCTTACGGTTGGCGCCAAGAAGCGGTTTCTAAGAATGCCGACGAAATCGCCGACCTTGGGCGGCAACTCTACGATCGCATTAAAGGCTTCGCTGAACATCTCGAGAAAGTTGGCCGCAGCCTCGAAACAGCCAGCAAATCGTATAATTCAGCTGTTGGCGCCTATGAAGGCACGCTCCTCCCCGGGTCACGTAAATTTTTAGAACTCGGCGCCAAAGGCGTGAAGGAGATTATCGAGCCAAGTCTAATTGAAACAACGACGCGCGAGATTACCAAGCGCAGTTAAGCTTGCGGTCGGCCCCACCGGCTCAGCCCAAATTTTCTGATCGTGACTTTCGCGGCTTTTTTGTGGCCAATCACTCCATGCAATCACCCGAAGGCATCTGGCAACCGCTCTACGCCGAACTCGACGGCGAAGAGGCCCCCAAAATGATGCTCGATAAAATGGAGCTGGAACTAACTGGCGGAGAATATGCCGTGCGCTTTGGCGGCGTCACTTCTGATCAAGGCACCTACACGATCGAGCCGGCCGGCTTAACCTTGCATGGCGTCACCGGCCCCAATGCCGGTCGAGCTATTCCTGCTATTTTTAAATTTGCCGGGGGCGCCCTTTCCATCTGCTACGGGCTCAGCGGCGTCCGCCCAGAGAAATTTTCGACCGGCCAGGATCAGCAGATCTATCTCGTCAATTATCACCGCAAAGATCTTCCGGTTAACGCCTAATCCCGTGCGGCCGCGGCCGCGTCTCTCGACTTATCTTTTTTGTGTCTGTGCAGCTCTCCGCTCTTCATCTGTACCCAGTTAAGTCTTGCCGCGGACTCAGCGTGACCTCGGCGGCCATCGACGCCTTCGGCCTCGTGGGGGATCGACGCTTCATGGTGGTGAATGCCGCGGATGGCCAATTTATCAGCCAGCGCACCCATCCGCGCATGGCGCTCATTGAAACGACCCTCAGCGCCGACACTCTGATTCTCTCTTCGCCTCATCAGGGAGAGGTCAGCGTGCCCCGCTTTACGGGCGGGACGATCACCCCTCGAAAAATTACGGTCTGGTCTCATGCGGCCATCGCCGATGACTGCGATGACGCGGCCGCCGAGTGGCTCACCCGTTTCCTCGGACAACCCGTGCGACTCGTGCGCATGGGAGCGGCATTTCAACGGCCCATTAAATCCCCCCGCGCATCAGCCGATGACGCCGTATCGTTTGCCGATGGCTATCCGGTGCTTATGATCAGCGAAGGCTCGCTGGCTCACCTTAACGATCGGCTCATTGCCCAGCAGCAGGAAACCTTACCGATGAATCGCTTTCGGCCTAATTTAGTGGTGAGTGGATGTGAGCCGTTTGCCGAGGATGGTTGGCTTCGTCTGACGATCAATGATGTCATGCTACGCCACGCGGGCCCCTGTGCACGCTGCGCGGTTACAACCGTAGATCAGCTCACCGCCGAGCGCGGCCTTGAACCGCTCCCCACGCTCGCCGCCTATCGGCGCGATGCAACGGATTCCACCAAAATTAATTTTGGGGTTAATTTTATTAATGAAACCAAGCGGGGGACCTTACGCGTCGGTGACCGTGTAATCGTCATGCCCTAAAAATGGCTTCCAGAGCCAAATTCTTCCTGCGATGAACCAAGATTCCTGGTCCAATTTTACCAACGCTGAGAGCCTGCTGGCGATCGGCGTCGCCCTC
>CAIVJE010000009.1 GCA_903906135.1 uncultured Verrucomicrobiota bacterium | reverse complement strand
TCGCGCGCCTCCACCACCGTGCAATTGATCGATTTTTGCAGCACCCGACTGACGAAAGCCCGCATATAGGCTTCATCATCGACCAGCAAAACGCGGAGAGGAATCGTACGCTTAATCATAGGTTAACCTAAGCGCCGATACCATCGAACAAAGGACAGAAAGCCTGATCGCTCAGAGCAATCTCTAGGTCACTCACCTGAAGATTTTGGCCAAGAGCAGAACTTCCGTATACTCGCCCAGTACTGAAGGTTAAATCGAGCCCAAGGAGATCTGTGCCATGAAGAGAGCGCATGGCTAGCTTATCGACTAAATCAGCCAAGCCTTGAGCGCAAAGCGCCCCCGTATCATTGGGTGAAAACAACTATCCGCCCAGCCCAAGCCCCCTCACCCCACCACCCTCCGGGGGCTCGCTCGGTTTGTAACACATTATATTACAAACGAGGCCAGCCGAAGTGGGCGCCACTTTGTCTGGACTGGGGATAAGGACGAAAAAGGAGGAAGGTCTCGCCCAACCAAGCGTCATCCCCCCGTCGACCCAAAGCACGCCGACAAACCCTGACTCGACTCAGATATGAATGGCCCGACCTAAAGCGGCGAGGGCCGCCTCGCCGAGCGCTTCGGACAGCGTTGGATGGGCGTGAATGGAATGATGCACATCGTTGATCGTCGCCTCGAGGTTCATCGCCAAACCGTATTCTGCGATGAGCTCGGTGGCCTCATGGCCAATAATATGTACGCCATAAATCTCGCCGGTCTGCGCGTCCGCGATGACCTTAACAAAACCCTCCGTATCGCCGGCCGCGACGGCTTTGCCGACGGCGCTGAAGGGGAATTTACCGACTTTGTAATTCAACCCCTTCTCCTTGGCGGCTTTTTCGGTTAGGCCCGTGCTCGCCACTTGCGGCTGGCAATAAGTACAACCGGGGAAAATACCGACCGACTTGGGCTGGCTGTGACCAAACATCCCCTCCACGGCCTGCACGGCCCGAAAGGACGCCACGTGCGCCAGCCACGGCGGACCTTGAATATCACCAGCTGCATAAATACCAGGGGTACTCGTTTGATAATCAGGGCCGACCTTCACAAAGCCGCGATCGAGCTCGAGCTTCACCTTGGTGGAAGTGAGTCCGTCGAGAGCCGAGGTAATGCCGATTGCGACCAAGACAGTCTCGACCTCGAGTTCAGTCTTGGCCCCATCTTTGACCAGATCGAGTTTCACACTGGTCGCACCGACGCGGATATTTTCGCTCTTCGTCCCAGTATGAACGGCGATGCCCTGTTTGGTAAAACTCCGCTCCAATACCTTAGCCACTTCCTCATCTTCCACCGGCAGCACCTGCGGCAACATCTCGATGAGGGTAACCTTCGTGCCAAAGGCATTGAAGAAATAAGCAAATTCCACGCCGATGGCCCCAGCCCCAATAATGGCCAGCGTCTTAGGGGCCGTTTTAGCGGCCAGCGCCTCACGCGAGGTCATCACCCGCACCCCGTCCACCGGCAAGCCCGGCAAGGCTTTCGGCTTTTGCCCCGTGCAGAGCAGGATATTTTGGGTGCGGAAAAATTTACCCCGATGTTCGCCGGAGGTAATCTCCACCATGCCCGGAATGGTGACCGAGCCTTGGCCCACGAAATAATCGACCTTGTTTTTCTTCAGGAGAAACTCGACGCCTTTGGCCATTTGGGTGGCGACGCCCCGCGAGCGTTCAATCACTTTGGCGAAATCGAAAGAGGCTCCGGTTACACTCAGGCCGTAAGCATCCGCCTTTTGGATCATGCGGTAAAGCTCAGCGCTTTTTAGCAAAGCCTTGGTGGGTATGCAGCCCCAGTTGAGGCACGTGCCGCCCGCGCGTTCCTGCTCAATCACCGCGACCTTCTTGCCCAGCTGCCCAGCGCGAATCGCGCCGACGTAGCCAGCTGGACCGCCCCCGATAATCACCAAGTCATAAATTGCGTCTGCCATAATATAGAGATTTAAGCGGGCAACGTCGCGATGACGGCCATTTTCGTCAAACGGAAACGAGGAAAGTTTAGCGCCATCCCCTAACCTAGATATCGATCACGTCATCCTGTTTAGCAGGATTGCTCGGCGGCGGCCGAGGTGGTTTGCCTGGCGCCATAAACCGATTCAAAATCAGGCTCGTCAGGCTCACAATGAGCGCACCCCACAAGGCCGAGCTAAAGCTGGCCACGTGAAAACCCTCCACCACTCGACCGGCAAAATAAAACAAGCAGGCATTAATGACCCAGGTGCCGATGCCAAGCGTCAGCAGGATAAAAGGCAGCGCAAAAAGCAGTAAAATCGGCTTCAGCACTGCGTTAAAAAAAGTCAATACGAGCACGACCGCCAAGAGAGTGGCCCCAGAATCATAAGTGATCCCCGCCACCAACTTGGTACTCAGAGTGACCCCCAAGGCTAAGATCAAGCCACGCAGCAGCAGATTGACGAATGCGTTGTTCATTGATTAATAAAGAAACTTTGACGCTCCTTTCCGCAGAGCAATGAAAATTCTAATCGTCCAAGATTACCTCCGCAGTGGCGGCACTGAACGCCAATCGGTGTTCATGGCCACCATGTTTGCCCAAGCTGGGCATGAAGTGACCCTGCTCACCTTCCGCCCACGGGGCATCCTTGAATTAGGTGGCGAGCAACAACCGTTCGCCTGTCGCTCGCTCCAATCATTCGACACCCACCTCGATTGGTTTGCGCCTGGCCTGCTCAAAGCGGTGGAGGAAGCCGCCCCCCAACTGGTGCTCTGCATGGGCCGGATGGCCAACTGCTACGCTGGCTTCATCCAGCAACGCCTCCCCCAGGCCGCGGTGATTTGTACCATGCGCACCGGCAAAGCCTTGCCCTACTTATTTGTGCGCTCCCTCCAACGGTGCCGCCATATTGTAGCGAACAGTCATGTGGCTAAACGCGTCCTGACTGATCAGCACAATATCCCCTCTCATCAAATTACCGTTATCCATAATTCTGTGCTTTGCTCGACCGAAGCAAACTCCCCGCGGAATCAAGCCCTACGACGCCTCCATCAGGCCACTCCCACGACGATGGTGCTGCTCAATGTGGCCATGTTTCGCCCAGAAAAAAATCAACGCGAATTAATTGAGATTTGCGCGAAACTTCCCGGCTATCTCGACTGGCAACTCTGGCTCGCCGGCGAAGGCACCGCGCGCAAGAAGTGCGCGCGACTCGCGCATGACCTTGGCCTCGGCTCGCGCGTTAAATTTCTCGGCTACCAATCAAATCCCGCGCCACTGTACCTCGCGGCGGATCTCGCCGTGTTAGCTTCGCAGAGTGAGTCGCTGCCCAATTTTTTAATCGAGGCCCAGCTCCATGGCTTGCCCACTGTAGCTTATGATATCGTCGGCGTCGGTGAATGCTTTGTGCCCGACCGCTCCGGTTACCTGATTGCCAACCACCATCAAACCGGCTTCGGCGCAGCCCTGGAAAGGTTAATTCGCGAGCCCGCCCTGCGGCACCGCTTTGCCGAACACGGCCGCCGCCACGCCCAAGCCAATTTTGCCCCGACCCATCAGGTTCAAGCCCATTTAAATCTTTTTCGCGAGCTGACCCAGACTTAGCTGACGGCCCGTTGAACCGAGCCAGCGGCGCACGGGCGAACATAGCCCCGGCCATCACCATGCTCGAGTTGCTTTCCCGCAATTCGTCTCTTTCTTGCCCTCCGTGCCTCCCTCCTCCGCGCCTGAATCCATCCGCCTCCGCGGTGTTCACCAGCACAACCTCAAAGGCTTCGACCTAGACCTTCCCCTCGGTCGCTACATCGTCGTCACCGGGTTGAGCGGCGCAGGAAAATCATCGCTCGTTTTTGATACGCTGCACGCCGAGGGCCAGCGTCGCTACGTGGAAACTTTCTCGGCCTACACCCGTCAATTTCTCGATCTTCTCGATAAGCCTAAGGTTGATGCGATTGAAAATATCCGGCCGTCGATCGCCATCGAGCAGACCAACACGGTTAAAACCTCCCGCTCCACCGTGGGGACCATGACAGAGCTAACCGATTTTGCCAAAATCTGGTTCAGTCATGTGGCCGCCTGCTACGATCCCGCTACGGGGGAACCGGTCGAAGATGATACGCCTGCCACCATCTGGAAAAAAACCTACGCCGCCCATTTTCGACCGTCCGCCCAGCCCGCCACCTTGCTGTTATGCTTTCGGATCACACGCCCGGCCAACCTCACGTGGATAGAAATACTCACCAGCATTAAAGGCCAAGGTTACACGCGCGGGTTGGTGCCCTCACACGCCCAGCCTAAACTACCGCCAGTAACGGCGACCCCCGCGGCCACGCTGACTCTGCATAAAATCGATGATCTGCTGGCTACCTTGGCGGCGGCTTCGCCCGCTGATCGCGACAGCTTAGACGCACCTGATTGGCCCTTCGTTTATGTCATCCAAGATCGCTTGCTACTCACCACTGAACACCAAATGCGTTTTCAGGAAGCCACCGAAACCTGTCTGCATTTCGGCCAAGGCCAGATTTATCTCTTCACCGCCGATAACCTCGCGCCCGCCGGGCATTATTCCCAAGGCCTCCACTCGCCCCAGACCGGTCGCACTTTTCGCGCCGCCTCGCCGGGTATGTTTTCCTTTAACTCCCCGCTGGGCGCCTGCCCTAAATGTCGCGGATTTGGCCGGGTCATCGAAATCGACTACCGGCTCGCCCTCCCGGATCACTCCCTCTCCATCGATGAAGGCGCCATTAAACCGTGGGAAAGCGCAGTCTACGGTGAGTCCAAACAAGATTTTTTATCTTTCGCCAAAAAAAAAGGCATCCCCACTCACGTCCCCTTTGCCACGCTTAGCCCCGCGCAACAAACTTACGTCATCGAGGGCGAGCCCGGTTATAACAGTGAAGGAGAAAAGCATTGGCCGGATTATTGGTACGGCCTGAAGGGGTTTTTTCGCTGGCTGGAAAAAAGCGCCTACAAAATGCACGTGCGCGTTTTTCTTTCGCGCTATCGCACCTACAACCAATGTCCCGATTGCCACGGCGCTCGGCTGCAACCCGAAGCCCTCTGCTGGCAATGGCGCGGTTACACCCTGCCCCAGCTTTATCAACTGCCGGTCAGCACCCTCCTCGCCCTGCTCAAGCCGGCCGATTCGAATGGCGCGCCAGCCAGCCCATCAGCCGCGCACCAACGAGACTTGGCCCATGACTCGATCGTCACTCGACTTCGCTATCTGGAACAAGTTGGTCTCGGCTATCTCACGCTCGACCGCACCTCCCGCACCCTTTCCGGCGGTGAAGTACAACGCGTCAATCTGACCGCCTGCCTCGGCACAGCTCTCGTCGATACGCTGTTCGTGCTCGATGAACCTTCCGTTGGTTTACACCCACGCGACATCGATCGTCTCATCAGCATCATTCGCACCCTCACCGCCGCCGGCAACACGGTGGTCGTGGTCGAGCACGATGAAGCGATGATTCGCGCGGCCGATCATTTGATTGAAATCGGGCCTGAACCGGGTGCGCGGGGCGGGCACCTCGTGTTTCAAGGCAACCTCGCGGCGCTCCTTAAATCTCCCCGCAGCCTCACCGGGGCTTACCTGTCAGGACGTCAACAAATCGAACTGCCCCCCGCCCGCCGATCCAGCTCGACGGCCCCTTGGCTGAATTTTCAGAACGCGTCCAAGCACAACCTCCACGCACTTTCCTTTCGCCTGCCACTGCAGCGCTTCGTCTGTCTCTCCGGGGTATCTGGTTCCGGTAAATCCACCTTACTCAATCACGTCATCCATCAAGGTCTTTTGGCCCAGCGCCAACTGCTAACCGATGATCCCGCGGCGATCGAAGCCATCCATTCTGATTTGGCGTTCAGCGAAGTCGTGCTGGTGGATCAATCGCCGCTCAGCCGTACGCCGCGTTCTAATCCGGCGCTGTATTGTGAGGCTTGGGAATTAATTCGTGAACTTTATGCGGCGGTCCCGGCCGCCCAAGCCGCGGGCTTCAACGCCTCCAGTTTTTCCTTCAACTCAGGCGAGGGTCGCTGCGACCACTGCCAAGGGTTAGGGAGTGAGCGGGTCGAGATGCAGTTTCTTTCTGATGTGTTCGTCCCCTGCGCAATTTGTGAAGGTCGCCGCTTTAAGCCGGAGGTACTCGCCATCACCTGGCACGGCCACTCGGTCGCCGCGCTGCTGGCCACGACGATTGCCGACGCCTTGCCGCTCTTCGCCGAGCATCCTAAAATTCACCAACGCCTCGCCGCTTTGGCGGAAGTGGGCCTCGGCTACTTACCCCTCGGCCAACCGCTGAATACTCTCTCTGGCGGCGAGGCCCAGCGCCTGAAACTTATCCGCTACCTGTCTGGCTTCACCGATGAATCCGCTGCCCACCCCGTTAAGGAAAAATCCCGCCCTAAAAAACATCTCGCTGGGCCGGCTGCCCAATCGAAAATCGAAAACCAGCCGGCGCCACCCTCGCCTGGCGCGCTGCTCCTCCTCGATGAGCCGACCACGGGCCTCCATCGGCATGATGTAAAACGCCTGCTGGCGGTGCTGCAGCGCATCGTCGACCGCGGCCACAGCATCGTCGTAATCGAACATAATCTCGACGTACTTAAATCCGCCGACTGGATTCTCGAAATCGGACCCGAAGCCGGGGCCCAGGGCGGCCACATTGTGCTCGCCGGCACCCCGGAGGATCTCGCCCACGCCACCACGGCAACTTCGCCCTTCCTTCGCGCGGCGCTCAGCAATCGTGAATTCAACCAAGCGGATGCCGCGCGGCGCGTC
>CAIVJE010000008.1 GCA_903906135.1 uncultured Verrucomicrobiota bacterium | reverse complement strand
GGGGGCGAGACCCGCCCGGTGGAGGAATTTGTTAAAGCGACCCAAGCTAAATTCGTCGAACTAGCGAAAGTCTTCGGCAATCGCACCCCGCACAGCCTGCCACCCGAGCGCCGGCTCACGGGAGATAAAATCCTCACCCTCGTCGGCGTGAAGTAACGCCCTGAAACGCTCGTTTGTAATATAATATATTACAAACAAGCGTCAGGAGATTAGAATTAGGCGCACGGGCGGCGGGTGGTGCATAGCCGCACGGGCACTGAGCGTGGCTGCGGCTAGGACCCAATGACCGCCCCGCCCGAGGACTCGTGGCGGCGAGGATGGCAGCCCTCAATTCAATGGTGGACGGTGCCCAAATTTATATCTTTTTTCCTCTTTCTTGCCCCTAGACCGATGGCAGCCTGTAATTAATTTTCATTTATTTTCAGATAATTCATATCGCCCATTTCTATTAAATAGGCTCTCTCATACTTCCGCGTTTCGCGGACTCCCTTTGCGCTCTTCATCCTCACCCACCATTAACCCATGAAAACCTACCGCGCTGTCCTTGTCGGCACCGGTTCAATCGGCGATGCGCATGTGCGCGCGGTTGAGGACACGCAGGGCCGGGTAACCCTCGATGCGGCGGTCGATATTGACGCCAAGCGGGTAGCAGATTTTGCGGGGCAGCATAAAATTCCCCGCCACTACACGGATTACGCCACGATGCTGAAGGCCGAGCGTCCCGATATTATTTTAATCGCCACGCCGCCCGCCCAGCATGCCAGCATGAGCATTGCTGGCATGGAAGCAGGCGCCTGGGTACTGTGCGAAAAGCCTCTCTGCGGCTCCTTAGCCGAATTGGATTTGATCGAAGCAGCCGAGCAACGCACGGGCTGTTTCACTTCGTGTATTTTCCAGATGCGCTTTGGTTCATCGACGGCGCATGTTCGCCACCTCGCCGACCAAGGCCAGTTAGGACAACCGCTCGTCGGAGTCTGCAACACACTCTGGTTCCGCGATGCGGCGTATTATGCGGTGCCATGGCGGGGTCGTTGGAATACAGAACTCGGCGGTCCCACGATGGGGCTCGGGATTCACGCGATGGATCATTTTCTCCACCTGATGGGCGACTGGCGTGACGTCCGCGCGGCGGCCGGCACGCTCGATCGGGCGATCGAAGTCGAAGATGTTTCCATGGCCATCGTCCGCTTTGCCAACGGCGCCATGGGCTCCATCGTCAACAGCGCCCTCAGCCCGCGCCAAGAAACCTATCTCCGGCTCGACTATCAGCGTGCGACTCTGGAGCTCACTCATCTTTACGGTTACTCCCGCGACAATTGGAAGCTCACGCCAATCCCACCGGGGCCAGATGATAGCCTCATGCAAGCGTGGCAGAATTTCCCCGCGGAAATCAGCTCCTCCCACGGCGCGCAGCTCAACGCCTTTGTGGCGGATCGTGATGCGCAACGGCGACCACTCACGTCCGGATTCCAAGCGCGCCAGACACTTGAGCTGCTGACGGCCATCTACAAATCAGCCTTCACCGGTGAAATTGTCCCGCGTGGCTCCATCCGGCCGGGTGATTCTTTCTACACGGCCCTCCATGGTCACCGCGCCCCGCCGCGGACGAAAGGTCAGCCGCCGGAACGCGGTTGAACACTGCCCCCATGACTCCAGAGGCCCTCGCCTCGCGTACCTTGGCCGGTTATTTGTGGGGCAGCCGCGACCGCCTCTGGCGCGGCTTTGGTCTCTCGCTGCTGCGCTCCCTCGCCGTGGCCCCGTGCGCGTGGCTGTTCCAACGCATGATTGATGTCGCGGTCCCCGCCCACAATTCATTCGCCATTTTGCAACTGAGCGGGTGGTTCCTTCTCTTACTCGGGGTGCATTATGTTTTCTCTGTCTGGGGCGCCCACGTCATCGCCCAAGCCATGGCGCAAATGATGGTCGAGATGCGCAGTCGCATTTTCTTCAAACTGCAGTTCCTGAGTTTCGGTTATTTAGACCAGCAAAAAACGGGGCGCTTATTGGCAAAATACGCCTTCGATACGCAAAAAGTTGAGGCGCTGCTTTATAATATCCTCAATCAATTTCTGCCCAATGTGCTCTATGGCGTGAGTATTTTTATTATTCTCACGATTCTCAATTGGCGCCTCGCCTTGGTCCTCGGCCTCGTCATCCCCGCCTACGCTCTCGCTAAATATTATTTCTTCGCCCGAATTCAGTATAGTAATCACGCTGCCCGGCTCGCGCAGGAACAACTAACCGGCACCGCCAGCGAATATATTTCCGCGCTCCGTCTGGTCCGCAGCTTCGGTGAAGAAAAACAAGCCGAGGCCGACTTGGACCGCAGCAGTTTAGATTTTGCCCGCCAACGCATCCACCAGAGCTATCTCAACGCAATTTTTGGCACCTTTTGGTATGTGAGCACGCAGGTCATCGCGCTGGTCGTGATGGCCGGAGGGGCCTTGCTCGCCATCCGGGGCGACATTTCCTACGGCACCCTTTTCGCCTTTGTCGCGGGCCTCCCGATCGTCCTCGGCCCCATTCAAGCCTTCGTGAGCCTCAGCGAACAATTTTTTATCGGCCGCGAAAGTTTCCATAGCATCAAGGACCTCATCGATTCCGCCTACGTCGAACAATGGCAAGGCACGCGCCGCGCTGACCGCCTCAGCGGTGATATCGTATTCGATTCAGTTAACTTCGCCTACCCCACCGCCCCCGAGCAACTGGTGCTCCACCAAATTAATCTTTCCATTAAACCCGGGGAGCAGGTCGCCTTGGTCGGACCTTCGGGCTCAGGGAAAAGTACGTTGGCAAATTTACTGCTCGGACTCTACGCCGCCTCCAGCGGCCAAATTTTTATTGATGGAGTCCCCCAGTCAGAATGGGACATGCGCTGGGTTCGCCGGCAATTGGCCGTGGTGTTACAAGATAGCCTGCTGCTATCAGGTTCGATCAGTGACAATTTACGTTTTGCTCGCGCCGACGCCACCGACGACGAGTTACGACAAGCCGCGCAGCAGGCAAATGCCGAAGAATTTATTCTGCGCTTACCCAACGGCTACGCGACCGCTGTGGGCGAGCGCGGCGTCACTCTTTCCGGCGGCCAACGCCAGCGCCTCGCGATCGCGCGCGCCATTTTGCGTAATCCGCCCGTGCTCATTTTGGATGAAGCCACTTCCGCGCTCGATTATCAAAGCGAGCGGTTGATCCAAGAAGCCCTCGACCGTCTCGCCGCCGGGCGCACCGTGATTACCATCGCCCACCGCCTCAGCACCATCCGCAACGCCAGTCGCATTATCGTGCTCGAGGCGGGTCGCATCACTGAAGAAGGTGATTTTCTCACCCTCGTCGCCCGCGGCGGTCCCTTCGCCCGCATGGTCGCCGCCCAAAATACGGGCGATGATTTTCTGCAGCTCTAACTCGAAGCGCCCCGCGGTGCGCAAAATCGGCCAGTGGACCTTCGTGAATTTTCAGCCGAGCTAGATATTTTATCCTCGTTCACTGGCAGCGATCGCCTCAAACTTTCCCCATGAAATTGGCCCCACGCTGGTTCCTTTGCTTGCTCCTCACCGTCGCCTGCTCTGCCGCGGAAAAATTTCCCGGCCTCCAAGCCGTCCTCACCCCAGCAGAATGGCAACGCGCGGGACTCGATCGCCTCAGTCCGGACGAACTCGGCGTCATCGATGCCGCCCTCATTCGCCAACAGGCGGCGACGACGACTCATTTACAAACAGCGCTCGTGACCGCCCGCGCGGCGGCCGTCGCCGCCGCGACCCCTGCGCCCCTGCCCATGGTCCAGCCCAAGACTGGCTGGCTCCAGCGCTTTGGTCTGCCTGCCTTCGACGACACGGAGTGGCGCACGCTCCCTCCGTTGGTCGGCACCGTGGTGAAATGGGAATCAGCCAATCGCTTCCGCCTCGATAACGGTCAAGTGTGGGAAGGCTTTGAGCCGATCACCTATGAACTCGTGGGTAAAAGTATCGAAATCCACGCCCGTCCGCATGGCCAATTTGTTTTAGTTATCGACGGCCAGAGTACCACGCTGCGCCTCATGCGCCTGCGCTAATTTTTTATTGGCGCTCGTGCGCAGGATCCCTCCAGCCCGCGCTCTCACCTAACGGTTTTTCTGCTCATGCTGCATATCGCCAACGCCGAACTCACCGTCGATCTGCTCGATCCGGTTGCGGAACATGCTCACTTAGGACCCCGCTTCTGCTGGGGCGCGTATATCTGGCAAATTCACGACCAGCACGTCGGCGATTTGCTCACTGGCCCCGAATGGCCCAAGCCCGATCCGATCCCGCGCAACGGCCAAGGCCTGCCCGAATCGTTTCGCCATAGTACCATGACGGGACAGCCCTTGCTCTGGGATGGCCCCATCGGCCTCGCTCCCGGCGCCGGCCAACTCAGCCGCGATGCGGAAGGCAATGTCAGTGTCACCCAACCCTGCCAGTGGGAAAGTGAACTCACGCCCACTCAGGCAATTTTTCGCACGGCGCAAACCGTGGGTCATTGGTCCTACGAGATCGAACGCACCATCGCCTTAGAGGGTCGCCACCTGCGCTCCACTTCGCGACTGACTAATCGCGGCCGCACTCCGCTCAAGTTCGAGTGGTTTGCCCATCCTTTTTTCGCACTACAGACTGATGGCTTGCAGGTCGTCACTTTGCCGGTCGGCACGCAACTTGCCGAAAATATCGGTTATAAATTAACCGGGCGCACGCTCACCCTCCATCGCCCTTTCATCGGAGTCGATGGCGGCCATCTGGAGCTTCTAGGACTGCCCATGGGCCAGCCCTTAGTCGCAACCCTGACCCATCCGAAGCTGAGTTCAGTTCATTTCACCACCGACTTCGTCCCCTTTAAATGCGTGCTGTGGGCCAACGGAAACACCCTCTCACTCGAACCTTATCTCGCCCTCAATCTTGCGCCCGGTGAGACCCGCGAGTGGAACCTAACCTACGACTTCGGCCCCGCTAAGTAGCTGAGGGTAGGGACGAGAGGTGAGAGGCGGCACAGAGGCAAAAGGTGAGAGGCTTGAGGCTTGAGGCGGCACGGAGAAGCTGGGTCAGAGGTGAGAGGTGAGAGGTTATAGGGCCTATCCTCTGTCGCGCGGGAGCGGTGGCGGGTTTAAGTTCGAACCCTTCGCGGCGCATACTTAATTTTAAGGTTTAAGTCTTAAGCTCGGATTTCCTTTCGCGTCATTTCGCGTTTTTCGCGGGCAAAAATGCCTTGGTCGGTTCTGCGCCTTCTGTGCTTTTTGTGGCTACTTGGAGGCGAGCGGCCTCCTCACCCCTAAAATTATTTTCTTAGCAGCAGCTCGGGAATCAAATCACCGGGCACCAGTGATCGGCGGCCCTTCGCTTGATAAACCCAGCCTAGCCCCGCCTCCAAGGTCACCCGCCCATCATGGAGGCGCGCCAGCGCGCCATTACCCAGGGCCAACACAATCTCAGTGGGGTTAAAGCCGAGATAATCATTAATTTTTTCCGCCCGATAATTAAAATCACCTTGAGCAGAAGGTGCCGGATGGTGCGGATTGATGACGGCCGGGAAAATTGCCAGCGCGCGCCGGCTAGGAATTTCCGCTACCGGAAAATCGTTGGTGGTGCCAATCAACAACCCCGCCACATTGGCCCCCGCGCTCGAACCACCATACGGCACCCCCGCGGCCACTCGCGACCTAATCAGGTCTAACTGCCCCGTCCGGTACAGTTCCGCCAACAGCACAAAAGTTTCGCCGCCGCTCACAAAAATTCCATCGGCTTGCTCCAATAACATCCGCTGCCCCGCTAGATCCGCATGATGCAGGGATTCCACGTGCGCAAAACCGAGCTCGCCAAAGGCCGCCTTGAGCTGGATCTCCCGTCGATCCCGATCGCGGGGTAAATCAGCATGCAGCACGAGGACGATTTTTTGGCAGCCCGCATAATGTCGCTGCATGGCCGCCCGGGTGCTGCTAATAAAGTGCTGGCCGTCACTCATGGCCCCGCCCACCACCACCACCGAGGGACTCCGCGCCGATTGAGCCGCGCCGCGCGCGGAAGAAACGGTGAACAGGATTGCTAAAAATAGCCAAAAAGTACGCATAGAATTACCCTCAAGCAGAGCAAGTTAAGCCTCTGATACAACTCAGCATTCAACCCATTCGAAATTTTCATTAACATTCATTTTGTGCTGAATTCATTTGCCGCAATTCTCTAATCCATGCTGTGCCCCCCTCGCCTGCTTCCTGTCCTACTCCTTAGCCTCCCCCTCTTAAGTGGAGCGACGACCCCCGCGCGGGTCGTTGACCTGCGCTTTGGGATGCCCACGTGGCATCAGCCGCTCGGCGCACCCGATGACTGGCACAAACCCATGGCAGACGAGCGGGGCGCGCTCCTTTACGATTTCGGTCCGGGCCCCTATGCTCAACCCTCGACCATCATCGCGGCGAGCGCGGTCGGTGAAGCTTTTAAACTTAAGGAGCAAACTTGGCTCGAGTCCGCTCGTCTCCCTGCCGTCCGCACCATCCTCACCCGCGACGCCGCGGTGATCGAACTTACGACGCTCGCCCTGCCGCCCGCGGCGCCCGCGGTTTCCAACGGCCGCACCGCCCAATGGGAACGACTCGATGGCATCACCGGCGCGCTGGGCTGGGCTCAGCCCGACGCCACCGTTTCCCCCGAATTCCGCAACGTCGCGTGGGGCGTTAATCGCCCGCTGCGTTACCGCGTACGCGTTACCCCCGGCGCCGCCAAGCGCGTCATGCTCGGTTTTTGTGAAAGCTATAAACTTCGCCTCGGTGATCGCTTCGCCGACATGCAGGTCGAAGGCGCCACTCCCTTGCTCCTCGATCTCGCGCTCAATGCGCCCCTCAACCAGCCTCAGGTTTTCTTGTTCGAGGCCGTCGACACGGATCGCAATGGCTGGATCAATATCAGCATCATCGCACCGCAAGGCCGCGATCCCAATACCACCTTGGCGTGCATCGCACTTTACCCGCCAGGAATTAAACTCACTCGCGCCGAACTCGTCGCGGGCTCCGCCGGTCCAGAAGATCGCGCGGAATTGCGCATCGCCTGCGGCACAGAAGTAAGCCGCGAACCCGCCCGCACCGATCTCATCCACGCCCATTATACCGGCGCGGCCCAACCGCAGTTAACCATCAAGTCCGGCCGGGTCCTCAAGGCCGCTCACAATGGGCTGATGACCTATGATGGCGCCCCTTTTGTACTCACGCGTCCCCAGGCGAGTAAGATTGAGCTAACCGCCACCGGCTGGCAGTTAACTTTCCCCGCTGGCACCCCAGATGTCACGGCCTGCATTTTTTCCGGCCAAGCGACTGACGCTGATGTGGCCCTTGCCGAAAAATTATCCGTACCGGCTGCGATCGCTCAAGCGCGCGCCCAGTGGGCCCAGTATCCCATTCCCTTCGGTCATATCACGGTGGCCGATCCCGCGATTCAAGCGATGGTCGATGCGGCCATTCGCACCCTTTATCAGGCCCGGGAAAATATTAACGGTCAGTCCCAATTTAATGCCAGCTTCACCCTGTATCGCGGGCTCTGGGCGGCGGATGCCGTTTATTTCACTGAGCTCGCCGCGATGCTCGGCGATTCTGCCAGCGGCCGCCAAACTCTGGATGCACTTTTTAGCCATCAAAATGCCAGCGGCATCATTGACGAATTACATCCCCAACAAATTTACCGCGCCACGGCGGAGGTTCTCTGGGCCGTCGAACGCGATGCGCAAATCACCGGAAACTGGGATTACGCTCGCACCCATTGGCCCCAAATCTTGCGCGGAGTGGAAGGGATTCGCGCGCTCCGCAACCGGACGCTGGCGCAGCCCGACGCGCCGTACGCCGGCCTATTCCCCCCCGGCTTCAGCGACGGCGGCATCATGGATATTGGCGCAGAATATTCTTCGGTGTATTGCACCATCACCGGACTCAACGCCACGGTCCGCGCCGCTCACGCGCTCGGCTACGAAGCCGATGCCCGCATGATTGAGGCCCTGTCGCAGGAATTCCTCACCTCTTTTAATCACCATCGACTGCGCGACCAACGCCGCGATGCGCACGGCAATCTCTACCTACCGGTCCGCGTTGGCTTCAAGGGCGCTGATCCGATTCCCCAACTAACCCAATGGGCGATCTTCGATGCCCACCTCAACGGCGAAGGGTGGATCTCCTCTCAGCATGAATTATTCACCGGCACGCTGGCGCTGCTTGCGTCGGTCGAAAAACAAGGACTCCCCGCGAGTCTCGGTTGGCTCCCCGATGGCAATTGGGCCGGCATGGGAATGTTCATCGCCCGCCAACATCTTGTTCTCGGCCATGACGCTAAAACAGCCGACATGCTTTACGCCGCGGCCAATCACGCCTCGCCGCGCGGAACGTGGGTTGAAGAACAATCCCTGATCGGTGATCCGCTGAAGCTCGCCGGCGACCAGCCCCACTGTTTTGCCGCGGCGATGTTTGCGCATCTCACCGGCGCCATGCTCGCCTACGATCGCGAGAACACCCTCCACTTACTGGGGAGCGTGCCCGCCGAATGGTTACAGGCGGGGGCCGTTAACCGCTTGGATAATTGGCACACGGCGGCGGGGACCGTAACCCTCAGCCTAACGGTGACGGCCGATGGCCGCGCGGCCCATTTGCGGATCCAGCCAATCGCCCGCCTGGATAAAAAAATTCGGATTTTTGTTCACACCGCTAGCCTCGCCCGCGCCGGCTTCGCAGTGCCCCCACCTGCAAAAAATGGTCTCCTAGAAATATCCCCCGGCGCTTCCGCTGAAATCACTTTCCCGCGCGCGCGCCCGTAAGCCAATCAACCTGGACGCATGTTCGTGACGGCAGGATTGGCCGGAGTCACGAACGCCAGCCCCGAGGCGGTTGTTAACTGCCGAGCAGTAACACAGCCTTAAAGAATACGAGAATAAAGCCCACGAGCGCACAACAACCGAGGAAGCCCCACCCATCTTGGCGGTTCCACTTGGTTAGCTCCCATTGAGAGCGGGGAAATAGTTTCAGGTGATCATAACGTGTCGGGCTGGCGTAACTCGCTTCGACGGCAACGGCATCTTCCTCCAGCGTGGCTCCCACCGGAGTCTTCATCCGCGCATGAAAACGCGCTACCCGCACCGGATCAGTTGGGGTAGTCAGCAGACTAACCACGATGAGAATTAAAAGGGGCAACAACGCATCGACTAAATAACGGGTCATTAACAACTGCGCCGGATTAAAACCCGCCACATCCACCCCGAGAACGGCGAGTAAATAAACCTCAATGCGAAACAGTCCCTTGCCCGTCTTGGGCGACTGCAAGTCCTGCGGATTACTCCGCACGACCCCTTCTTCAAAATAAATCGACACCGGCTCGATGCGATGCGGCTGCGTTAGCGCCGAATTCCCGGGCACGCTCACCATGATCACCTGCTCGCGCGTCATTTGCGTCAAAGTAGCCGAACGCGCCAGCGCCGGAATCGCCGGCACACTCCACGGAATCACTGCGACCAACGTAACCGTGGCGAGAACTTGCACGCGGACGGCCATTTCCGTCAAACGGCGCCACAGGAAAATCAGCGTGATGGGCACGCCCCAAATCACCAGCAGCACAATTGCGAATTTCAACAAGGCGATGACACTATGCAGGTAGAGGGCCACGCCGATCCCGCACGCGAGCGCCACCGGGACCGTCAAACGCGCCACCACCATATAGTGACCCTCTGTTTTGCCCGGGAAAAGCGGTTCATATAAATTTTTCACCACCAGCCCCGAGAGCACGACCGATTGGGCTCCGAGCAGCGCCAGCTTACCACCGAGAATACCGATGATCATAACGCCAATCAACCCGACCGGCAGAAGCGAACGCGTCAGCAAACCCCACACTTGATCGGGATCTGCTAAATTAGGCCCGAAAATAGCCAGCGCAATTAAACCGCTAAAGGCCCACGCGATGGTGACAAAGCGTTTGCTGAATCCGCCGGACACGGCCCCGATGCGCCCAGCTATCTCGCTCTTGGCCGAGCCCCCGATCGTCATATTGGCCTGCGATCCTACAATCCCGAGAAATTGCACCAGCAATAATGCCAAGATCGAATACCACGTGTATTCACTCGACCCACCTCCCCCAAATAAATTGAACATCACTGCCGGCACTTTGGCGTGCAGCCCTGAGACCCCGCCAATTTTGGCGAGACCAAAGGGAATTAAGATCACGGAGATAATAATCACGAGGACCGCCTGCACCCCATCCACCACGGCGGAGGCCTTTAGCCCCCCGAGCATCACAAAAATCGCCACTAAAATAGAGGTGACCCAATAAAAAGTCGCCGGCTGCAGATAAGTTACGTGCGGTTGCAACGCGCCGCGATCATAGGAATCTTTTAGTCCTTCATAGCGCGATGCCGCCAGTCCCGCCAACGGCGTCGTGGCTCGCGCTTTGCGCAGAGCCGTAAATTCATAATACTCGGCCACCATCTGCTTTTCTGCGACCGAGTAAATTGCCGGCTCTTTCACCATCAAGGGCTGCAAGGTTTTCAAGGCGATCACGTTGCCGGCAGCAATCGAGACAATCACCATCATGATCGTGGTCACCGCATACAAGGTAGCGAGGAAACGCCGGCCAAAGCGGTCTTGAAATAAATCCGCCATCGTCGTCAGCCGCACGCGCCGAAACCACACGGCGGTAAACCAATAATAGGGAGTCAAAAATAAAGTAATGAGCGCGAGCCAGGCCCCTCCCGCCCCTTGACGATAGACTGAGCTTGCCGTCGTCGTCGCCTGCCCCGGATCCGTCATCGTGCCAAAGCTCAGGAAAAACTGAAACCACTTACCGAGCGAGCGCCCCCCCAGGAAAAAATCTTTTTCGCCTTTCACCCCGTGGGATAAAATTTTTCCGATCGCTAAAACGATCACAATATAGGCGACGATAATGAGCGCGTCGATGAGGTGCAGGCCAAGAATATGCATAAGAACAGGGGGTAAAAAATAGGTGCTGATTGAAGCGCGTTAGGTCAATAGGCCGAGCCGGTTCGCCCGTAGACGCCACCTTTCATGGTCATTGATTCCCGCGAAAGCGCGCCACGATTAATTTTCATGGAGTAGCTTTGAACGGCCAATAGCCGACGGCCTGCATGCGACGCTCCAGCCCAAAATCTGTAAATAATTTCTCCGTCGCAGTGGGCGTCCGCCGCGTGGCGCTCACGGCGGGGTGATTGGCCAAGGTCAACACGAGGTCACCAATCACCGCCGTCGAATCGACAATAATTTGCTCCGGCAATTTATCAATTGTGTCCGCAAAATCATGATAAAAACGCACCGACTCGCGCGGAATCGGCCCGTTAAAGGTGAGCGCCCGCACCCCAGCTAATTGGTAAGGCGTGTGATCACTACCAAACCAATTAATGTTCTCCACGCCCCGCGGCAGCGCCGCGGGACTCCGCTTTTGCGCCCACTGCTGCAGCACCGGCACCAGTGCGGTATCACCGAGCGCATTGACCCCAATGGGCACCCCGACCATGTCGAGATTGATCATGGCGATGATGGGATCGGCGCCTAATTGCGCCGCCGCCTGACGCGAACCCCACAGGCCTTCCTCCTCGCCATTGAACCAAATCAGCTCAACCGAGTGCGCGAGCTCACGACCGCGGAGGGCATGGGCCAGCGCAAACAATTGGGCGATGCCAATCCCATTATCGAGCGCGCCCTGCCCGAGATCCCAGCTGTCAAAATGCGCACCCACAATCAGGCGAGCTGGCGATCGACCCGGCAAGCGCACCACTAAATTTGCGGTGGTCACAGCGCGGCACTGCGATTTTGTCGCCACCCGCACGCGCACCGTCTGGCCCCGCTGCAGTAAACGCTGCAGCCACCGTCCCTCTTCCTGCGCCAAAGAATAAACCGGCAGCGCTAAGGGTTCGCCAATAAAACTCCCCGTCCGGGCCAACAATTGGCCGCCCCCTTCACGATTAATATACAAGATACCCCGCGCGCCCCGTTGGAAGGCCAGTTGCGAAAATTCCCGCGCGGTGAGCGCGCAGGCGGGATCTAAGAGCGCAATTTTTCCTGTCACGTCCGTCGGATAATCAGCCACCCCGCCCGCGCCGATAGCAACCACCTCAGCTTCAAAAGGAGCATGCGCTGACGTATAGCCGAGCGCCGCCACGCGTAACGGTCGGCTCAGGGGCGCCAACAACTCAACGTGATCCGCGCCCCGCTCCCACCCCGGCATCGAGAACGGCACTCGCTCCGGCTGCAGCCCCAAGGCCCGGAGCTCAGCGGCTAGTTGCGTAAGCGCTCCTTCATTGGCGACGCTGCCCGTGAGCCGACCGCCGAAATCATCGCAGAGCCGCGTCAGCATCGCGTGACCAACTCGGGCTGAATCAGTCCACGGCGCCGCCTCCGCGAACAGCTGACTCAGCGGCAAACTAAACAGCAGCGCGCCGAGCGAGAGCGTTAACCTACCACGGAGGCGCGCACGATCACTCATGGGGTCCGCACGCGGTCAGTGGCGGTCAGCGCATTTAAATCAAGTACGCGCTCCAATTGACCGTGAGTAATGGTGAGGCGACGGCTGCCCACTTCAGAATTAAGGTACGGGCCCTCAAATAATTTCCACTTAGAATAATCCAGCGGGCTGCCGTCTACCGTGGGCGTTTGGCCATAAGTGCAGGTCACCTTTTTACCCCGCAGGGTGGTGAAATTCACGGTCGGCACCGGCTCGAGGGAAAATTGCAGCGGGAGCGCATTAATCGCCGCCTGAAAAGCCGCGAAGCTGGGGAATTCGTTGGCACTCGCGACTTGTACGATTGTGCCATTTTTTAAGTGCGGACTAGTGAGAATACGTCCGCCGAGATCGAGCCCGACCTTGGCCCAGCCACCCGCAAAGTGGCTGTACTTAGTCCACGTGTAGCCCGCTAGGGGGCGGTAGGCGAGATAAGCCCGCCCACCCTGAGCAAAGATCCAGCCCGAAGGACTCTCCGTCACCTTAACCAGATCTTTGGAGAAAAATCCGTTGATGTGCGGAAAACGCTCCCCGACCGGAATATCATAAAGTGCGATGACCGTATCGAGATCTTGAAACACTTGCTCGTAAGGCGAACTGCCGAGAATCTTATCCGGCGAATCATACGTGGGTTTACCTTCCATCGTAACCGCCTTAATCATCGGTTCAGGATAACAGGTGAACGACGATTGCATCGCCACCATGGAAGAATGCGGATGCATCGAGAACATCGTGTTATGTTTTTTACGCGGATCCGCTTCAGCCCACGTAACGTCCCACACGTGCGACTGAATCGGGTCAATCATCCCACCGCGCGTGGAGCCCACGGCGTAATCGGTCCGCAAATAATTCGTTTTATAGACCAGCGGAGAAAGTTCGTCGCTGTAGCGCCAACGCCGGCGCGTGCGCGCCCGATCCCGCTGCAGGTAGTCCGCTGACCGATCGGTCGCGATACGGTAGATAACCTCAGGCACATTATAATTCTTTGCCACCGGCGCAAAATAAAGGGCCCAGCCACCATACCCAGCGGTCGGCGGTGTATTGCCAAATAACATCCAACTAAAGTCTGAAGCCATCGCGTTCCACCGCTCGGCGACCGGCCCTTCGGTGGTGCGCGAATTAGGTCCGCGGAGCACACCGTTAAGCGTATTTGCAGCCAATTCTGCAAAAAGCCAATCGAGCATCAGGCGACCACGCTCTTTAATCACTGGGTCCTTCGCCCAACTGGCCAGAAAAAGTAACGGGATTGCATATTCACCAATATACTCGGTCGGATTAAATTCCCCCTGCCCCATACTCGTCGAGAGATCCGCCCAGTGGATGAGATAAGCGCGCGCCTCGGCTAGATTTTCCGACGACGACTTTCCCGTGTACCATGATTCCGCGGGATCGTTGGGATACAGCTCCGACATCAGGTAGAGCGAGGCGTAGTACATCATCCAATGATTCTCGGTGTCACCGCGCACCTGCCGAGTTGTCCGCCAAGCCTCGCGAATTGCCGCCTGCGCAGCGGGTGTCAGCCGATCGCGGCCCACATAGGCCGCACATACGGTGGGAAACATCCAAAAAGGCCCTGTCCCAGGCTCGCGCATCAGCTCGATGACCCGCCGAGAGCAACGCTCGTAATCTTGCCCGCGCACCAATTTTGACGCAATGGTGACCAAATCAAATTTAGCGGGATCATCCGTCTTAAATTTAGCGCCGCCCGCCGCGAAATTGATCACCTCATCGATGCGACGAATATAGTCAGCGTGACGTTGTTGCTCATTCAACACCGGCGCGGTGGAGGGTGGCGGGCCAGACAGAGCAGACCGGGCTGACGCGCTGATCACCGTAAACGTTAACAAAAAAATCAGGGAAAAAATTCGTTTCATGTCGAGAAAAGGGTACTTAGTTAACACTCCGAGGCAGGATGAGGAAATTATTCACGACGGAACCGACCAGCGCATCCGCTCGCCAGGTGCGGCCAAAATCTTTTGAGACGTAAAGGGTTTCGCCAAACACGCTCGCATAAAGCCACCCCGCCGGATCAACCCCCACCCGCCACACCCGATGCGGCGCTGGCAGCCCGGCATTGCGGTCCTGCCACGTGACGCCCCCATCTTCCGTCGTCAGCACGCCGTGAGCCCAACTGCCGATGGCGTAGCGCGATGCCTGGGTCACGTCAAAGGTCACATTATAAAGCGCGCGGCTCGTCGGCACGTTCGGAAAATTGATCCACGTCACCCCACCATCGGTCGATCGCCACGCTCCCGCATTCTGCGTGACGGCCAACCACACCTGAGGATCATGCGGCGATTGCTGAATATCCGTCACCATTTCTTTGGTCGGCAAGACCTGTCGCCAGTGTGCGGCCCCATCGTCGGTCAGATAAATACCCAGTTCGCAGCCGGCGAACACGCGACCCGCTTGTGTGCGATCTACCTTAATCACTTGCGTGTATTTGCCGCGCTCAGGCAAACCGTTTTCGCGCCGCTCCAAGGTCTGCGCCCGATCGGTCGAGACCGCCACCCCGTCCGGCAAGGCCAAATAAACATGATCAGGAGCATTCGGATCAACCGCGACATCCCGCGCTTCCGTCATCTCCCAACCATTGCACATGCGCCACGATTTACCGCCATCAAGCGTGCGCCAGAGACCATTGAGCGCCGAAGTATACCAGACACGGTGATCACGCGGGTCAAAGGCCACCGCGGTGATGCCGGAATCATTGTAACCGAAGTGTTGCCACGCGCCGGCGGCGTCCCGCCGATAAACTCCGTTCATCGTCACAATTTTTGAACCGATGACATAATTTCGGTTAATGTTCGCGCAGACATAAAAATCATACGCGGGTATCGGAGTCGGCGCGGCAACCCCGAGAGAGCAGAGCAGGAGACCCACCAGCGGGCCCGTAATATTTTTGATGACCATAAAATAAATAAGTTTAGAGTTTCACGCGATCAGTGATACTGAGTGTTTTAAAATCTAGAATACGTTCCAGGGCGCCGTGCGTAATCGTCAGGCGCCCCGCACCCTTCTCCGCATTGAGGTAAGGCCCTTCGAAAAGCTTCCACGGCGTGTAATCAAACGGCTGCCCATTAACAATCGGCGCCGCGCCAAACGTGCAGGTAACGACTTTACCGCGGAGCGTTTGAAAGGTCACCGTCGGTTTCGTCGCCAGCTGAAAACTCAAGGGCAGCGCTCGAATCGCCGCTTGAAAGGCCGCAAAATCCTTAAACTCACTCACCGCGGCAGCCTGCACAATCGTGCCGTTTTTTAGATAAGGACTAAACAGCTGCTGGTCACCGAGACTGGCGCGCTCCCCTGTCATTGAAGATTTAACCCGCGCGACCGGCCGCAGCTGGTACGCAGCCAGCGGCCGATAAGCGAGATAGCACGAACCGCCTTGCGCAAAAATCCAACCGGAAGGATCGACCGTGAGTTGCAATAAATCTTTGGAGAGAAATCCATTGATGTGCGGGAAACGCGTGCCAACCGGGATATCGTACAACGCAATCACGGTATCCAAATCTTGAAACACTTGCTCAAACCGGGAACCTCCCAGAAATTTATCCGGGGAATCATAAGAGGCCTTACCCTCCTTGGTGACCTCTTTCGCCATTTGATCAGGCAACTCAGCAAAATAAGTCTGCAGGTCATAACTCGAGGATACGGGATGCATCGAGAACATCGTATTGTGCACCCCACGTGGATCGGGCACGTCCCACGTGACATCCCAGACATGCGTCTGGATCGGATCCGCCAGCCCACCTTGATAAGAACCCACGGCGTAATCACGGCGGGTATAATTGGTCTTGTAGATCGGGGCCATGAGCACGTCGCTATTCCGCCAGCGGCGCCGCGTGCGTTTAAGATCGCGCTGGAGGTAATCGCTCGGCCGATCCACCGCGATCCGGTAGATCACTTCAGGCAATTCGTAATTTTGGGCCACCGTCGCAAAATAGATGCCCCAGCCCCCGTAGGCAGCGATCGGCGGGACATTGCCGAAAAGCACCCAACTGAAAAATGACGCCAGCGCTTTACCCCGCTCAATTACGGAAATGTCATCTGTCCGCGCATTAGCCCCATGCAGCACGCCATTGAGCGTATTTTCCGCCAGATCAGCAAACAACCAATCGAGCGTCATTTTCCCGCGCAACCGCATGGCGGGATCTTGCGCCCACGTGGCCAGATAAAGCATCGGGATCGCGTATTCACCGATGTAGTGCGTCGGATTGAACTCCCCCTGCCCGACCGTCGTGGCGAGGTTCATCCAATCGATCAGATATGCTTTGGCCTCGGCTAAATTTTCTTCCGAACTTTTTCCCGAATACCAACTGCTCCCTGGTTCATGCGGGTACAACTCCGCCATCAGGTAGAGCGAAGTATAATACATAACCCAGTGATTTTCGGTATCCCCGCGGATCTGCATCTCCCGACTCCACGCCTTGCGAATCGACTGGCGCGCCTCGAGGGAAAGCTGGTCGCGGCCAAGAAAAGCAACATTGACCGTCGGAAACATCCAAAACGGGCCACTGGCCGGCGTCTTCATCAACGCAATCACACTGCGGGAACAAAGCTCGGCATCCTGATGCAGCGCGAGCTTGGTGGCGATCATCGTCATCTCGGGGAAAAGCTCGCCGGGCTTCGCCTGACTCGACCGCCACGCCAAAATTTCATCGATCCGCGCTAAATAGGCGGCGCGCTGCAGCTCGGGGGTCGGCAGGATTGCCCGAGACGGGGCAGGACCAACGAAAGCCGGTTGCGCCAACAAAATCACGGCGCCACCAAGCGCCCAACTGAAAATTAAAAACAGGCGAGCGATCATGGTAAGTGGGCGAGCGCCGGTGAGTTAGCGAAACGGGGTAAAAAAACGAAATTGTAAACGACGGAATGCTCGAATCCGGCCGACCGCCACGTGCGACCAAAATCAAGCGACTCGTAAACCGCTTCTTCATAAACTCCGGCGTACAGCCGGCCGTTATCAGGATCGATCCCCAAACGGAAAACCCGATGCGGCACCGGCAGCCCCACATTGCGCTCACTCCACGTCTCACCGCCATCTTCTGTGGTCAAAATTCCATACGTCCAACTAGCGACCGCATAGCGCCGCGCGGTCGTCGCATCAAAGGCGATATTGTAAAGAGCGGCCGCGGCCGGCACGCCGGCAATTTTCTCCCACGTACGGCCGCCATCACGCGAGCGCAGCGCGCCATCACTTTGCGTTGTCGCCAGCCAGAGTTGCGCATCATGCGGCGATTGCTGCAGATCAGTAATCGTGGTCTGCGTGGTAAAAACCCGCCGCCACGATTGCGCGGCAGTCTCCGTTAAATAAATCCCCGACTCACAACCGGCCAACACCCGGCCCGCTTGCGTGCGATCCACTTTCACCACTTGCATGTATTTACCGCGGTCCGGCAGCCCTGTTTCGCGGCGGGGCCACGTCAGCCCCCGATCTTTTGAGACGGCTATGCCATCAGGCAAGGCGAGGTAAATGTGATCCGGCGCGTGCGGGTCGATGCAAACATCCCGCGGCTCCGTCATATCCCAACTCGTCCCAATCCGCCAAACCTCACCGCCATCAGTGGAACACAAAACTCCATTGAGCGACGCCGCGTATAACACCCGCGGATCTCGCGGATCTCGGGCCAAATTATTGAAACGGGGATAGTTCGGCCCGAAATGCGTGAAGCGATTATCCGTCCCGCGCTGGTGCAATCCGCAGGGCGGCAACGGTACCGGCAACGCCGTGGCCGTGAGTCCCCCAGGGACTCGAAATGTAACGCACAACACCAAATCGTGCGAGGGTCCGGCCGCGGCGCCCAGCGCTGCGACCAAACTAATAAATAACGCACTGGCTATTTTGATTTTACTCATGACAGCAAATCAAGAGGTGCGGCGCACGTGAGTTGATCGCCGCCAGGCGACCAAACTCGACTCCACCACCTCCTGCGTTCTGTCGTTGCGGTGCGCGGCTCACGACGACAGAAATAAAAACTTTATGAAAACTACTCTGATGATTGGACTGCTGGCAATCCTTTGTCTGACCGTCACGTCCCGCGGCGCGACAACGTCGACGCCCACGCAACGACTCGCCGCACTGGGCCTGACCCTGCCCGCCGTCCCGCCGTCCATCGCTAACTACGTGCCCGCCGTGCGGAGCGGTAAATTGATTTTTTTGGCCGGACAAATCGCGCGGGGGTCCAACGGCCAACCGCTCACCGGTAAAGTCGGGCGCGAGCTGACGGAAGCCCAAGCGGCGGAAGCCGCGCGGACGTGCGTGCTGCAATTGCTGGCGGTGCTCCAAGCGGAACTCGGTGACTTGGCGCGCGTCCAGCGCATCGTGCGCGTGGGCGGCTTCGTTAATTGCACCGATGATTTCACCGCGCAGCCCAAGGTCGTTAATGGCGCTTCTGACTTGCTGGTCGCCGTCTTCGGCCCGGCGGGTCGTCACGCCCGCGCCGCCGTCGGCGTTAATGCCCTGCCCGCGGGCGCCCCCGTCGAGATTGACCTGATCGCGGAAGTGGCGGACTAAACCCGCGGCCGAAAAAATTGAAAGACGCGCGCGCATAAATCAGAGCGCCCGCGCCGCCGCGCGTACCCCGTTGATCACGCGTTCGCAATCGGCGGGGGAATTGAATAGGTGCGTCGAGATACGCACCACCTCGAGCCCTTGCTCCGTAACCGGACGACAACGCAGCCGATGTTCGTCGAGGAGATAGGTAAATAATTTATGTGCCCCTACTCGTGCGTGGCGAATCGTAGTCATGGCAGCGCGCATATCATCCGCGCGCGGCGTGAGCACCGTGATCCCCTCAATCCGCGCCAACTCTGTCTGTAATAAAGTAGCGAGCTCACGGCCATGAGCGGCAATGCGCTCAGGCCCCATTAAAGTTTGACCGCGCACCGCTTCGGCCAGGCCCGTAATCAGCCCCGCGTTACGCGTGCCGTATTCGTGGCGCATCGTGCCGTCAAAATACTTCAGTTCACCGGGCAAGAACGGTAACTCCGCGCCATGTGCCCCCATGGAAGTCGGGGCCACATCGGCCAAGCGATCGCGGCGAATATAAAACACCCCCGTTTCGTGCGGTCCGCCCAGCCACTTGTGACCGCTAAATGCATACGAATCACAACCGAGTGCGTTCAGAGTCACCGGGATCATGCCGACCGCCTGCGCGCCATCGACATGAAACCAAATCCCCTGCGACTGAGCGAGGCGGGCGATCGCCGCCACCGGCATCACCAGACCCGTGGTGCACGTAATGTGACTCACCTGAATCACTTTAGTCCGCGGAGTAATCAGCGCACGAATCCGCGCTAGGTTAGCCTCAGGACTCGTCGGATCAGGCTCAAACAAGCGCACCGTAATCCCCCGCAACTTCGCTTGATTATACCAAGGGAAAGATCCGCCCGGATGCGCGTGGGATTCAAAAATAACCTCGTCGCCCGCGGTGAGGGCCAAGCCCGCCGCGATGATGCAGTTGCCCTCGGTGGCATTGCGCACGAAACAAATTTCTCGCGACTGTGCGCCGACGAATTTTGCCACCGTGACACGCGCCGGCTCAAACAAATCATGCCCCGTCTCGGAATGCTGCTGCAATTTATACATGGTCGCGATCATCTGATCGAGCACCGGTTGGGCGACGGGGCCAATCCCGCCCGTATTTAAATAGAGCGGATCTTCGAGGAGAGGATAGCTCGCTCGCACCGCCCGCCAGAAAGCGGCGGGGTGCGCGGCATCAAAAATCGGCCAACTCGCCGCCACCGCCGGGGCCGGCGCCGCCGCGACCGCACTCCCGCTGGCCCACGCGCCCACTACACCCGTGCCCAGCCCTTGGATAAATGTCCGTCGATTGGTTTTCATAGGTCGGTAAACGTTAACGTGTGGTCGATGGTGAAAGCAGCGCCCGGCGCGAGTTGCAGATCGCTTTCATATTGAAACGGCAGCGCCGCGAGGGGATTGCCCCGCCGCACAAACCAGTGCAGCGGCCCAGTATTATTGGTGAAGCGAAGATTGACGCGCCGCTGCGAAACATCTTTCTGCCCGCGCCATTCCATCCACGAACTAGCGGCCCCATGCACCGCGGCCTCACCCGCGCGATCACCCTCCGCGAAAATTCCGATGGAGGCATCGCCGTGTTCGTCGAGCAAATCGCGCGCCCCCCGAAATTGTAGACCACTATAATGCGAGCCGGTGAGCCCTTCGTGCGAATGATACTGGCCCAACGCCAGCGGGCGCCCCGCCACATTTTGCAACGTCGCCACCCAACGCAATGACCAGGCCTGCGCCGAAAGAATCGTGAAAGTTAACGCACGTCTCTCCTGCAAAAGCAGCTCGCCCGCCGTGCCAACCCGCCAGTCCAAAAGATGCGCTAAATGATTACTGCTCTGCTCCACCCACGCCGTGTGCTGCTGCGTACCATGATCATCACGCCATTGATAACCATCCGCTCGGCGATAAGTGCCGCCACCCCAAAAATTATAGCCCGCCAAACAGTTGATGGTGAAACTCAGCCCATGTTGCCAGCGATGATCGTTGGGCCGGAAATTCGTTAATTCCTCCCCTGCCAGCGTACAGACCGGATGCGCGTAGGGCCGCGCCGCCTCATCTAAAGATGTCTCGGGCCGAAAGACATAACGCAGCAAACGCCCGCCGCCAACCCGATGGATTTCCACCGCGCGGTCGCCGTCGCGAACGAGTTGCAGCGCGGTACTCATGAGAGCGCCACTGTGTAGCTGGCCTGACCGCCCGCAAATTCATGCGTGCTGCCATCAGGCAAGATTACTTGCCCAGGAATATTTTTGGGCCCCGCGACCTCGAGCGTGAAAGTCGCTCCGACCACCCGCCACGCCACGGTGATTAAACCGAACGGTGTGCAGACACTGCCTTGCGCGTGCGTGAGTCCACAGCGATGCGGTTGCAGGCGAATGCGCGCGAACCCTGGCTCGACGGGCATGACGCCCAAAATGCGCTGCTGAAATTCTAGCACGGGATGCGCAGACCACGCGTGGCACAACGAGCGCCAGTAACTGTTCTCCTCGACGAAAGTAGATAAGCCGTAACTGACGGACTCATGCCAAGGGCCCAAGTATTGCGGCATATCATCGGAGCGACCGCAGATCGCCAGCGCCTTGAAGCCAATGTGCCACCAGAAGAAAGAGCCCGGCGCGAGTTTCGGATCGTGCGGAAAACGCCGCAGCATAATCGACCGCTCCCGCTCGCCCGCCAAGCCCGCGAGGATCGCCCACGCATTGCCGTACTGACTAATTTCCGGACCACCCGGACGATCAAAATACAACCCTTCGCTCTCGGACCAAAAAAGCGCATGCGCTTTCTGGCGCAGCCCCGCGGCCTCCGTCGTGAGCGCCGTCGCCTCGACCCCGCGATCGAAATAACGCAACAGCCACGCCGCCTCATCGAGCGCGTTGATGTATTGCGCCGCATGAATACAAGTTGCGCCCGTATCCGCGCCCGGCACCACCCCGCGCGGCCACCACGGACACCAGTCGGTGATATTCCAGTAAGGCATTTTTGCCGGCAAACCCGCGGCATCCGTGTGGCGCCGATACCAATCGAGCACCGCGCGCACCCCGGGCAACAAATCCTGCACCGTGGCCCGATCGCCCGTGCATAAAAAATAATCCCGAATGTTGGTGATCCAATGCACGCTCCACGCCGGAATAACCTGCAAGAGCCGCGAAGGGAAACGCGCCTGCGTCAGTCCATCGGACAGTCGCGACCAATCAAATTGATAAAGTGCCTGCCGACTCAACCGCGAGTCACCCGTCGTCAACATCGCGAGCTGCGAGGTGATCATCGTGTCGCCCGCATACTGCATCTGCTCATAATGCGGACAGTCCTCAAATGTTTCATGCGAACACATCTGCATCGTGTGCAAGCCCACCTGCCAGATTTTATCGAGCGCGGCATCGGACGAACTAAATTTCGCCGCCACGTGATACGGATACGCGGTGTAGCGCTGCTGCACTGCATGCAACGTGAGCGGCGTCGCCCCCACGGTAATTTGCAAGCCCACGTAACGGAAAGCCCGCCAATGCAGTGGCTCGAAAATATCGGCGCGGCCCGCCGGCTCCCACGTGTCGCCCCAACCCGTTACTTTGCCGCGGCGATCAAAGGTCCAGCCGGTGCTTTCATCAGCAAAATGCGAAGCGAGATTCGCGAGTGACTGCTGCTTACCGAGCAATTTCGCCCCCGCGGTGCCCCAGGGCAAACGCAAGGCCTCCGCGTAATTTAACCGCACCCGACTGCCCGCGCCGCCACTGACCGCGAGATGGGGAAACGCTGTCGTCAGCACGCCCATATCCAGCACGAGATCAATTTTTTCGCCCGCGGCTAACGTGAGCGGCACGCCGGCCGTCAGCAATTTCTGCCAAGCCGGCGACACTGCGCCACCACCGACCATATAAGCATCGGGAAACGGCGTGAGCTCTCCTTCGGTCAACATCGGAATCATCCGCGGCAACAACCCGTAAGGACTAGCGGGGTCGCGGCGATTTTCTAAACGCTCCGCTTTAAAAAGCACTTCCGCGGCCAACCACGCTTGGTCATCAAATTCGGGCGTCGTCCAACCGGCCGGAACCAACGCGGAGATCCGGTGCTCGAAATAACCTAAATAGCCTTCAAACGTCGTGTGATCATTTTGAAAACGATGACCATGATCCACCGCGACTCGCCACTGCGCATCCGTCTGCAAATCGACGAGCTCCGCCCCCGCGGTATCGACCACCGACCCCTCTAAGACGAAGCCACCCGCATAAGTCATCACCGAGCAAGGTGCGCCCAACAGCGCCGGCCGGTGCGCCACGCGCGACATATCCTGCACAATCACCGCGAGCGCATTGCGACCGCTCCGCAAGTGGGGCGTCAGATCAAAAGTATCATAGAAATGATGGTTGATGTCTCCCTTCGCCGGCCCGCGACCCACACAAATCCCATTACAGTAAAAGACGTAACGACTATCAGCGGACAAATGAACGGTAAGCGCCACCGCCCTAGGATCAGCGAGCTCAAACGTGCGCCGAAAATAACGCACCTGATAATGAGAGGGCGAGGCTTGCCCCGAAGTTGGCACCGCGTGGGTACCTTCGGCTGACCAAATCCACGACGCGCGCTGAACAAAGGGTAAGGGTAACATAACGGGGTATTCGCAATTAGAGGCGGTAGCTTAGTGCAGGTTTCGCCAATTTGACCATCCCTAGCCTGCTAAAAACACCCAAACCACAGTACCTCTCAGGCAAGAACCGACCAAGACATCCGGTCTGGTAGCCCAATATCCTGAAATTCGATTCAGTCGTTTTCATAGGGTTTTACAGGGGTTTTTCGCTTCTAAGCTGGCCAAGCAACGCTAGTCCCACCAAAAATGGCTTACTTAGGCCCTATTTTTCAACATCTGTTTTCAGTTATTTTCACTTCCTTCATGAAAATTGTTTCACCGCCGCCTCGCTTGATCATGTGCGCCACGACTTGGTCGCTCGAAGGACACCCCACCGCGTCGCGCGAATGGTCGCTGGAGCGCAAACTCACCGCCATCCAAGCAGCGGGCTTTGATGGCGTCTGCGCCAACGTCACCCCGGAACTAAAAGCCGGCGCCGCGCGGCGCGGCTTAGCGCTGATGAGCGGATTTGATTGCAGCGATTTAGCCGTGACGCGCCCGCGCCTCGAAGCGCAAAAAGCGCTCGGAGTGCATTTCATCAATATTCAATTACTCAATCACGACACGCCACCCGCCCAAGCGGCCGCGCTCGCCGTACGACTCATCAAACTCTCGAAACGGCTCGGTCTCGGCGTGCACATTGAAGTGCACCGCGACACCGCCACCGAGACTCCGGAGAAATTCACGGAGATCGCGCGCCTTTACCGCCAAGCCACCGGCGAGATCATGCCCGTGACGTGGGATCATTCGCACTTCGCCGTCTCCAAGCACATGCTGCCGAAAGATTATTCCGCCCGTCTGCTGGCCTGGCCCGAGTCGATTCAGCACTCCCAAATGTTTCATCTGCGCCCCTTCAATAGTCAGCATTGCCAAATCCCCGTAACGAATGGCCGCGGTCGGCTCACTCCGGAATTTCGCGATTATTTAGCGTTCACCGAGGATTTATTTACCCTCTGGCTGCAAGGCCCGCGCCCGGGTGGCGAACTCTGGGTCTGCCCTGAACTGGGCACCAGCGTGGGCTATAACGTCAGTACGAATCCCCCCGTCTGGCCCGACGCTATCCGGTGCCGCCAAGAACTCCTCGGCGCTTGGGCGAAAGCGCTGAAACGAGCAGGATAATTGCTGATTCTTTCAGCACGCACTGATCATTTTTAGCTCCGGGCCGAGCCCGGTCGGCTGATCGCTAGCCCCGGCCAGCGGGGTTTGCGGCGCGACTCAAATGAGCCAGTCGCAATGGTGCGCAACATCCGATTGTGAGGCCTACAATATTTGGCCCAAAATTGCTGAAAACCCCTTGACTAAGACTAAGCATTTTTCATAAATTTACGTGAAAGTTTCAGTATGGGCGATACCCCACCCCATTGCCCACCCCATGCTCCTCACTGATATTGCCAAGAAAGCCAGCGTCTCACCGGCCACGGTGTCACGCGCCATCAACCAGCCGCAACTCGTCGCGGCTGAGAGTCTCGCGCGCATTCGCGCCGTGATGCTGGAGCATAATTACGTCCCCGCCCCACTCAATCGTCGCCGCGGCCCCAAGGCTCGCCTCCCCGAACAGCGGCGTATCGGCGTATGGTTTGTCGGCGCCAAAGCCAACAATTCCAATCTCAACTGGTTTCAAGATCAACTCCTGGAAGTTCAGTCGACCGATCCGCATTACCGCGTCGATCTCCGCGTGCTTTTCTCCAACAACCCGGATGAGCTCCCGCGGAACTTGGCCAGCGAAAATTTGGATGGGGTCATTATCCAAGGCATGGAACCCTCCGCTGAGTGCCTCGCGAAATTGCGCGAACTCCCTCACGTGTGGTTCATGACCCGCCGGTCAGCTAGTTACCCAGGCGATTACGTGGAGCCCAATAACGTGGAAAATGGCCGCATGGCGGCTGACTACCTCAAGGAACGCGGCCATAAATCAGTCGCCGTGATATCAACAGATCCCGATTATAGTGCGGTAGTTGCTCGCAATCAAGCTTTTGTGAATCGAGCTAATGAGCTTGGCTTAGCGGTTCATACGATTTTAGGCCAATCCAATCCCGGGGTTAGCTACCTTGAAATCGCCCCGCTCCACGGTGAAAGCGAAGGGCTGGCCCGCCGTCTCCTCGCCTGCACCCCAAAGCCCACCGGCTTGTATATCCCTGTGGATCACTTCTGCGGCGCTTTTTTCCGCGCCCTGCGCGCAGCCGGGAAAAAGCCTGGTCGCGATATTGAAGCTATCTTAGGTAATTACAACCCAGTGATTTACCACAATCTTGATCATTCACCAGCGGTTTTAGATATCAATCTTCCCATGCTGGTCAGAAAGGTGATTGACCACCTGCTCTGGAGAATTGAAAATCGCGATGTTTCTGGTAGGATTGGAGTCACCATTTCTCCCCGACTCATCCCCCCTTTGGCCGTCAACGGCGCTACCAACTAATATTTTATCACTTTCCCGACCCGATGAGCCCGCTCCGCGGCGTTCATTTTCGGAAACTACAAACCACCAATAAGCATGAAACTAGCCCTCCATAGCTACCGCAACCGCGCCCAGCAAGTTCTGGTCGTCGGTTTGGCGGCATTGCTGACGTCTTCGATCGCCTTCGGGCAGTCGGACGACTCAGTTCGCCGTCTCCAAGAAGAAAACGCTGCTCTGCGCAAGCGTCTCGCCTCCCTCGAAGGCCAAGCCCAGCCCGCGGCTCCTGCCGCTCAGGCTGCTGCTCCCGCCGCTGCTCGTCCGGCCATGGCCGCCGAGCCCGTCGACAAGGATGTCTTAGTCCTCACGCCCTTCGAAGTGAAGAGCGACAAGGATTTCGGCTACCTGAAGACGAATGCGGTCACCGCGACTCGCGTCGGTATGGAAATTCAGAATGTACCGTTGAATATCTCGGTGCTTTCCGAGGAATTCCTCAAAGATACGAACGCTCGCTCCGTCACCGACTTGTTCCGCTATTCGGCGGCCGCTTCTGGTGATAACCGCTTCAGCGGCATGCGCGTGCCTTCCAACGAAAACACCCCTCAGGGTGGTTTCACGATGCGCGGTTTCCAGGTCAATAATATCATGCGTAACGGTGTATTCCGCTATGTGTCGCATGACTTCGACAACGTGGAACGCATCGAAATCGTCAAAGGACCTGCCTCCGTATTCTTCGGTCAAGGCTATCCCGGCGGCGTCATCAACTTCATCACGAAGCGTGGTGAATTCCGCAATATCCCGACGACCATTACTGACCAACACGACGCCTACGGCGGCGAGCGCGTGCTGATCGACCAAAATACCATGCTGTCGAAGAAAGCGGCTATGCGCTTTGTCGGTGGCTGGGAAGACACCAAGGGCGAGCGTCGCTTTGCTTTCCGCAAAGGATTCACGGCCAATCCCAGCTTGACGCTCAATCCTTTGGAGAGCGGCAAAATCAAAATCAACTTGGACGCTGAATATTCCAACCAACGCGTTAATGCTAACGACTACGAGTGGATCTACAGCGACTTCGCCGGCTGGAACGCCGCGTCGAGGACCTCGCAGAATACGGGCTTCGTCAATAACGTGATTGCTGCTAACGCCGGTAACGGCCTCGCGGCTAACGTCACGCAGATGACCACGACCCCGACCCTCGCCTACGCGACGTACATCAACAACCTACGTGCCTCGACCGGCAACATCAACCTGCCAGCCTACACTGCGGTCAAACGGGGTGCTTATTACACCAACAAGGCTGGGGTGCATATCTACGACGAGGACTTCAATTACAGCAACCGCGGTGCTAGAAACTGGGACATTAATAAAGTTCTCAGCGCCAGCATCGATATTGCAGCTACCGATTGGATGGACGTTCGTTACGTCTACACCAAGGACAACGGCGATAGCGATGCCATCGGCCAAGGTGGCGCGCTCATCACGCCTTACGCTGACGGCGTTCACTTTAATGCCGCCACGGCCTCCACCTCAGGCTACTACCGCGACACCGTCATTCAAAATATTGACGTCGTGTTTAAGTACGATGTCTTCGGGACCAAGAACAAGATTCTTGCGGGCTTTCAACGCTCGGATTGGTTCCAACAATACAACGCCAATGCGGGCGTCACCGATCTGAACTACGCCGGCCTCCCAGGCGCGCGGAATGTCGATTCCAACCCTGACTACGCGGGCGTGAACAAGGCCAAGTACGACTGGATGGGCGTACCTGTGATGCAAGTCATCTACCAGCGCGATGGCAGCATCAAGCCAGTTAGACAGATCTTCAGCAACTACGACCCAGGCTTTGAAATTCAGCCTGACGTCCAGAAATTCTGGCTCCGCGATCGCACGGCGCTGGATGGCTATATGCCTACCTTGACGGGTATGTATGTGAATCTACAAAGCACCCTGCTGAACGATCGCCTGACCGTGTTGGCGGGTATTCGTAAAGAGAATCGCCTCGAGCAAGTCCAAGCCCAGCTGAATAACTTCCCGTGGTACGTTTATCCTTTAGACGAAGATATGTGGAAAGATCCTGTAAAGTACCCCGAGAATGTCTGGGGTCACAGCATCAACTACCAAAAAACGATCCCGCTGGATCAAGATGGCAAGTCCTGGATGGCCGGTGCTTCCTATGCCATCACTCCGCAGTTGTCGGCTTATGCCTCCATGTCGACGGTGTTTAAGTTCAACACCGGTAACATTGGTGGTTACTATCCTGGCGACGAAGAGAAGCTCGCACTCGGTCTGCTCGCCCAATACGCGAGCATCGGCCAGACTGGCTTCACCTACGGCGGCAAGACCATCACCTCGGTTGCTGGGTTCCAAGCTGCCCTCGCCGCTAATCGGTATTCTGAAATGATCCCGAACGAGTCCGGCGTGAACTATGAGGTTGGGCTTAAGTACAGCTCGAAGGATCAGAAGTACGTGGGTACGTTCTCAATCTTCAGTGCGAACCGCATCAATCGTAAAGAAGACGATGGCGTCGCTCAGTCCAATGCAGTTGAGCCATTCAACTCTAGCTTTGATCCGAACATCATTGCCGCTGTAAATCGTGCGATTGCCATGGGTGCTACCTACGGCGTGGCCACGACCAACTCCGGTCGTCTCTTCCGCGTTCGCTCTTACGGCAACGACGTGCAAGTGCAAGGTGCCGAGGCCGAGGTCATCTGGACCCCGATTCGCAACTTCCAAGCCGTCATCAACGGCTCGGTAATGCCCAAAGCAGCTACGATCGCGGATAATCGTCCTGTCTATGCCCAACCAGGCACGACGGCGTTTGCTGCCCTCACGCTGGCTCAACAACGCGATTCCAATATTCTGTGGAACGCTCGCGTTGAGAACATCCCTGAGTATCGGTTCAACTTCTTCGGGAAGTACACGTTCACCCAGCCCCTCGTCGGCAGCTTCGGCCGCGGCTCGAGCATCGGCCTCGGTGTGCGTTACTCTTCCGAGACGGTTGTTTCCCGTTCCGTGGATTGGAATCCTCTCGCGGGCGGCTTCCAAGCCGGCAACTACGTCGTCGCCGACCTAACCGTTGGTGTACCGTGGGAACTCGCTGGCTACAAGATCCGCACCAGCGTTGGTATCTATAACGTTACCAATGTTGAGTACTCGGAAGGTTCGTACGTCCGCTCACCTGCGCGTAATGCGGTCCTGACGAATACCGTCACGTTCTAATCGGTTAAACTAACGTTTACCGTCACTATTCAGGGCGGCGCCTCTCTAGGCGCCGCCCTTTTTCTGCCCAACCCGCCCGCTTCAACCCTCAACCGTCCGCCGCTGCTCAGCAAAATCACCCGGCCCAGTACTCGCCGCCCGCGCAGCATCGTTCAGACCCAAAGCCCGCCGCTTGGCCTGTAATCAGCGCCCCAATTTTTCCTCACGCTCCGTCGATAACTTGACTCACTCTAACATGCGCCTCTTCTTCGCCTTTTTTCTGCTCCTCCCACTCACCGCGTTAGCTGATTCCCCTTTCACCGGACGCTGGCGCTTGGATAACGCACGCAGCACCGCCCTCGACGGCTGGAGCACCTGGGACCTAGTCATCACCGTCGCCGGACCTCGCGTCAGCCTGCACCATGACATGCAATGGCATTCCACTAAATTCTCCGCGACCAATACCGTCGATACCACGCAGTCAGTTGCTTTACCGAATTTCTTTCGCGTCGAACAACGCCACATGGCCCTCTATCCAGCCCAAGGCGGCGTCACCCCTGTCCGCGCCAGTTGGATGGACGCTGGCCGCACGCTCCGCCTCGAGGCCGAAACTCCGCTCGAAATTTCCCAAGGGCAAGCCACCATGCGGATCTACTCCGAGTATCGTTTGCTCGAGGGCGACACGACCCTAGTCCTGATCGAACTGCACCACTCCCGCCCGCAACCGCTCGTCTACCGCTTCAGCAAAGTCCCCGAGCAGAAATGAAGATTGCCCGCGAAATACGCGAGCTGACGCGAAAAATGATTCCTTCAACTCCACTCAATCAGCCAAGCTCAGCCAATTCTAACCACGGATTTCACGGATGAATACGGATAATCAAGCAAAGACAAATCCCCAGGCTTTCACTCAACAGGTGAATAAATTTGATCCAGATTTTCTCCATGAATTATCTCTGCAGCCGTGGAGTTCCGTGGAATCAGTGGTTAATTCCGAAAGGATGATTGCGGTTCAGGCCGGCCCCGCGCCTCTTGCGCACCGTCTCGTATCTTTCGCCGGCCTCACCTCCGCTCTTCCTAACATGCATCGATTCTTTCTGCTCCTGACCATCTGCTGCGCCAGCTTTGCAACACTTTGCCGCGCGGAAGCGCCGGCTAAAACGGGCTTCGTCATGCGCTGGGACGGCGACTGGAAGGTCGCCGGCGCCCTCCCCGAGAAAGTTCTCCTACTCAGCTTGCAGGGCCTCACCAACCGCGCGACCCCGCAGCTCTACATTGTTCATCCGCGCGATTTTCAGTGGGAGATCACCGAACCCCTCTTCGAATTCTACCAGCGCAAGCATGGCGTAAAATTTACGGAAGTGAAAAATGCGGAAGAGGCGCTCAACCGCTTCGCCCACTACGCCAAGGGCTATGTCATCTGGGACCCGGCCGTCCCCGCCTCGATGAATGTCGCGCTGACCATTGCAGGATTAGAGAACGCGCTGGTCGTAACGACCGCGCAGCTAGCGCAGATGGAAAAACACCGCCTGCCGCCCATCGATGACCTCCGTGGTCGCTACACCGGGCAGACGGATGCCCAGATCTACACTGACGCCGTCACCCGCTACTGGGCGCGCTGCTCCCGCGACAGTATCATGCTGATGGGCGGTCATGCCGGCGCGGTGCGCCAGCCCGCCATGGCCGACTGGGGCGTTCAGCAAAAAATGTTCTTTCACGACCTCTCGGCTAATCCCGCGCGGCATCCGGAGGAACTGGCCCTCGCGCAAAAACTGCTGAGCGAATTGCGCCCAGGCGCGATTATCTTTGGCTGGCATTCCTACGGCAAAGATACCGAGGAGCAATGGACCACCCTGCTTTCCGGGTACGGTCATAAGATGGAGGGCCTGCACAATCTGCCCAACCTGAGCTTCAATTCCCAGTTCGGCTTCACGCCCGGTTTCAAGTTCACCAACCACCACCATGTCGCCCGCGACGCGCAGCTGACGGCCGAGGCAAAAGTCTACCTGTCCTTCGTGCAGTCCGACAGCATTGGCATCGGCGTCTGGACCAAGCCCGGCCGCGGGAAATTGCCCTTCGCGTGGCAGGTCACGATGAACTGGACCAAGTTCTCTCCGGCCGCTCTCGAATATTTCCACGAGAGCGCCACGCCCAACGACTACTTTATCGGCGGACTGAGTGGCCCCGGTTATATGTATCCCAACCATATCCCAGCGGAGCGCTTCCCTCGACTGATGCAGGAGGCGAACGAGCTGATGACCGAGCTTGATGAACATATCATGGAGATCATGGATAATTCCGCGGCCGACGGGAACGTGGGCAATGCCGATCTGACAAAAGAAACCGTCGATCGTTATTACGCAGCTTTCCCCAATGTAATTGGGTTTATCAATGGCTACGGCCCCGCCCGCACGCGCGACCTGCGTGATACTCGGCCGATGATTTCCTACGACTACTACATCGACCCGCGCCGCCCACGGGCCGAGGTGGCCGCCGACCTGAACGAGCTCATCGCACTCAATACGACGCGGCCCTATTTCCTGCTCGTCCACGTGCGCGAATCAAACGACGTCAATAGCCTGATCACCATTACCAAACAACTCGATGGCCCCACGGAAGTGGTGCCGGTCGATGTCTTCCTCAAACTCGCCGCGAGTAAGAAAACTTACACCACCCGTTACCAAGATCCCGCCGATCCAAAACATTTTAAGGGATATAAGTGAGCGCGCGATTGCTTCATCCTGAGTCTCTGCCGGCGGCTTTCACGAGCCGCCGCGGCCCGTCAGCCGACGGGCTCACCCGCGTCGCTTCCCCCCTCTAACTGATCGCCCCCATCAACCGTCAGCCGTTACCCGCAAATGCCCCTCCCGACCCGCCGAACCTTTCTTAAAAGTTCCGCTGCCCTCGCCGCCGGCCTGCCCTTCGCACGCCTCGACCTGTCTGGAGCCGAAGCCACCCAGGCCGCGCCGTTCAGACCATCTGCGCATGCGGGCCTGCTCTTCGATGACGCTGATCTTCCGCGCATTCGCGCCAATGCCCGGGACCCGCGCTTTGCCACGCTCTGGCAAAGCATGCATGACGCTGATTTAACCGCAGACCGTAATTTCCTCGCGCACGGCGTTAGCCTCACCAACCACGTCACGCATCTCCTGCGGGTACAGCGAATTTTAGAGCGCGCCTGTGTGCTCTATGCGGTGGAGGGTGATCCGATCCAATTAGAGTTAGCCCGCACCGCTATCCGCAAGATGCTCGAGTACCCAGAATGGGATAGTTTCCTCGAAGGCGGCCGGCAGATTTTCGGGCTGCAACGCGCCTCAGAAGGGAGCATCGCTCTGTTGATGGCGTTGGCTTGGCTCAAAGGCGCACTCACTGCGACGGAAGTTACCGCCATTGAAGAGGCCATCCTGACCAAGGGCGCACCGCCCTGCGCCACCGCCATCTACGGCATGAAATATCCCGACCGCGTCCAGGGTTGGACTTGGAGCCCACGCAGTGAGGTGGATGATTTCCGGCACATCAGTCTCAAGCGTTGGCCCCTGATTCTCAACGTAACCAATCTAAAAATTATCCCGACGGCGGCACTCGGTCTCATCGCCTGCCATTTTCTCAGTCGCCGCCCCGAGGCGGCTGGCTGGCTCGAACTTGCCCGCTCGTGTGCGCGCGCTTTTTCGACGGCCTACGGCAGCGATGGCAGTTACGACGAAGGCGTCAGTTACTGGGGCTACACGACGCTCCACATGTCGCTTTTTTCCGAAGCCCTCTGGCGCACCCAAGGCATTGATGATCGCGAGCTCATTAATTACTCGGGGACGGCGCGCTATGCTTTGAGCATGACGATGCCGACGAGTGGCAATGATCATGCCGTGGCTAATTTCCAACACATCGCGGGCTTTAGCATGCCCACGGTAAAGCCAGAATTTGATATCATTAATTTCGGCGACGCCAATGGAGCCGTAGATGTCTCCGTCGCCGCTTGGATCGGCCGCACGCGCCAAGATCCCGTCGCTAACTTTCTCGCCCGCGAGATCGGTGAAGCTAAATACCTCTACGGCTTAATCTGGTACGATGCGGCGGCGGTCGTCGCCCCTCCGGAAAAAAGCATGCTTAATCAGCGCCTCGCGAACGATCTCGTCATCGCTCGGACCGGCTGGACCGCGCGCGACAACGTACTCGCCCTGCGCAGTGGCGGTCCGGCTAATCATGAGCACGCCGACCGCAATAGCGTCATTTTCAAAGCTTACGGCGAACGCCTGCTGCACGATCCCACGCGCGCAGCCTATATTTCCAAACAACCGCGCTGGATCCTCCGACTCACGAGCGCCCACACCGCCGTCTTGATCAATGGCCAAGGCCACCAATATCACGATGGCAGCGAAGGCACCAACCCCTCCTGGGCTTTCGCTCGAGTCCTCGATTATCGCACCGGCCCTCATGGGATGACCGTGACGAGCGATGCGACCGATGCCTATCAGCTGGTCAACGCGAACGTTAGCCGCGTGCACCGCACGCTCGTGTTCCTCAAACCGGATATTGTTATCTTCCTCGATCAGGTGGCTCTGCGCGAGGCCCCAGCCTCCGTCCAAGTGCGCTTTCAGGCTAACAATGAAGACCTCGCGGCGCAGCTCGCTTTACCCGGCGGAAATTTTCTCATCACCCGGCCCCGAGCTTCGCTGCTCGGCCGTGTCGCCCGCGCCCCGGGCATCGTCGTGCGCTTAGCCCAATTACCCTTGGCCGAAAAAGATGGCTCACAGCCCTACGCGGAAATCGAGTCAGCCGCCGCTCCGGCGCATGAAATCCTGACCGTCTGTAGCGCCGCCCCCACCGGTGAACCCCACGGCGAATTAAGCCTCACCCGCTCTGGCGCGCTCTGGCACGTGCAAGGCACGCACCACGGTCAAACGATCAACGTCACGCTCAACACCGCGGGATCATTGCCCGTGATCACCATTGCGTGAAGCTCTCAACCTTCCCCCCAGCCTGACTAAAATTTTATTCACCACCCACCGTCGACTACTCCCTGATCCCACTTCCCCATGAATACCTCATCTCGTCGCACGTTTCTAAAAAGCTCCGCCGTTCTCGCGGCGAGCCTGCCTTTCGCCCATCTTAGCCTGCGCGCGGCTGCGCCCGATTCAGCCCCGAATGCTCAAGGCGGTCTCCTCTTTGATGCTGCTGACCTGCCGCGCATTCGCGCCAATACTCAGCACCCCCGTTTCGCGAAGCTGTGGCGCGAGATGACCGAAGCTGATCTGGCTGCTGATACCCAATTTTTGATGCACGCGGTCCGCTACAATAACCATGTGGCGGACATGATGCGCGTGCGCCAAATCGTCGAACGCTCCTCTTTTGTTTACGTCGTCAATCACGATGCCGCGCATCTTGCGGTGACCAAACTCGCGATTCGCCAACTGCTCAATTACCCTAAGTGGGATTATTTCCTAGAAGCTGGAAAAAAAGTGATCGGCCTCCAACGCGCCTCTGAGGCCACCATCGCGCTCGCCTACGCGCTCGACTGTTTGGTCGACGTTTTAACTCCGGCGGAAGTGGCTGAAATCGAAAATAATATCGCCACGAAAGGAGCGCCCGCCTGCTTCACGACGCTTTACGGCATGAAATATCCTGAGCGAGTTAAAGGCTGGGGCTTCGATCCCGAAGATGATTACCCGCAGGCTTTCCGCGTCAGCCTCGCGCGTTGGCCGCTCATTCTTAACTCGACGAATCTTAAGATAATTCCCACCGCCGCTCTCGGCATCGCGGGGGTGCTCCTGCATGGCCGTCACCCTCAGGCCGCGTCATGGCTCGAACTCGCCCGGTCGAGCGCCAAAGCCTTCTCCACCATGTATGGCTCTGACGGTGCTTACGATGAAGGGGCGAGTTACTGGGGTTACACCACGATGCATTTGGCGATGTTTGCCGAAACTCTCTGGCGCCGACTCGGCATCGATGATCGCAGTCTCATTAATTATCCTGGCACGGTGCGCTACGCCCTCGCTTTTACCATGCCAACCCAAGGGGCCGGCTTCGATCCCACCCACGCACCGCGCAATCTTGCGGTGCCCACGCTGAAGGTCGACCCAGCCAATGATATTGTTAATTTTAGCGATGCCCTCACCGCCAGCGATATCTCGATCGCCGCTTGGGTGGCCCGCACGCATCGCGACCCGCTGGCCCAACACATGGCCAAACATACGGCGGAAATGAAAACGCCTTTCGGACTTATCTGGTTCGATGAGGCCACTCCGAGCGCGGCGCCCGAAGTCGCGCAGCAAGACGCCCATCTTTCCAACGATATCGTCGTTTCTCGCACTGGCTGGGCCGCTGCCGATAGCGTCGTAGCGTTGCGCAGCGGCGGGCCTTCGAATCATGAACACGCCGATCGCAACAGTGTTATCTTCAAGGCCCACGGTGAACGCCTCTTCCACGATCCTTTCCGCGCTGGCTACTCTTACACGACACCGCGTTGGCAGCTCCGCCTCACCGCCGCGCACACCGCCCTGCTGATTAACGGCCAAGGGCACCAATACCACGATGGCCACGAGGGCACCAACGCCTCCGCCGCGTGGGCGCGCGTCCAATCATTTAAGACGGGCCCAGGTTGGATGACCGTGACCAGCGAAGCCACCGAGGCCTATCAATTGGTCCTGCCGGAAGTACAGCGCGTCGATCGCACCTTGGTTTACCTCAAACCTGATGTGCTCCTGATTCTCGATCGCGTCTCACTCACCACCGCCCAACCCGTCCAACTTCGCTTCCAAGTTTATAACGATGATACGCGGGGGGCGGCGACGGCGACGGGCGCAACTTTTCAAATCACGCGGCCTTTTGCCCAATTACAGGCGAGCGTCACGGGCCTCACTTCCGTAATTTGCGCAACGGCTCGCCATGATCTACCGGAAAGTGAAGGCGTTCATCCGTACGTCGAAGCAACTTCGCCGACCGCAACTGAACATATCTTGCTCACGGTCGCGGCGGCTAAACCCGCCGGCGAGCCATCCGGTGCCCTGGCCGTCACCCGCGAAGGTGCGCGCTGGCGCGTACAGGGAATTCATCGGGGGCAAAAATTAAATGTCACGATTGACCCCACCGACGCCCTCCCTGTCATTACGATCGCCTAAAGAAATTCCTTAGCCGCCATTCGCCGTTAAGCGTCGGCCATTAAAAATAATTCAATCCTGCTCAGCGTTTCATTCCATCCTATGCCCGACTTTAATCATGTTAACGGTGCCGATTATGCGCTCATCGCACTCTACTTTGGCATCGTTATTTTTGTGGGTTGGTATTCGTCCCGAAAAAATCGAAACACCGATGATTATTTCAAGGGGGGCGGGAAAATCCCCTGGTTTCTCGCGGGCGTCTCCAACTGGGTATCCGGTTTTTCTGCGTTCATGTTCGTGGCGGCCGCGGGCTTCACGTACCGCTACGGCTTGGGTGCGGTGGTCGTGTTTACCTCGGCGACGTGGGCTTATCTCGTCGGCGCCTTTTACTTCGCGTCGCGCTGGCGCCGAGCACGCATCAACTCGCCACTCGAATTCCTCACCCGCCGCTTCTCGCCGTCGACGACTTATTTTTATTCGGTGACGGCAGTCGTGCCGCAAATTATCGGCATCGGCCAAGGTCTTTACATTCTCTGCATCTTTGTCGCGACCGCGCTGGGCTTCGCGGGCGGCACCCACGTCGTGCTCGGGTTAACCTTGAGCGGTCTTGAGCTGACGATGATCACGGTTGGTCTCGTCATGATTGCTTACACCGTGATTGGAGGCTTGTGGGCTGCGGTGCTGAGCGACGCGGTCCAGGGAGTGATTATTCTCGTCACTTCGCTCATAATTTTCCCGATCACCTTCCTCTATCTTGGCCAAGGAGCCGGCTTAGGCGCCGGCTTTGCCCGCCTGTGGCACGAAGCGCCCGCGGGGTACTTTGGTCTGAGTGGCCAGACCGGTCAGCCCCTCTTTCTTGTTTGCTGGGCTATCAATGTCCTCCTCGGCTACAATGTAGCGTGGTGGCAGGTGCAGCGTTACCAGAGCGTACCTGACGAACGCAGTGCCCGCAAAATGGCTTTTCTCTGCGCGGGGCTCTCCTTCATTGGACCGCTGCTGTGGATTCTTCCCATGATGGGAGCGCGCGTGCTCTTCCCCAACATCGCGACGCTATGGCCGCAATTCGCCGCGCCCGAAGAGGCCTCCTATGTCAGTCTCGCCCTGCTGCTGCTCCCGCACGGCATGATCGGCTTTGTGGTCGCCGCCATCCTATCGGCCACCCTCGGCCAAGCGAGTGATGGTTTCAATTGGCTCGCGGCCACCACCACCCGCGACATCTACGTGCCCCTCCGCCGGCGCATAGGCTGGGCGGCTCCCTCCGATCATCACCAGATGCGTGTGGCCCAAGTTACTATGTTGGTCATTGGTGGACTCGGAATCGTCGCTGCCTTATTTATTGCGAAGACCGGCGGCGCTTTCGATTTTGGCCTTAAATATTATTCCCTCACCGGACCTGGCTTCATGATGCCGGTGCTATTGGGCATGATCTACCGTAAGACTCCGTGGTGGTCGGGGATGGCCTCGAGCATTGCCGCCTTTGTGGCCGCCTTTGGCCTGCTCGCTATCGGGGCATTTCCTGACCATGTCTATGAACGCAATATTCTCAGCGCGAGTATCGCCGCCACCTTGATGTTCGCTCTCTCCGCTTTTTATTATCGGGCCGATGATCCGCGCAGCGCGGAATGCCAACGCCTAGATCACGATTTGCAAACCCCTGTGCCCATTGACCCAGCAACCCCCGTCGGTGGTCTCCGCGATTATCAAATGCTGGCCTTGGTCAGCGTGCTGCTTGGCGGCGTACTCATCGCGTGCATCGTGCTACCTTCATCGCCGCTGGCCCCGCCCAGCATCAATGTTGTCGCGGGCGGTTTGCTCTTCATTATTGGTGGTCTACTCTGGCGCGCCTCCCGCCCAGCTCAGGTGAAAAAGCTTTAACCATTAAACCCATGCGCCTTCCGGCCCGACTCTATCGGCAATTCGACGCCGATCCCACGCTCCCCGTCCCGGCCGAAGGTTATGCCGGTTGGCAGACCGTGGAAGCGGAACTAGCCCCAGCCCACACCGCGCTGGTCGTCATGCATGCCTGGGATTGCGGCCAAGCGCACGAGTTCCCCGGCTGGCGCCGGGCGGTTGAATATCATGCGCGGGCTGAGCAAATCCTCGCCGATGTTTTCCCCCCGCTATTATCGGCGGTGCGCCGTTCTCCCCTGCCGGTCTTTCATGTCGTAGGCGGCAGTAAGGATTATTATTCTCACCTCCCCGGCCACCAACGCGCCGTCCAACTAGCGGGAACTCCGGCCAGTTTACTCCCCCTCGCGCCCGATCCAGTATACGAGCGCCTGCAAAAACTCCGGGCCACGCAGGGCTCTCCGGGCGCCCACAATGTTGCCGATATTTCCGCCGGCTTCGCGCAACTTGATTTTGCGGCGACCGCACGCCCGATCGGCGCCGAGGGCATCGCGGCCGATGGCACCCAACTCGCCGCTCTTTGCCGAGCACACGAAATCAATCACCTGATCTATGTCGGTTTTGCTCTTAACTGGTGCCTGCTGATGTCTCCGGGCGGCATGGTGGATATGAGACGCTATGGCGTGCTCTGCTCGACCATCGCGGAAGCTACGACCGCGGTTGAAAACCGTGAGACCGCTCGCGCCGAACGCGAAAAACAACAAGCCCTCTGGCGGGTGGCCCTAGAATTTGGTTTTGTTTTTTCTCTCTCTGAT
>CAIVJE010000007.1 GCA_903906135.1 uncultured Verrucomicrobiota bacterium | reverse complement strand
CACCTCGGTGTCGGTTTCAGATTTAAACGTGTAGCCCTTGGTCAGGAGGAATTTTTTCGCACTGGCATAATTTTCCATCACACCGTTGTGAATCAGGGCAATTTTCCCGTCGCTGCTGAGGTGAGGGTGAGAATTGGCATCCGTCACGCCACCGTGCGTGGCCCAACGCGTGTGACCGATACCGGTCGTGCCGGCGATTTTCTGGGCGGGGGTGCTCTTGATCAGTCCATCGACTCGGCCCGCTTTTTTAGCTAACTCGAATTGGCCATCTTTTAAGATCACGAGCCCAGCGGAGTCATAGCCCCGATATTCGAGGCGTTTGAGGCCTTCGAGGATGATCGTGGCGGCTTTTTGTTTTCCGAGATAACCGATGATTCCGCACATGGTGGGTTTAGGCTGGCGCTTCTGCTGCTGGCGTTCAAATCATATCGCAAAATCTGAGTCCCTTTTCGTATGACCGAATCAAAAAGAGTTTTAGCCGTAATTATGGGCGGAGGTCGCGGCACGCGGCTCTTTCCCTTGACGAAGGAACGCTGCAAACCTGCGGTGCCGCTGGCGGGTAAATATCGACTCGTGGATATTCCGATCAGCAACTGTCTGAATTCGGGTTTTAATCGGATTTTTGTCCTCTCGCAATTTTTGACGGCCTCACTTCATCGGCATATCCAAAAAAGCTATCGATTTGATCCCTTTGGCGGCGGCTTCATCGATATTCTTTCCGCGGAACAAACGGAGAAAAGCAATGCATGGTATGAAGGGACGGCGGATGCGGTGCGGCGCAATTTAGTTCATTTCCATCGGCACGGGCACGATTACGTCCTGATCCTCTCGGGTGATCAATTGTACCGAATGGATTTTAATAAAATCATCGATCAGCATATCGCGCAGGGAGCTGATGTTACCATCGCCGCGATTCCTTTTCCGGTTTCGAAGGTCGAGGGCTTGGGGCTGATGCGCGTCAACGATGACCTAACCATCGCCGAATTTGTCGAAAAACCGAAGGATCCCGCGATCATCCAAAGTCTCACCATTCGCGCAGCGCTGGAACAAAAGCTGGCCCCAGCGTCAGAGAAGCGCTGCTTAGCTTCCATGGGTATTTATGTGTTTAGTCGCGAAGTGCTCCGGCAGGCCCTCGACAATCCCATGAAGGATTTTGGCAAAGAGGTCATTCCGGCCTTACTCGGGCGCGCTAAACTTTGTAGTTATATTTTTGAGGGTTACTGGGAAGACATCGGGACGGTGAGAGCTTTTTTCGATGCCAACCTGGCCCTCGCGCAACCGCTGCCGCCTTTTAACTTTTTTGACCGGGATGCCCCTATTTATACCCACCCCCGTTATTTGCCGGCCTCCAAAATTAATCGCTGCAACATCGACCATGTCGTGATCGGTGATGGCTGTTTGGTGACCGATGCTACGCTGAAACATTGCGTTATTAGTATCCGCTCGATTCTCGGGGAAGCTTCGACTCTAGAGGATGTCGTGATGATGGGCGCAGATTATTATCAGACCGAAAAAGAAGTGCGGGCTGACCGTGCGCTGGGTCGACCGACGATCGGCGTGGGCCGTAATTGTAATATCCGGCACGCGATTATTGATAAAAATGCCCGGATCGGCGACGGGGTTACCCTGTCACCCGCCGGCAAGCCCGATGGGGATTACGCGCATGACGTCGTGATTCGCGACGGCATTCTCTGCGTCTGCAAAGGCGCGACGATTCCGTCAGGCTTTACGCTGTAAATCAGGTCGGCGCGCAGCGGCGATGAGGCCGAGGCCGACGGCACAGAAAAACAGCGAATAAAAGGTCCCTCGGCTCAGGCCGAGGAGGAGGGCTGCATCCGGCTCGCGGAAAATCTCGCTGATCGTTCGAGCCACAGAGTAGACGACCAGGAATTCTCCGGACAGGCGACCGGGTTGTTGCCGGGCGGAGCTTTTCCAGAAGCGAATCTGCATCCAAGCGAAGACGAGCAAGCCCTCGAGAACTGCTTCATAAAGTTGGGAAGGGTGACGCGGCATGAGCGGGTGGGGGCTCGCGGGAAAGATTACTGCCCATGGCACGCGGGTGGGCTTACCCCAGAGTTCTCCGTTAATAAAATTCGCAATACGCCCGAAGCATAAACCGAGTGGGGCGACGGTCACAATCAAGTCGGCCATGGAGAGAAACCGGTAGGGGCGACGCCGCGTAAACCACCCGGCGGCGAGGGCGACACCCAGCATGCCGCCGTGGCTCGACATACCGCCTTCCCAAACGCGAAATAAGGTGAGGGGGTCGCGGAAGAGAAGCTCGGTTTGGTAGAATACGAAATAACCGAAGCGACCGCCAACGATCACCCCCATGATAATCAACGTTAACAGGTCGATGATGGCGTTGGCATCGAGGGGAGAGCGTCCGGCACGGTAATAACGCTGCAAAAGCCAGCCCGCCGCCAAAAAGCCTAAGAGATAAGACAGACCATAGTAACGCAGGCCGAAGTTTTCGTTGAGACGAAATAGAAAGGGGCTGAGGTCATGGACCCAGTAAGCGAGCGGCAAGATATTCATCGGGTGAAAGCAGAGCCATGCATGGGCTCTTTTAGGCCCGAAGCGCGCAGTGAACACAATTTCTTTTAGCGACACTGCGCGAAGGTTATAGTTCGATGGGGGGCGCGAGTTTCCTTGCTCGGATTGTGGGGCCAACTCTTAGTAGTTACATGAGTGTCCCTCAGGTTACGCCTCTCAATGCCTTTCATCGTCAACACGGAGGGCGCATGGTAGATTTCGCTGGTTGGGATATGCCGGTGCAATATCGGAGCATCTTGGAAGAACATAAAGCGGTCCGTCAGCGCTGCGGATTATTTGATGTGAGCCACATGGGCGAAGCGGATGTGCAGGGGCCGGACGCGCTCAAATTCCTCCAGCACTTGGTGACGAACGATTGCCGGAAGCTTTTCCCGGGGCGCATTCTTTATACGGTCATGTGCTACCCGCACGGCGGGGTGGTGGATGATCTGTTGGTCTACATGCGGGCGCCCGATGATTATTTACTGTGCATCAACGCGGGGAATATTGCCAAAGACATCGCTTGGATGAAGGAGCAGGCGCAGGGGTTTAATTGCTCCGTCGTTGATCGTTCGCCGGATTATGCCCAGCTCGCGATTCAAGGTCCGACCGCGGCGGCGTTGGTGCAAACGCTGACGCTAACGAATTTGGCGGAGATCAAATATTATCACTTTGTGCACGGGGAAATCGCCGGCGTTAAATGCCTGATCAGTCGCACGGGATACACCGGCGAAGATGGTTTTGAGCTTTATTGTGCCGCGACCGCGGGCGCGGGCTTGGCCGAGGCGATCCTGGCAGCCGGTGGACCCTTTGGCCTCGAACTCACCGGCTTAGGGGCGCGGGATAGTTTGCGCTTGGAGGCAGGGTTTCCGCTTTATGGTCATGAAATCACCGACCAGATCACTCCGCT
>CAIVJE010000006.1 GCA_903906135.1 uncultured Verrucomicrobiota bacterium | reverse complement strand
CGGGGCGAGAGGCGCAGCACGGTCCGTTGTTCAACGTTACCCTTTTCATCCGGCACGTCTTCGACCTCATAGGCGGCACAAAGCACGGCGAGGAGGATGCGATCTACCCCCACTGCTGGCTCAATGACATGGGGAATAAATTTTTTCTTAGTCGTTTCGTCAAAAATCTCCTGGGGTTTACCGGAGGCAGTGGCGTGCTGCGTCAGGTCGTAATTGCCGCGGGCGGCGATCCCCCAAAGCTCCTGTACCCCAAAGGGATATTTAAACATGATATCCACCGTGCCCCGAGAATAGAACGCTAGTTTCTCCTTCGGGTGAGTGTAGCGGGAAAGATGGGTATCGGGCAGGCCAACACTTTTTAGCCAGGTTTCACACCAGACAATCCACTCTTCGTGACATTTAGCCCAGTCTGCATCCTCGTGAATAAAATATTCCATTTCCATCTGCTCAAACTCCCGCGAGCGGAAGATGAAATTACGCGGGGTGATCTCATTGCGGAATGACTTACCAATTTGGGCGATACCAAAAGGTAGTTTTACGCGCGTCGTATCCACGACGTTCTTAAAATCTACAAACATACCTTGAGCTGTCTCGGGCCGCAGGTAAGCGACCGACGAGGCATCGCTCATCGCGCCAACATTCGTTTGGAACATCATGTTAAACGCGCGCGGAGCAGTTAGGCTCCCAGGTTCACCCGTGGCGGGAGAGGGAATTAAAGCAATTTCGGCTTCTTGGGCTTCGGTAAAATCCTTGGGGGTGACCGGCGCGAGCGTGCCTTGGAGGGCTTTTTTACGTTTAAAGGATTCAGCGGCCGCCTGCAGGTCCTCGGTGGTCTTTTCGCTTTCGAGGGCCGAGACATAACCAACGGTTTTTCCCTCGACGATCACAGGGGAGAAAAAGAGTTGATCCGCTCGGTAGCGCATCTTGGAAACCTTACAATCAACGAGTGGATCGGTGAAGCCCGCGACGTGGCCAGAGGCTTCCCATACCTTGGGGTGCATAATAATAGAAGACTCGAGGCCGACAATATCTTCACGCCGCCGCACCATATCATTCCACCAGCAGTCGCGGATGTTCTTCTTAAGTTCCGCGCCGAGGGGACCATAGTCGAAGAAACCGTTGAAGCCGCCGTAAATTTCGGAGGACGAATAAATAAAGCCCCGGCGTTTCGCGAGCGAGACGATGGCTTCCATGAGGTTGGTAGGTTCGACAGAGCTAGACATGAGAGAGGCAACCGTTGCCACGCTAAGGGAGGGTGGTCAATGCCGCGTTACACGGCTAACTTCACGCTTGCGGGGTGAGGTGGGCGGGTAACCGTGATGGGTGATGAAAGCCTCTTTTACACCCAAAGAATATCGGCAACTCCTTGAGCTCGTCCATCTCGGGATGTGGGCGGTGACGGGCTATCAAGGGGAAGACACCGCGGCGGCGAAGCGGTATTTTAATTTTGATCAAAAACTCCTCGCATTAGCGGCGACGCTTGGTTGCGCCGACTTGGTAGAGAAAAATGCCGATGGAACCTTACAACCCGCCCCTAAACTCGCGGAAGATGAACGGATTCGAGATATTCAGAGTGAATTTCAAAATGACACTTTTTGGCACGAAATTGTCGCGCGTTTAGCTGATCGTGATTTAGCCGGGGATCAAGCCAGGCGGACGATGGAGACGCCCGGGGTTGAGCCGCCACTTTCTACGGATGAACGCTTAAAAAAAATCGAAGACCGCTACTGGAAGGAATTTGAGAAAAATGATCTCGAGAGCTTGATCGTTTTACGTGGCGGCCGGGGATGAGGCGGCCTAAAATGGCAAGATTGCGGTCTGCGGAGAGCCTCCCTATTTCTTAAGTTATGAAAATATTTACTCCCTGGCTGGTTGCCTTATTGTTGCCATTGGCGAGCGGCGCCGCGGAACGGACCCTAAAAATAGATCCCGCGCGTTCCTTTATTGATATCGATGTTAAGGCCACGGCGGGTTCATTCACCGGCCACCTCGATCACTACGACGCGAAGATCAAGTTGGACGCCAATGGAAAGATTAAGGGAGCAATTTTTAGTTTTAACTTTACCGATCTCAAAACCGGCAAGATCGATCGCGATACTGCGATGTTAAAATGGCTGGGCGGAAGCTTATTGGAGGGTCGTTTTGAAGTGGGCAATATCGCTCTCATGCCCGACGGCCAAGGGCAGGTATCCGGCCGGCTTACGCTCCATGGGGTAACCGAGCGCATTGAATTTCCCGTTAATTTAACCAAGCTTGATGATACTTATACGCTGACTGGGGAGACCGTGATCGATCATCGATCGTGGAATCTAAAAATTATCCGACTGGCCTATGTCGCCAAAGTTGATCCGGAAGTGAAGGTACGCTTCAAGCTCACCGGGCTAGTCAGTGTGGTCGGGGAAAAATAATTGAATCAGTTGGCTTCTGCGCAGGAAGATTAACCAGCGATGCAGACGAAAACCATTAATCAATTAGCCGTCGGCTTATCCTGCACGGCCGGCGCGCTCGATTTCTGCGCAGGGTTGGGTTTCATCGGTGCCCCCGCACTGATGTTGCGCCTGATGGGGGTGAAGGAAGTTTACGGGGATTTGGTTTATTTACGCTTTGTGGGGGCCTTTGTTTTTGCGGTCGGCACGAGTTATTTATGGGCTTGGCGCGGTTGGCGACTGACCGGAAAAGGAACGCTGCTCCGCGCGACGTTAGAAATAACCATCATCTTCCGCCTAGCGGCGGGCGCTTTTGCGGCTTGGGCTATTCTGCGCGGTTGGTTGGTGCCCGCTTGGGCGAGCGTCACGTTTATCGATTTTGGCTTGGCGGCGACCCAAGCGTGGTTGCTCCGGCGGGGCGCTTTTTTATCAAGCGAATAACCGAGTTAATCGGTTCGGGCGGCCAAGCGCATCGGCCGTGCATTTAATCCGGTGACATCTAGCCGGCTGAGCGGCCCGCCCTAATAAGTGAAAAGCGGACGGCGCTTAAATTATTTCTTTGGGGCGTGGCGCTTGGCCAGCACCGCCACCGCCGCATTGAGCGAAAGCTTTTTAACGCGAAGCAAGACGATGAGATGATAAAGCAGATCAGCCGCTTCGCCGGTGAATTCTTTTTGATTAGAACCGAGCGCGGCCAAAGCGGTTTCGACGCCTTCTTCACCTACTTTTTGGGCACAACGCGTCACCCCTTCTTTTGCTAAGCGCACCGTATAGCTTTGTTTATCTCCGCTTTTAATTCGATCGGCCACTATTTGGTCGAGGTGCGCGAGAAAACCAATGCCCGTGGCCCCGTCGTTGCCGAAGCAACTAGGCGTGGCGCGGTGACAAGTAGGGCCATCGGGCCGAGCGGTGATCAGGATCGTGTCATTATCGCAATCTACCTGGAGGCTCACGAGGTGGAGAAAGTTTTTTGACGACTCGCCCTTGGTCCAGAGCCGCTGCTTGCTGCGGCTAAAGAAAGTAACGCGTTTAGTTTTTATAGTTTTTTTCAGAGCCGCCGCGTTCATATAACCCAGCATGAGCACCTGCAGGGTGGCGGCGTCTTGGATGATGGCGGGCACGAGGCCGGAATCTTTTTTCCAGTCAATCTTAGGGAGTTTCATGGGCGGATAGAGAGGTGGGCGGTGATAAGTTGCTTTTTTAAGAGGGGAATCTTGATGGTGCCTTTGTGGAAAACGGACGCCGCAAGTGCCCCATCGACACCGGCTTCGCGAAAAACGTCTCGGAAATGTTCCGGGGTGCCGGCGCCGCCGGACGCGATGAGCGGGAT
>CAIVJE010000005.1 GCA_903906135.1 uncultured Verrucomicrobiota bacterium | reverse complement strand
TGAGGGCTGCCATCCTCGCCGCCACGAGTCCTCCGGCGGGGCGTCATTGGGTTCTAGCCGCAGCCACGCTCAGTGCCAGTGCGGCTATGCACCGCCCGCCGCCCGTGCGCCGCATTCGAATCTCCTGACGCTCGTTTGTAATATATTATATTACAAACGAGCGTTTCGGGGCGTTATTTTACGCCGACGAGGGCGAGGATTTTATCTCCCGTGAGCCGACGCTCGGGCGACAGGCTGTGCGGGGTGCGATTGCCGAAGACTTTCGCTAGTTCGACGAATTTAGCTTGGGTCGCTTTAACAAATTCCTCCACCGGGCGGGTCTCGCCCCCGAGTGCCATGATTTGCGGCAGCCAATGATGGCCATAGCGCACATGATTTTGCTCATCGTTGCGATCGAAGGCGAGCAGGGTGTCGGCTTCGAAATCGTTGAGCTCGCGGATGCGGTCCATGACGGTGGCCTTGGTCGGAAAACTGCCGGCCTCAAATTCCATGGTCATCATCGCGTAGCGTTCGTGCGGCGCCATCTGCACTAAAATATTATAAAGATCGAGGGAGTGCTCCACCGTCATCAAATCGACGCCGAGCTTGGGGAGTTGGCGATAGCCGAAGGCGCTGTGGCGGGATTCATCCCATAGATGACGCGCCATATCGTGGTGCAAATCAAAGGGTGCTTCGGGCGTGTCGTAGAAAATGGTCGCGAGATAATCGACGGCATCCAACTCCATCAGGAGCCAGACGTATACCATCAGGCGAATGACGCGGGCATCCGTTTTCGGATCGACGAGCCAGGGGCGGACAATGGGGGTTTCAGCCGAGTCGTAGCTGAAAGCGCTCGAGCACGTGGGGTACGGGCTGCGGTTGCAGGTGGGTGGATGTTGATAAGTCCGCTGGCTTGATTCCCAGATAAAATTTGCGGGCAGGGGTTGCGCGGGCTGTTCGCCGAGCCAGCCGCCGTGAGCGGCGAGGGCGGTGGCGAGGTGGGCGGTCCAAGTCGGGGCGGCTTCGAGCTGGAGGTAGGGGGCTATTTCGCGGGCGTGGCGTTCTTCGTCAGCGATAAATTCTTCGACGAGTTTGCGCGATGGCCAGTCGGCGAGGTGGTGCGTGGCCGTTAGATAATGGCGATAGGCGGCCAGCAATGCTGGTTTGAGCACGCGATAAAAACCCGTCAGCGCGATCAGCGCATCGGCGGGCATGACCGCCTCATTATAAATCTGGCGTATGCTGCCCCGGGTGGTTTCCCCGTTGCCGAAACCACTCATTTCTCGGCCGCGTTCCCGGAGGAAGCGGGCGTGGCCGGCGGATTCCCAGAGATGTTGGCAGAGCAAATATTTTAACTCGGGGTCGCCCACGCGATAGATCAGCGTTGAGGCGGTGCGGATGAAATCGCGTTCGACTTCAAACAGCACGCGTTGCAAACGGGCCATATCATGCACGGCGGCCATGCGGCCAGGGGAGGAGGGGGCGGGAGCGACCATGGTTAAAATATTAAAGGCTGACCAATCGTCGGCGCGGAGCCGTGGCTCGACCGACTTTCGGCCCAACGGGCGAGGGGGGCTCAGCAGATGCGGCCGCGTGTGCCGGCGGTGCTGTGACCGGGGGGATTGACGCCGATCCAGCGTTCATCGATGGGTTCGCTGGCGCGTTGATAGCGCGCGTCGCTGGAGATGCGGAGACGATTCTCGGTGCGGTTATCGAGCGACGCATGCACGAGGAACATGCCGAAAGTGATAAAATCACCGGGCGAAAATTCAGCAGTTACCCAGCGGCCACCAAATTTATTACGCAACGTCGGTGGGTTGTGCGAGAGCGTGCCACTGAACGCCCATTTGCCGGCCTGCGCCGCTTCGGCTTCTGTTGGCTTGTTGGCGCAGAAAGCATCGACGTCACGGTAAACATATTTCTCCAACAAGTCCGTGCGCTTATGCGAGCCCTCGAGCACCATGAGGCCGCCCAGTTCGAAGGAGATGTCGCCGTAAGGTACCCAGCAGGTCATGTGTCCGTGCGTACCGCGGCCCATGTAAGGCAAATCGCAATGCGGGTTCGTGCCCTTGCCGGGCCCGATGGCGCGCAACCACGTGTAATCATAATGCCGAATAGCTTCGCCGTAAAATTGCCGGTAAAATTCTGGCAAGCGGCCCGAATAAAGGAGGCTTTGGACCGCGGGATTATTATTGGTGAGCTCAGGTTTGAAAACATAGCCCGCGCCCGGTTTGCAAATACCGTCGATGCTGGGATAAGCGGGATCGAGCACGCCGGCCGCGGCGAGTCCGGTGGTGAGGCTGGCGCGTGCGGTCAGCACTTCAGCGCGGTCGAGATAGCCTTTCAGGTAGAGATAACCATCCTCCGCCACGCGACGGCGGAGCTCGGGAAAATCTTCCGCGGCGTCGCTGGAGTCGCGGAGGAGGCCAACTTTATCGTCGGTCATCTCCAATTCGTGGCCGTAGGAATAGAGTTGGGGTAGGGTGGTCGTGGCACTCATGGCATTAACTTACAGGGAAATCGTCGGTGATTAAATGGTTGAAGTGGGAGAAGTCATGTAAATTTTGGGGGTGTGCCCCCCTTACCTAAATACCGCGCTGAGCCCTGGCTGCAAAGCCCTTTACGCACCCCGGTAGGAGAGATCGAGTTGGCGGGGGTGTTGCGCAACGTGAAGGGGATTGATCCGTCGGGCATGCGAATTTTGAGACGTTTCACCTTGGTGCTCATGGTGGAGGGCCAAGGCTATTATCGCGATGCGCGCGGCACCAAACTCGATTTAGGCCCGGGCGATGTTGTTTTGGTTTTCCCTGAAATTGCCCACGCCTATGGCCCGCTGCCGGGCACGGAATGGACCCAGATTTATTTTGTCTTTGATGGCCCCCAATTTCAGCTCTGGCGCGCGCAAGGACTGCTTGCGCCTGATCATCCGGTGCTGCGGCTCGGCGCGGTCGATTATTGGCGGCGGCGGCTCCATGAAGTGGTCAAAAGTGAGCCGCTGCATAGTGCGGGGGCGCCGTTGCGCGCCTTGGGCCGCTTGCTCCATGTGGTCACGGATATGATTGCCGCCGATGCGGAGAGCACGCGGCAAGCCGGCCGGGATACTTGGTTGGAGAAAAGTTTGCGCCTGCTCGGTGACCGCGGAATCACGGGCTGGCTGACGCCCCAAGCGGTGGCGCCCCAGGTCGGTTTAAATTACGAAAACTTCCGCAAGCGCTTTGTCGAACTCACCGGAGAATCTCCCGGCCGCTACCAGAAAAGACGCCGCTTGGAGTGGGCGTGCGCCGCCATTTATCACGGAGGTTCTTCACTCAAGGAGATCGCCGACACTCTCGGCTTTTGCGACGTGTTTCATTTTTCCAAGGCCTTTAAACAGGAGATCGGTTTTACCCCCTCTGATTATCGCCGCCGCGTCCGCGGACATTGAGTAATTCGGCGACGGTGGTACGTGGTTTTGGGTGGGGATCGAACCGATCTCCGGGCCGCCACAAAAGGCACAAAAGGCGCAAAACCGATCAAGGCATGGCCACGAGAAACACAAAAACGAACCAACCCATTTTTAACCGCGAAGGGCGCGAAGTGACGCGAAGGGTTCGAACTTAAACTCGCCGCCGCTGCCGCGCGACAGAGGATCGGCCCTATAACCTCTAGCCTCTCACCTCTGACCTTTTGCCTCTATGCCGCCTCTAGCCCCAAGCCTTGAGACCGCCACAAAAAGCACAGAAGGCGCAAAATCGACCGAGGCATGGCCACGAGAAACACAAAAACGAACCAATGCATTTTTAACCGCGAAGGGCGCGAAGTGACGCGAAGGGGGCGGCGGAGGAAAAGATGAAACTGGGGAAAGTAGAAATCTAGAAACTGAGATCCGGATCGGCCCTATAACCTCTAGCCTCTCACCTCTGACCTTTTGCCTCTATGCCGCCTCTGTTTCGCCCAGTGGCGAGAACTGAGGACGAACACCGGGTTGATAGTAATCAACAACGGTGCCGCCTCTAGCTAAGCCTCAGGGTGTTTTGGCGGACCAACCTTCCGGCCAGGTCGTACCGGGGAGAGGGCGCCAGAAAATATCTTGGTCGATCCGTGGCGCGTGATGGCGATATTTTTCGGTGAGGCGAATTTTCGTCTTCAGATTTTCAACTAAATTTTCGCCGTAGAAAAAGGTATTGTCGGCCACGCCGGACACCACGAGCACCTCGGACTTGGTCGTCTCGAGCAGCTCGATGAGGCCGCGAATGTTGGCGAGTTCCAAGTCGATCGCGCCTTGGAGTTTTTTCTCATAGCTCGCCTTGGTCGCGGCGTCGGGGGCTTTGAGATAACCGTAAACCGATTCACACCACGCGCAGACGCTGCGCAGGCTGGAAACCCAATGCAGGTAAGCGCGAACGCGATCGCGAAGATCGGCGAAGACGGCGGCGGCGCTTTCAGTGCTGGCGCGGCGCGGGGCCCCGGGGGCTGAGATTTGCTCGGTGGCTTTAGCCAAGCTATCGAGGCGTTTGATGAGCGGACGCAGGCGCGCGATGACGTGCTCGTCCATGTCAGCGGCCATTTTTGTGCCGGAAGCTTGCGTGATGAGATCGAAGAGCACGTCTTTGCCGAGGTCGACGAGGCCGGGATTGTTGTGCTGGAAGCAGCCGTGGCGTTCGTAGTATTCGCGCTCGGCGGCGGGGACAGCTTCGACATCAGGGACGAAAGGGCGGTCCCAAGTGCGCTGCCAGCAAAAGCCGAAGGCGCAGTAGAGTCCGACCAACGGTTGCCACATCAGCGCATTTTCAAAATCCTGCCACGCCGTGAGGAGGCTGTTCGCTTGGGCCGGGCCGACGAGCGTGGTGGCGTATTCCGTGAGCACCTGCTCGACGGGTTTTTCGGGGAAGAATTGCGCGGCGCGAATGACGACGGGGTTCGGCCAGTAGGGCGCTTGGGCGGCGTTGGTCAGACCACCGAGGCAGCTGATGCGGTTGAGCCCCGCTCCGCGCATGGCGGTGAATTTTTCGTGCAACATCCGCGGGAACGGCAGCCCGAGGAGCGGCTCATGATTCATGACGCCCGAAGCAGAATAATGGAGCACTGGCTCGCAGCCTTGGGCGCGCGAGGCCGTCAGTGTATCGGTTTCCGCTTGATCCATCGTGGTGTGGAAGAGGCTGCCCGCGACGGCCTTGTTCTCGGGATATTTGGGGTGCGCGTACGGCACATCGTAACCCTTCACCAGGAGGGAAGGAGCTTCCCAGGTGACGTGTCCGCCCATACCGGCTTTGATGTGCTGATGCTCGACCTTGAACGGTTCGATGCGTAAAATAACATCAAAGTCGGGGTTCAGTTCGGCCGCCGCGGTCTGCAGATTTTTCAGATAACGGACGATGCTTTCGCCCGCCGCTTGCGCGACCTTATCGTGGTTACGCCATTCGCGGATCATGTAGGGTCCGCCATTGCGGCCGACATAAAGGGACGCGGTGTGCTCGAAGCCGGCGCCGCTGTCATTGGTCCAGACGGACATATAGCTCAGGTCGGGCACATGGCGCATCAATTTTTGGAGAGCCTCACGATAATGGCGCTGCACGATCGGGTGATCTTGCGCCATGGTGTAGCGCGGTAAGCGCGAGCGGAAGGGGTGATCGACGCGCGCTCCCCGGAGCGAGGGATATTTTGCAAAAAAGCGATCCGGCATCGTGCGGGGCTCGAACATACAAACGCCCGGTTTCAACCCGTAGCGGCGACCCAAGTCGGCCAGCTTTTTGAGGTGGTTGAGATTAGCATCGAGGTAGTGCGCGGGCCACACGCCCTTGGTGAGTGGGGTATCGATGAAGTGATTGAAGCCCGGGGCGTAGGTGTAAAATTGCGGATAATACTCGAAGGCGACCATGTCCTCGAAGGGCATGTGCGCTTGGAGTCCGTTAACTTCGCAGTGCGTGAAGCCGGCTTCGGCGAGTGCCGCGACGTAGCGCTCGGGCTCAAATTTGCGCGCACTGCGCCAGTATTGCGTGTAGCAGGCATCCCAATGCGGCCGATGCCAGCCGAAGGTGGCGGGCAACCACACGCCCGCAGCGAGTTTTTCGCGGGTCAGATCACTGGTGGCCGTGGCCAAGAGGCGCACCGCGGCGAAGAGAAAAGAACCGTGCGTCGCGCAGATTTCACCGCTGCCATCCTCGGCGATCCGCAGCCACATCCAAGCCGTGGCCGTCTGGGCGGCGGCCGGTAGACGGGCTGGGCGACCGCGGGAGGCGAGAGCCACCGTGACACCCGTTTTGGCGCCGGCGCTTGCGCTGATGCTAGCCCCGGTAAGCTTGCCCAATTCATGGGCGGCCGTGATTTCACCCGGCTCAGCCGCGGGCGAATAATGAACGGAGGTCAGACGCAGAGGGGTAGGAGAGGTCGACATAAGAGTGGGGCGAAGCACAAAACGCCTGCTGCCGGCCAGCAATAGGAAAGATCAGCGAGCGCCAAGTAACACCAAACATTTCCCAGTAATTACATCACCGCGCCCCCCGGGGGGCCGATGAGCCGGCCCCAGAAATAACCACCGACCCCGGCGAGTGGCGGGCGGCCCTCAAATTTACGAGCCGCCGAGCAGCCACAAAAAGCACAAAAGGCGCAAAACTGACCAAGGCATCGCCACGAAAAACACGAGAAACACTAGAAACTGACCAAGGCATTTTGCCCGCGAAAAACGCGAAAGGACGCGAAAGGGAATCGGGGCTTAAACCTTAAAACTCTCCCGCCTCTAGCCGCCGAGCAGCCACAAAAGGCACAGAAGGCGCAAAACCGATCAAGGCATGGCCACGAGAAACAGAAAAAATCGACCAAGGCATTTTGCCCGCGAAAACCGCGAAGGGCGCGAAAGGGAATCCGGGCTTAAACCTTAAGCCAATCCCGCCTCAGGGCGGGATTGGCGGGCGGGGCAACTATTTTGCTCATGACTTGCAATTTGGGGTCGATCCGGATGGTTTACCTCTGTTTTTTAACCCTCTCGCCGGCCTTTTTCCTCCCTTTATTTCTAACGTATGGCGACCAAACCCCTAGCTCGTATTCTGCTGGTTGAGGATGATCAGGCGATTCGTGAAACTATGGCTGATTTGCTGCTGCTTGAGGGCTATGGGGTTGAGTGTGCCAGTGGGGGGCACGCGGCTGTGCAATATCTCACCCACACGGAGGAGCTGCCGGATTTAATTTTGTCAGATATTATGATGGCGCAGGGCGATGGTTATGAGCTGCTGGCACACACCAAGGCGCATAAGGAGCTGCAGGATATCCCGCTGATTTTCATCAGCGCGCGGGCTGACAAATCTGATGTGCGCGCCGGGATGAGCACCGGAGCCAATGATTATTTGACCAAACCTTTCACGTTGGAAGACCTGCGCAAGGCGATCTCGAGCCAGCTAGAAAGTGCCCGCCGCCGTTTGGCCCAATTCACTCAACTGCGTCTGCAAATTGCCAAGTCCTTGCCGCATGAGCTCCGCACGCCGCTCAGTGGGATTATGGGCTTTGTTGACTTGCTGGCGGAAGAGGCCCGCGCCCAGCCGACGATGTCGTCACAAGCTGTGCTCGAATCCTGCGCGCTCATTGGGGGCTCGGCCCGCCGCCTGCATAAACAAATTCAGCTGCTTACCATGTGGGTCGAAATCACTACGCAGCCCGCGGAAGTGACGGCTCATTTTAAAAAAAATCCCGCCACCGCTTGGACCTCCGCGACGAGCGCGGAATGCGGCTACCTTGCTTCCGAGCATGATCGCACGGGCGACCTCTCCCTCCAGTTGGAGCCCGCTGGCGTGCAAATGGCGGCGACCTATCTCTCCACCTTAGTTCTCGAATTAGTGGAGAATGCTTTTAAATTTTCGGCCAAAGGAACGCCGGTCAAGGTCAGCGGCCGGCGTTTGGCGTCGGCCGAATATGAACTCACGGTTCAGAATGAGGGCCGCGCTTTTACGCCTGAACAGGTGCGCGCGGTCGAGGCCTTCTCCCAATTTGGCCGCGACTACTTCGAGCAACAGGGCCTCGGGATCGGCTTGGCCATCGTCTTTCAATTGTGTGCCTTGGTGGGAGCGAAATCGACGATTGTCTCGCAAGCGGGCGTAACGCTCATCCGCGTGCGGCTTCCACTGTGCGGACTTGAGGCCACTCCGGCCGATCCCGCGGAGGCCGACGTTTAATCATCGAGCTAAGCTGCCTCTGGCGGCGCCGGCTAATTTTATTCGTGCATAAATTATCCTTTCTCGGCCGCGCCTTTGTCTGGCTTGCGCTGGGCACGGTTCTCTCCAGCCGCGCTGCCCCGCCGGTGGCCGTCAGCCCGATCAGCCCAGCGCCGCAAATTGAGAAGATAAATAATCCTGAGCAAGGCCTGGCGTTACCCCTGGAGCAGCCGCCGGCGGTGCCCAAGCGAGCCGTGGACAATTTACCGCGCAGCGCTCCACTCACCCGCTACCCCAATGAGGGCCCTGCCTTGTCCGGTAAAAAACGCCGCACCATTCGCATCGGCGTGGAGATCAATTCACCGCCGCTTTCTTATGTAAGCATCCCTGGCCAGCCTGAAGGCTTTACGATCGAGTTGCTGCGCGAGATCGGGTTCATCGCTCAGATTGATTTTGTTTTTGTGCCAGGAGCTTGGGTCTATATTTTGACTGAGTTTAATGCGGGGCGAATTGATGCCTTGGCCAATACCCTGATTAATCAGGATCGATTGAAGTCCATGGACTTCTCCATCGAGCATGCAGCGCTGCACTCGATTACCTTCAGCCGGTGGCAGAACTCGCCGATCACGCATACCTCACAGTTTCCCGGCAAAAAAATGGCCATCCTCCGCGGCACGCAAAGCTACTTTGGGGCTGTGGCCAACCAAGGGTGGGGCGCGCAAATCGTCCCGTTTAATACTTACCCGGAGATGCTCATGGCCGTAAGGAATGGCGACTGCGACTTCGCCTTGGCGATGCGGCTGCCGCAGCCGAAATTTGCTTTAGCTCGGCCGAGTAATTTGCCGCGGCACGCTGGGGAGACCTACGGTGCGGAGGCTCCGCGCTTCGAGAGCCAGCCGGATGAACCCGGTTTGCGGCACGACTTGATGGACAATATCCTCTCTCAGTTCCATGTCGCTGTGCAGAAAGGAGCCACCGAGAATTTGGCGGCCATTAATGAAGGCCTTGTGACCGTTCGGGCCAACGGCACCTTTGACCGACTTTACGCCAGGTGGATCGGACCGACCGAACCGTACAAAGTTCAGTGGCGAGATTGGCTGCCTTATCTGTGGCCGGTCGCGCTCGGTATTTTGCTGCTTTCCGGCATCATTGCTTGGCAGCAGGTGTATGCGCGCAAACTCGCCCGCCAGGCTGCCGTGCTCCAACGCAGTGAAGCGGCTCTGCAGCGCACGAATAAACTCGGGCGGATCGGTGGTTGGGAACTCGATCTGGCGACCAAAAAATATACTTGGGCCGAAGAAATTTTTCACATCAACGAACTCGATCCGACCGGGCCCGTCCCGACCGCGGACTCCGGTCTTTTTGATGGTTATACGGAGGCTAATCGCGCGCTCGTTTCGGCGGCGATTGCGCGCTGCGTTGCGGATGGTCTCGCCTTCGATCTTGAAGTGGAGAAGACCACCGCGGGGGGGCGGCCGATCTGGGTCCGGATTCAGGGCGCCGCGGAACGGGCGGGGTCGGTCATCGTGAAACTCGTCGGTATTTTTCAGGACATCACTGCCCGCAAGCAGTCGGAGTCTCTCTTGCGGTTAAAAAATGCGGCTTTGGATGCCTCGGCTGAGGGCATGCTCATCACGGATCGGCAAGGTCTGATCGTCTGGGTTAATCCGGCCTTCACCAAGATTACCGGCTATCATTTTGATGAAATCGTCGGGCAAAACTCGCGCATCTTAAAATCAGGCCAGCATGATCAGGCTTTTTATAAAAAAATCTGGGACACCATTACCCAGGGCCAGACGTGGCATGAAGAAATTTACAGTCGGCACAAGGATGGGCGAATTATTTTGGAGCGGCTGACCATTAGCCCGCTCTTCATTGGTGGGGAGGAGATCACTCATTTTATTGGTATTCGGTGGGATATTACCGAGGAAAGAAAAATCCAGCAACAGCTGCAGTCGCTCGAAACGCAAAATCAGCAGCTGAAAAAGGCCGAGAGTCTGGGCCGCATGGCTGGGGCCATCGCCCACCATTTTAATAATCAAATCCAGGGGGTGATGGGAAATCTGGAGCTCATTAAGATGGGGCGCACGAGTGAGAGCGAAAAAGGATATGTCGCGGCCGCAGAAGCTCACGCGCGGAAAGCGGCTGATATGAGTAGCCTCATGCTGACG
>CAIVJE010000004.1 GCA_903906135.1 uncultured Verrucomicrobiota bacterium | reverse complement strand
TGACGAGCGAGCCCGTGCGGCAGCTAATGCGTTGCTAACTGCTTGCGATTTTCGGCCGAACAGGTGAATTGCACCTCGTGATAAATAATTCATGGCCTGCCCGCCGCTTGGTTTTTGCACTCGCACTCTTGTGTGCTGGTCTCGGTATTTACGCTTATCAGCAACAGTCGAAACTGGCCGACGCGGAAGGGCTGATCCGTTCATTGCAGGCTAAGACTAAAGAAGTGGCCGCAACGCCAGCCCACCCAGAGGGCGCGGCGGCCTTGGATAATTCCGCCAGCCCTGACTTAATCGTCGAAGGTGGCGCGGAGGAAGCTGGCCCCAAGGATCAACGGCGCGGAGGCCAGCCCCGCCGCGGCTTCGGTGATTTCGCCCAAATGATGGACACGCCGGAAATGCAACAGCTGATGAATTTACGTGACCGCGGCATGCTCGACAGCCGTTATGCTGAGTTATTTAAAAATCTGGGCTTACCGCCTGATCAGTTAAGGAAATTTCAACAACTGCTGGTCGATAAACAAAGCACCGTGCGCGATGTAATCGCCGCCATGCGCACGCAAGGACTCACGCCCAATCGCGAAAATGCCGATCAGATGCGCACCTTGGTTCAGAACGCTAATGCGGAAATTGACCGCCAGATTCAAAGCACTCTCGGGACTGCTGCCTATGAACAGTATCAAAACTACGAATCAACCCAGCCCCAACGGGCCACAGTCGAGCGTATGCAGCAGCGTTTAAGTTATTCGGGCGAACCAATGACTCCCCAACAAGCCACTAACCTTGTGGGAATCCTTAGCCAAACTATACCGCCTTCACCTGCCGCGACTGACCCCGCACTTGGTCGTTCGCGTGGCGGCGCTTTTGCCAATAACAATAGTTCAGGGGCGGCAATAACGGCCCAAGCGATTGATCAGTCTCGGGCGATTTTGTCCCCCAACCAGGTGAATACCCTGATAGCCATTCAACAGGAAAAAGATGCTCAGGCGCAACTCGCGCGTCAGATGAGACAAAATATGAGTGCCGTTCGCCTGCCAGCGACTCCTAGAGATTAATTCCTGATTAGAATCAGGAAGATTACGCCAAATCACGGCGTGTATCGTAACGTTATATTAACCGGCGAGACCGGAAATAGGCTTGTGACGCTTTACTCCGCTTAGCTACGTTAACTCCTGTCATGATCGTAACTACCGCTCAACTCTTCAAACACGCGTACGGCAAATATGCCGTCGGCGCTTACAACATTAACAACGCTGAACAGGCCATGGGTCTCTTCAAAGGAGCGATCGCCTCCCAAGCGCCGTTCATTATTCAGATCTCAAAGGGCGCGCGCAAATACACCGATAAGCGCATGCTCGAGGCGGTAATTCGCGCCGCGGGCGATATTTTCCCAGAGGCAATTTACGCGGTCCATTTAGATCACGGCGACGAAGAAACCTGCTACGATTGCATCAACTCAGGGTTTTTTAGTTCCGTCATGATCGATGCTTCGCATGATCCTTTTGAGAAAAATATCGAAATCACCAAACGGGTGGTTGAGGCCGCCCATAAAAAAGGCATTTCGGTTGAAGCTGAACTTGGGATGCTCGGTGGCGTTGAAGAGGACATCAAGGTCGAGGAAGGTAACGCCTGCTTAACGGATCCCGCTGAGGCGGAAGATTTCGTCAAACGGACCGGTTGCGATTGTTTGGCGGCGGCCATCGGTACCTCCCACGGCGCCTTTAAGTTTAAGGGCAAACAGTCCCTGCATTTCGATGTGCTCGAGAAAATCAAAGCGCGGCTACCCAATTTCCCTCTTGTCATGCACGGCTCTTCCTCTGTCCCGCAAGATGAAGTGGCGCGGATTAATGCCGCCGGCGGTCAAATCGCTGGTTCGATGGGTGTGGACGTGAATGAATATCTGCCAGCGGCTAAACTTGGCGTGACTAAGATTAATATCGATACCGATGGGCGCTTGGTCTGGACCCGAGTACACCGGGAATTCTTTCGCGATAATCCCAAGGACTTTGATTTTCGTCCGCCCGGTAAAATCTTTATTGAAGAATATGCTAAGTTTATCGCGAGCCGTAACGTCCTCCTTGGTTCCGCTAATCAGCTTACGGATCTCCGGGCTAGTCTCGGCAAATAACAGCGAACATCGTTCGGTGATTTATCTGCGGCTCAACTGAGCCGCATTTTTTTTGCTCCTTTCCTTTCTTTGCCTTCGCCTCGATTTACGCTAAAAGCTAGCCGATGGACCCATTCCCCACCCGCTTGCGCGCTATTCGATTGAGCGCAATTCTGCGTGGATCGATTGGCTTGTTGGGATTGAGTTGTGGCCCCACGGGTCAATCCATTCAGGCCGCTGAGCTTAATGCGGGTACCCACGCCGCACCCGAATCATTAACCGTGGGCACCATCACTTATCATGCGGTGCAGATACGTTCGGTAAATACGCGCTCTTTGGTCATTAGCCACCGCGATGGGTTGGCCTCAATTCGTCTGCAAGACCTGCCGCCTGACTGGCAGAAACGATTTAATTATGATCCCACGAAGGAGCCAGTCAGTGAGGCCACCCCTGACTCCGCCCTGCTCCCGCCGATTCGCCGTTCGCAACTGCAACCGATCAACCGTCGATCGCCCATTGATGACTTGTTGGGGAGATTTGGCCAGCCGGCGTCACTCGCCATTCCGGTCGATTTGCGCCCGAAGTTATTTAAATTTGAGTTGGGGGTTAAAAACCAGGGACGTCGACCCAGCTGCGCCGTTTTTGCGATCGTCAGCGCTTTGGAGTTTCAGCGCGCCGAACTCACCGGGCAGGCCGAAAAATTCTCAGAAGAATACCTGATTTGGGCTACGCGCAAAACCGTGCAGCGACTGCCGGCGGCTAATTCAACCAGCGCGACTGAACCCAGCAGTGAAGATGCCGACGCGGGCTTTGCTTTATTTGAAGTGGTTGAAGCCCTCCGCGCTTATGGCATCCCTTTACAGGCTAGCATGCCCAATATTTGGAAGCGGCCTAGTAATGCTCGCCTCGAGCCACCAGCGGATATCATCCAATCAGCTCGCAGGTATCAGCGAGTATTTGTCCATCAAGTGCCTGGTCGGGATTCCCCTACCCGCCTTAACAATATTATTCATGCACTCCAAGCCGGTCTACCCGTGCCCATTGGGCTAGCTTGGCCCGCCGGCCGAATACCTCATGGCTTTATCGGTCCGATACCAGCCAACCCTAAGGCAGGTCACGCTGTCACTTTAGTCGGCTGGCAGTCAGCTACAGGGCAAATCGAAGACGCTATTTTTATTTTCAAAAATTCTTGGGGGCCTAAGTGGGGGCAAGGCGGCTACGGACACGTTACCTATGCCTATCTGCGTCAAAATCTACATGATGCCGTCTGGCTGGAATTGGCGGCGGATATAAAAAAATAGGGCCGAGCCACGAGGCTTAATCAGCCAGCGGGGAGGATCTCAAGGCAGCCACGGAAATTTTGCCGCTTTCGGTTTTCGTTTTTCTTTCTGGGCCGTCATAAATTCCTTCGCCTCTTCGGTCATGTAATAAAGCATCGTAGCATTGCCCGCGAGTTCCTGGATGCCGCTCTGACCATCCAACTCGGCGTTGAAAGCTGATTTCAAACAGCGAATAGCCAGGGGACTGCGTTGCAGTATTTCCTGGGCCCACGCGACCCCTTCCGCCTCGAGTTTTTTTACGGGCACCACTTTGTTCACCAAGCCCATGGCGAGGGCTTCTTGCGCATTGTATTGGCGACAGAGAAACCAAATTTCTCGGGCCTTTTTCTGCCCAACCATGCGCGCGAGATAACTCGAACCAAAGCCCCCATCAAAACTGCCCATTTTAGGCCCCACCTGGCCAAAGATAGCATTGTCGGC
>CAIVJE010000003.1 GCA_903906135.1 uncultured Verrucomicrobiota bacterium | reverse complement strand
GCTTTAAGCTCATGGATCGCCTCGCGACTGAAACCCCGCCGCTTGAAGCCCACGACGTTAAAGCCCGGGACCTCATCCCGCTCCGCGACCATCAAAAAAGGCGCCACATCACGGGTCAGACGGGTCAGGCCACTCACCATGACGCCCTCGCCGATGCGGACGAATTGATGAATGCCCGCGCCGCCGCCGACAAAAGTGAAACCGCCGATTTCTACGTGTCCGGCGAGCATCACATTATTGGCCAACACCACCTCATCAGCGACCACGCAATCGTGGCCGACATGCGCGCTCGCCATCAAAAAACAGCGCGCCCCAATCCGCGTGGCCTGGCCTGCATGAATCGAGCGATTAATGGTCACATGCTCGCGCACAATCGTGCCGGCTCCGAGATGCACGCCGGAAATAGTGGCAGGATCAAATTTAAGAAACTGCGGATCACCGCCGATAACCGCGAAAGAATGCACCACCACGCCCGCGCCCAGGACGGCATGCTTTTTAATAATTGCATGGGCATGAACCTCACAGCCCGCGCCCAGCTGCGCGCCCGCTTCAATAATCGCGGTGGGATGAATACTCATGCGCGGGTAGCGTTAGCGCGCGCCGCACTCGGGCGTTCCGCAATCAAGTCGAGTTGGGCGTCTTTGAGCAGGTCATAATTTTTCAAAATCCGAATAACCTGCAACGTGTCCGACTTTCCGTAGCTTTTGTTAATCTCCACCCGCTCGATGATATCGAGCAACATGGAGCGAAATGAAATGATGCCATCGATGCCGTGTTCCTTCAGCATGGCCACGCTCTGGGAGCGAAAAGGTTCCGCCGTCGGGAGACTCGGTAGCACGAGAATTTTCGTCACATCCGGTGCATTACCGGGCTCTTCCTCATCCACGGGAAAAAATCGCGTGACCTCCTTGAGTACATTCTCTTCCAGAAAGCGGAAAATCTCTGGGCTACTTTTTAACATATTAGGCGTGAATTTCCCCGTGTGCCAGCCCTTGACCACCACGATGGCCCGATGCACGAAGGCGAGTTCATTGGCGAAAAGAAAGAAATCCGGTTTCCGGGCATTGCGCGCGGAATAGGCCGGATTATAAACCACCAAATCAACCTCTTCATCGCCTGTTTTTCGGCGCGCCTGAACCTGATACTTGCGCACTTGGCGGACCAAAAATCCACTTTGCTCGAAATATTCGCGGACAATGCCTTCATCGATAGCTGACATAAGATCAGCAACTTAGTCAGTTGCGCAGGGATAGCACACCAAATTTTAAATTGCCCCCAACTCATGCCAAATGGAGGCGATGAGTTCAGGCGCGATCCCTGAGTGGGTCGCCGCGGCCCCAATGGCCGGGAGAACAATAAAGCGCAGCCCATCGGCCCGATTTTTCTTATCACGCGACATCGCATCTTGCAGCGCGGTGATGGCCAGCGGGGCGCGCAATTTGATCGGTAGCTTGTGCGCTAAAAGTACGCGTTCTACCCGAGCAATATCAGCTAACGGCCGCAGTCCTAGGCGATGAGATAACCGCACTGCACCCACCAGACCAACCGCCACGGCTTCTCCGTGTAAGTAAGTGCCATAACCGGTTACCTGCTCAATCGCATGACCAAAAGTATGTCCAAGATTGAGCAAAGCGCGCCCACCCTCCGCCGCCGTCTCCCGCTCATCCGCACGCACGATGGCCGCCTTAATTTCGCAGCACCGCCGGATAATTGCCGGCAAAGCTGGGCTACCAATCTGCATGGGCGCTTCCTCTAATTGGGTAAATAGAGCAGCGTCACCCAGTAATCCGTATTTAATTACTTCGGCGGCCCCAGCCGCGAATTCGCGCGGCGGCAGCGTCGCCAGAAAATGGGTCCCGACATAAACGGCTTGCGGATGATGAAAGGCGCCAACCAGATTTTTCCCAGCCGCAAGATTTAAGCCCGTCTTACCGCCGACTGCGCTGTCCACCATGGCGAGCAAGGTGGTCGGCACCTGCAGATACTCGATGCCCCGCAAATAACTCGCGGCGGCAAATCCGCCCAGATCACCCGTTACGCCGCCGCCCACGACCCACAACAAGCCCTGCCGCGTAATACGATGCTCAGCTAAAAATTCTAAGACTTGCCCAAAAACCTCCAGCGATTTTGAAGCCTCGCCCCGGCCGACCACCAGTCGCGGTATGCCGGCAAATGCATCCGCTAAAAAATCCGCCTGCGCCTCCGCTACACCATGATCCGTTAGTAATATCGATGGTCGGCCCATTTTTGCGTAGTCCTGGATGGCCAAGCAGATATCAGTTGCGCCTGTTGCCAGAAAATGAATCGGGTAATTTTTTGCCCCGATTTCAACTGTGAGCGCCTGCATCATAGGTTCGTTTAAAGGCAGTGACTTGCATGGGTCAACGCCCGTTATGGGCCAGGTTTCGAGACTCTATCTCAATATTAATATTGCAGTGATACTGCGTCTCATCTTCATAGAAAACATGATTGTTTGCCATACTATATGCCGTATTTTAACTGGCCTAATTTGCAGAAAAATCCGTTCAAATAGGCTGCGATTCGATACGTTACTGCCTAACCCGCAGAATGTAATACAGGCGAGGCACCTGTTATTCTGCTTGGCAACTGTCACCTTGTTGTCTCGGCCATTACTCCAGAGTGAAGTGACCTCTGACGCTATCCTGCCTGATGGGGCTATGGTTCTCCCAACCTATCGTATCGAAGCCGAAGCAGAAACGGATCATTATATTCAGGGGCCATTTCTACCGGCGACACAAGGGGTGAAAATCAATGTCGGGAAAAAAACCACGGTGCTCGATTTTGATGAGCTACCCCGCATCACGGGCAATAATTATCGGCAGGCCCTGGCCCAAGCGCCCGGCCTAATTTTGAGTGAGGAGACGTCACCCCTCATCAGCATAGGCTACCGCGGGCTAGCGCCTCACCGGGCTCAGTTCACCCAAGTGCTGAAAGATGGCATTCCCATCCATGCCGATCAATTTGGCTACCCAGAGGCGTATTATGTGCCCCCTCTCGATACGATCGATCGCATCGAATTCACCCGCGGTGGTGCCGCGTTGATGTACGGCCCCCAACCTGGCGGGGCACTGAATTACGTAACCCATCGCCCGCGCAGCGACACTGCACTAGGTGCCAGCACCTTGCAGACCTTCGGCAGCGAAAATTATTACGCCACCTTCAATTATATCGACGGCACTACGGGACCATTAGGCTATTACGGTTATTATAATCATCGCGAATCAAACGGCATCCGCTCCGCCAATAGCGACTATCAGTTAGACGATTACCAAGCTAAACTTGTAATCGGCGCCGACACCCACTCGCGAATTATTTTTAGCGCCGAGTCTTATTCCGAGGAGCACGGGGAGCCTGGGGGGCTTACCTTTGCCAGTGGACCCGGCACGGTCAATTATTCCACGGAAAGGGCAACGCCTTCGCGACTCTACGATCGCTTTAACCTTCGTCGGCAGGCCCGCTCCGTGGTTTGGGAGCGAGATTTCTCCCAAGGTACCTTGGTCGGTCGCATTTGGCAGATCGATTACACGCGCGCCAGCCGCCGGCAGGGAGGGGGTGGGTTTGGCACCCTACCGACAAATATCGCAGCTCTTACCAATACGATTGAAGTCCAGCAATTCGATCAATTCGGGGCTGAAACCCGGGGGCGCCTCGATTGGGGTGGAGCTAACGGTCATGTATTCACAGCGGGAGCACAGTTTTACTATAGCCAATCTCCGCGGACTGACTCACGGGGAACTTCCCCCGACGCCACCAGCGGATCCGTGCGGCTGAAATCCGAGCGGGAAATATTATATACACCCGTTTTTGCCGAAAACTTGTTCCGTTTTGGTGCGTTCAGTCTAACGCCGGGGGTTCGTTTTGAATTCGTCGACCAGAACGTGCGTGAAATCATTAATGTCGCCCGCACGGCAACCTCCCTGCAGCAGCGGGATGAACGTACCGCCCTGCCCCTTTTTGGCCTCGGAGCCGCTGGCCAACTGCCGCACCAAGCCGAATGGTACGCCAACGCCGCGCAAAGTTACCGACCAATGGTATTTACTGAGGCCGTTCCCAATGGAGCCACGACCGTTGTGAACGCCGACCTCAAAGAGGGTCGCGCAGTGCAATATGAATTAGGCTACCGCGCTCAGCCCGCGCGGGGCCTCATCTTTGATGCCAGTATATTTTACCTTAAATTCTACAACCAAATCGGCAGTATCACCCTCCCCAATGGACTCACCTCCGTCAGTAATGTGGGCCGAGCCGTACACCAAGGCACTGAGTTAGCTATTAGTTATGACCTGTTTGCCCTTCAAGCTACCGCGAGTAAGCCAGCCGCGCTAAAAATCTATGCCAATGCGCTATTCCTTGATGCAAAATTCAAGGAAGGAGCTACGGCGGGTAAGACGCCGCAATATGCCCCAGACCACACCATTCGGCTTGGACTCGTCTACACGCGCATCGATGCGCTCAAACTTGCGCTGACGGGAACCCTATCGGCTGATAACTATGCAGATGATGGCAACACCGCACAGCGTTACGTGCCCGCGTATGCTGTTTGGGACCTAACCGCGGAGTGGCGTGTCCCGAACGCCCCGCTTCGCTTGATTGCCGGTGTCAATAATCTCCTTGATGAAGATTATTATAGCCGCATTCGGCCGGATGGAATCGATCCCGCCCCGCGGCGTAATTTTTACGTTGGGGCGGAATGGGAATTTTAAAAATAGGCCATGAGCGCGCCGCGCCTAGCCCTAGCCATCGGCGGCCATTCCTGCGCTTGCCCTCAGGGCAATTCCTCACCGATATAATCCACCATGTCTTCTTCCATTCCTAGCGCAGAATCCCCAGCCCCCTCCGTCATGGACACCGGTGGTATCGGTGGTCACCCGCGCGGCCTCACCACCCTCTTCTTCACCGAAATGTGGGAACGATTCTCCTACTACGGCATGCGGGCCTTGCTCATTCTTTTTATGGTGAAGACAGCGGCCGACGGCGGCCTTGGCTACGACACCAAAAAAGCGGCGGCAATTTATGGCACCTACACGATGAGCGTTTATCTGCTCTCCATTCTAGGTGGGTTTATCGCTGATAATTTTATCGGCGCCCGGCGTTCAGTATTAATCGGCGGCATCATCATCGCCTGTGGTCACTACGCCATGGCCTTCAGCGCCCAAAGTACATTTTTCGCTGGCCTCGTTCTCATTGCCCTCGGAACCGGCCTGCTCAAGCCCAACATCTCAACGATGGTCGGCAGCCTTTATAGCCCGACCGATGAGCGCCGCGACGCCGGCTTCTCCATTTTCTATATGGGCATCAATATCGGGGCCTTTCTCGCTCCACTCATCACCGGTTACCTCGCCCAGAGCGCCAGCTGGAAAGCGCAACTGAGTAGCTGGGGCCTTGATCCTGTCCATAGTTGGCACTGGGGCTTCGCCGCCGCCGGCGTCGGCATGACCTTCGGTTTGGTGGTGTATGTGCTGCAGCGCGAGCGGCTCGCTCAGGTCGGTCACGCGCCGGTGACCGGGAAAAATCATGACCGCCCCTGGGGTAAACTAGCGCTCGTCGCCCTTGGTTCGCTGGCGCTGATTGCGGCGATGAAAGCGAGCGATCAATATCCCGCGCTCGTTTATGTTCTCTTCGCCCTGCAAATCGCCGCAATTTTATTTTTTTCCTTCAAGCCAACGGCCGACAGCAAACGTATCGCCGCTATTCTGGTTTTCTTTTTCGCCGCCGAAATTTTTTGGGCCATCTTCGAACAGACGGGCTCGACCATCTCTCTGTTTGCCGATAAATTAACGCGGAACGAAATCCTCGGCCAATCGTTCCCCTCCTCGTGGTGGCAATCGGTTAACTCTATTTGGGTAATCTTACTCGCGCCAGTCTTCGCCTTTCTTTGGATCACCCTCGGACCGAAACAACCTTCCAGCCCGATGAAATTTGTCCTCGGCCTGTTGTTCGTAGCCCTCTCCTTCGTTCTGATGGTACCGGCAGCCAAATTAACTGCCGAAGGAAAAGTCGGGCCGCTCTGGCTCGTGGGTCTTTTTTTCCTGCAAACGGTCGGCGAGATGCTGCTTAGCCCGGTGGGTCTATCCACCATGACCAAACTCGCGCCGCAGCGTCTGCTCGGCATGGTGATGGGCATTTGGTTTCTCGCCGCCGCGTTGGGCAATAAACTCGCCGGGGTGCTGGCGGGGGAGTTCAAAAGCGACAACGCCGACCAACTCGCTACTTTTTTCTGGCACCAAGCGCTTGCCGTAGGCGCCTGCACCCTCGTGCTCTTTGCCTTAGTCCCTTGGGTTAAAAAACTCATGGGCGGCGTGCGCTGAACGCATCTTAATCCAATAAAAAAGGCGCAGAATTTACTGCGCCTTTTTTATTTAGTAGCCGGCCACCTGCAAAAGTATCGGGGTTCGCGTGCACACAACGGGCCAGTCAAGTACCCGCGAACCCCTTTGAGCAGCTTTCTCCTTTGTTGCCAAAGTCGATCACTGCACTGCTATAAAACCACATTTTAGGTTTTTAGCGGACCACGCAAAACGCCTTATTTCAGGTGCCGCAAGGACCTGCATAATTTAAAGCGACCATGGCCACCACTGGAGCTCAGCGCGACCGCCGCCTCTTCCTTATCAAAACGACTGGGCTCTGCTGCGCGCGCTTGACGAATAGAGTAAGATACGAAAGAGAAACCTCGCGCCATGTCTGCCTCCGCCGCTCAGTCCCACCCGCTACCCATGCCAGCTTCCCGCTGGCTCGCGGCGTTCTGTGCTTTAACGATTTGGCTGCTCGGTCTGCTTAATGTCAGTCCGCAACTGCACGCGCCACTGCACCACGACGGCGATGAAGCCAATCACACGTGCGCGATCACCCTGTTTAGCCATGGCGTGGAAACGACCGCCGTTGAGGTCGACTTAATTTTTACGCCCCAGCTAATTTTCACGGTTCTAGCGCGTAGCCCGCTGGCTCTCTTGAGGGTGACCACTGATCGCTTGCCCCCGGCCTGCGGTCCGCCTCTCTGCTAAGTTAAGTTCGTCCCGCGGCGCTGTCATTGCGGCCGCGTTAAAGCCTGTCCAGCCATTCGGCCGACCGGCTGTCTTGCCTTCACGAATTCTGACTTTGCCTATGAAACCTTTCTGTTCCTTCACCTTATTTTCTATTCTTGCTGGTTTGGCTTCCGCCCAAATTGCACCCAGCCGATCAAGCGATAAACCCGATCATCCCATCAACCTTGAAGTTATGGTCGTGAGCGTTGGCCCCGATCCTAAATCTGCTTTCGACCTCGCCCAAGGGACCGCCGTCCTGATGAACGATCAACTCCGCCGAAATATTGCAGCCACTCTAGGCGACACGCTCATCAACACACCTGGTGTCAATGCCACCTATTACGGTCCGGGCGCTAGCCGCCCCATTATTCGCGGGCTTGGCGGCGATCGCGTGCGCATGCTCGACAACGGCGTCGGCTCACTCGACGCCTCCAGCGTCAGCCCTGACCATAATGTCAGCGTCGAACCACTGTTGGTCGATCGCATCGAAGTATTACGCGGCCCAGCTACCCTGCTCTACGGCAGCTCAGCCGTGGGCGGCGTCGTCAATGTGATCGATAATCGCATCCCAACTGCCGCGACGAGTGAACCTCGCCCCAGCCGCGCAGAATTTCGCTACGACTCGGCCGCCAACGAGCGCACGGGGGTGATCGCGCTCGGGGCTGGTAACCAAACCTACGCGCTGCAAATCAACGGACTGCGCTCTGAGACTGACGATGTCAGCATCCCCGGCTATGCCGATCGGGCTCATCCCGCCGATCGAGGCACCTTGGTCAACAGCGCCCGCTCCGCCCAAAGCGTCTCCGTCGGCGGCACCCGCTTTGGACCCAAGGGCAGTCTCGGTTTAGCCGTGAGCGAATACGCCACCATCTACGGCGTGCCGGTGGGCGAGCCGATTCTAATTGATATGAAACAGCAGCGGGCCGATCTGCGGGCGGAACTTACGCGACTGGGCGATGGTTTTAAATCGGCTAAATTCCGCTTTGGTCTCGCCCATTACACTCACGCTGAAATCGATGCCTCCACCGGTGAACCCAATACCACCTTCAAAAATAAAGCCTACGAAGGCCGGCTTGAATTAGCGCAACAAGACCGTGGCGCCCTCACCGGCACAGTAGGGCTCCAAACTTCCCGCGGTGATTTCTCTGCCGTGGGGGCGGAGGTAGTTACCCCGCCAACCTTATCCTATAATCACGCGCTTTTCTTTCTAGAATCCTACCAACTCCACCCGCAACTCTCGCTGCAATTTGGCGGACGCTATGAGATGCAAAGCATCACACTCGGGACCGTTAATAAATTTTTACCTGCTTACCATGGCTATGCCGCTACCACCGGCGAAAAATGCTCTGATCAGGGCGTGAGCCTGTCGGCGGGCGCAGTTTATTATCCGGCCAAAGATTATTCCTTAGGCTTCTCCCTCGCCTTCTCTGAACGCCTGCCGGTGGCCCAGGAGATATTCTCGAACGGTCCGCATGGCGGCACGGGAGCCTATGAAATCGGTTCGACTGCCCTTGGTAAGGAAAAATCGCTCGGCCTCGACCTCACGCTGCGTAAGCGAACGGGCTTTGCGACGGGCTCGATCGGCGCCTTTGTTAACCAATTTAAAAATTATATCTTCGAGCAAAAAGACCCCACCAGCTACTTCGATGAAGCGACTGGGGATTTATTACGCTATCCCGTTCCACCTAACGACGGATTTCTGCCCATCTATCAATTCATCGCTCGGGATGCGCTTTTCTACGGCGGTGAGGCCGAGGTCTCGCTGCATCTTCATGATGCGCAGGAGCAGCACCTGCATCTGGATCTCAGTGCAGACTATGTTCACGCCCAGCAAACCACGGATGACGAGCCGCTCCCGCGGATTCCCCCGTTTCGCCTTGGGGCCACGCTGCGCTATACCAGCGGTCCTTGGAACCTCGGGGCCAGCCTGCGCCACTCGTTCCAGCAAGAGCGGGCCTCACCTGATGAAAGCACCACTGACGGCTATACTTTGGTCAGCGTCGACGCCAGCTACCGCTTTACCCAAGCGCATACCGAGTGGGAATTTTTCGTCCGCGGTTCTAATCTAACCAATCAAGATGCCCGCATCAGCACCTCCTTTCTTAAAGACATCGCCCCGCTGCCGGGCCGCGGCATGGCAGTTGGCGTGCGCTTGAACTTCTAATCACCAGCCTCCCATCACCTTCAAACCGGCTAAGTATCGCCGAGTAAAGGCGACTGCGCCAGCACGACACCTGCAATCCGCCAATTAACATTTTCCTTAATGAGCGCATAACGATAAGTCGTCCGCCGTTGCTGTTGATCAATTACCGTGATGGTTACTTGAGCTAAGCCTGCGCCGTTATCACGGACCACTCCAATATCTACGGTTTGGTGCTGCAACAGCGGAGCATACCCGCGTTCCATCAGAGCAGCGAATAACGGCAGATCGAATTGCGCCTTAATTCCTCGCGCAGCATAGGCATACGCCGCGTCAAAATCACGAGCCTGCAAAGCCTTTAATTGAGCGGTCACGACGGTTTTCACATTCGTGCGTACGGCACCTGAACTTAGCCTCATCGCCGGCGCCACGACGGGTTGGCCGATCGCAAAACTTAATAACAGGCAAAAGCCAAGAACGCCGCGCAAGCTCATGCTTCCAGACCAAAAACAGCCCGCGCATAATGCTCAATGGAAAAAGGCTGCAGGTCATCGGGCTGCTCCCCTAATCCGATAAAATAAATAGGGATTTTCAATTGTCGGTAAATTCCCGCCAGCGCACCGCCTCGACTGGTGCCGTCTAATTTAGTCACCACGAGACCAGTCAGCCCGAAGCTCTGGTGAAACACCTTGGCCTGCTCAATGGAGTTAGCCCCTAAGCTGCCATCGACGACCAGCCAGCGATGTTGGGGCGCGGTCAGATCATGTTTCTGCAGCACGCGCCGAATTTTAGCTAATTCCTCCAATAAATTCCCCTTGGTATGCAATCGGCCCGCCGTGTCGACGATGAGCCAATCGTGACCGCGCGCCTTAGCCGCTTGCCAAGCATCATAGGCCACGGCGGCAGAATCCGCGCCGGTATGGCTAGCGACAATTTCGATCTGCAGACGCTCGGCCCAGCTTTTTAATTGCTCCACCGCTGCCGCCCGAAAGGTATCACAGGCAGCGACGATTACGGTCTGGCCGTCATTTTTTAACTTATGTGCTAGCTTGGCGGTGGTGGTCGTCTTGCCCGAGCCATTAACCCCAATTAAACAAATAACCGCAGGTTTTTGAATGACTGAAGGCAACTTGCCCTCAGCCCCGGCCAACACCCGCCGGAGCACCGCGGCCCCAATACTCGCCGCTTGCTGCCCTTTGAGCTCAGGATCTTTGCGGTAGGCAGCTTTAATTTCAGCCAAAATTTCCGTCGTCGTCTCGACCCCAAAATCAGCCGTATACAGCGCCTCCTCTAATTCAGCCAGCGATGCGGTATCAATTTTTCGCCCGCCAAAGAGATTATGTGTTTTCGTCGCCAGCGCCGCAACGGTCTTATGCAACCCATCTTTAAATTTCTTAAAAAGTGAAAACATCAAAAAAATCTCCGACGCGTTATGCCCAAAAAGCTTGCTTGGCTGCCGACCAACTCAAGCCCCGAGGGCCGCACCCGAGGCTCATTCCGTCGACGGCTTACGCAAATCGCGCCCGAGTTGATCCTTCATGCGATCGAGCACTCCATTGATGAATCGCTTAGCATCGGCGCTTGAATAGAGCTTGCTGAGGTCAATGGCCTCGTTGATCGAAACGACCGGCGGGATGTCCTTCCGATGCAACATCTCGAACATCGCCAACCGCAGAATGGCTAAATCAATTTTAGCGATGCGCTCGAATTCCCAATTGTGCGCCAACCCCTTGATGTGGCCGTCAAGTTCCACCACATGCTCAATCGCTCCGTGAATGAGCTCCTCTGCAAAAGCATAATAATCGCGCGGTTGCTCGAGATGCTCAAAAAATAACCGCAAGTCATCACCGAGCGCGGCCGGTTGATTCACACTCCAAGCGTAAAGATATTGAAAGGCAGCCGCGCGACATTCGCGGCGTTGGGTAAACTGACTATTCATAATTTTTCTCCGAATGAGCGCTTGAGTGCGGCCACTTCAAGACCAGCCGCCGCAAATTCAGCCCCGCGATTAATGGGGCCAAGACACCGCGCCCGAGCCTGTTTAAGATTATTAGCCACGATCACCCCATTGATGATGGGCGTGCCCGTCGTGAGCGCGACCTGCTGCAATGCCTGCGAAACGCTTTGCCCGACCATCTCGTGATGATTGGTGTCGCCCGCGATCAACACCCCAAGAGCGATGACACAATCGCAACCGCGCTGCGCCGCTAACGCTTGCACAGCCCAGGGCACCTCATGGGAGCCCGGTACCCGCAGCACCGTGAGTCGCTTGGCTTTCACCCCAGCCGCACCCAATTTAGCCAGCACCACTTGGAGCAGCCCATCGACCAGCACGTTATTATAACGCGCCGCCACGACCCCAAAGGTAAAAGGGGCCCCGTTGATCGAGAGAGGGTTTGCAACCAAAAGACTCATAGAATTTCCGCGGATAGCTGAGGGGAGACAATTGCGCTAATGCTTACGCGCAAGCGCCAATCAGTAATCTAAAACTTAATGATAAAATCTTCATACTGGAATCTGTTCCACAATCTCGAGCCCATAGCCATCTAAGCCCACTACGCGACGCGGGGAATGCGCCATCAGGCGAATCTTGCGCAAGCCGAGTGCCGTCAAAATTTGCGCCCCAATCCCATAGTCGCGAAGATTACCCCGCCCCAGCCCGGGCGTCGACGGGGCCTCGCCTAGGAGCGCCTCCTGCATTCGACCGGATTGCTCCATGTAAACAATCACGCCATGACCAGCTTTAGCTACATGAGCCAGGGAGGCCATTAACGAGCGGTGGCTATCCATGCCTTGCGCATGAAAAACATCGCTCAGCAAATTTTCCGTATGCACCCGGACCAGTGTCGGCGAGGCATCGAGCTGCCCTTTGGCAAAAGCCAAGTGATGTCGGCCATCGACTTTGCTGCGAAAAACATGCAGCTGAAACTCACCATATTCTGAGGCAAAAGGACGCTGCGCTACCGCTTCGACGAGCTGCTCACGTTGATGCCGATATTCGATGAGCGCAGCGATTGAGATAAGCGGAATTTTATGTTGATGCTTAAATTTTACCAACTCAGGGAGTCGGGCCATCGTCCCATCTTCGCTGAGAATTTCGCAAATGACGGCCGCCGGCTTCAGGCCCGCTAACGCCGCTAGATCCACGGCCGCTTCCGTATGCCCCGCCCGCTCCAGCACGCCACCCGGGCGCGAGCAAAGCGGGAAAACATGTCCGGGCTGCACGAGCTCGTCAGGACGGGTCTCGGGATTAGCCAACAGTAAAATTGTTCGAGCCCGATCAAAAGCACTGATCCCCGTTGTGATTCCCTCCGCGGCGTCCACCGAAACGGTGAAAGCGGTGCGCATCGCCTCGCGATTTTGCTGCACCATGGGATTAACCCCGAGTCGCTTAAGCTGGGGTTCTGTCATCGGCACGCAGATAAGCCCACGCGCGTGGCGAATCATCATATTAACTAACTCCGGCGTCGCCTTCTCGGCGGCCATCACCAAATCCCCTTCATTTTCCCGCCCTTCGTCGTCCGTCACAATAATAACCCCGCCGGCCGCGATCGTCTGGATCGCGGTCTCAATTGAATCAAAAGCTTGGGAAGTAGCCATGGCGTGAAAGGAGAGCCTTTGCCGCGCGCTCGCCGCTGTCAAATCTGCGCTCGCTCAGCCCCTAAATGGCACCACAAAAGATTCCACAACTTGCTGTTGTTCACCAGTGCCCTGCAAGAGCACCAACCGAACATTATAGGTGTAAGGAGGCAACACTGGCTTAGCCCCAACCAAGGCATTTTCGCTCCGATTGAGCATCGTGCGCAAGTCCCCTAGCCCGCGTGGATTAGGCCACGTGGCGCGCGCCTGACTGACATTCGGGGCAATGGCCTTTTTCTTGGTATCGTAAAAGGAGAGTTTAAAATTACCCGCCACCACCTCTAACCCCAAGAAGGTACCATCAGCCCGTGTGATCACCGCGCCCAAAATCTTGGGCTCCGCCTCGGGGGTCTCCCCTTTAGTGACTGCGGCGTGCGGAGCCGCCCACAGGCCGGTGAAGGCTAAAAATCCCGCAAAGATCATCGCGAAGGCATTTTTCATCTAGCCACTCTAGCCCAAGGGGCGCTCCGCGCAAGCCTCCGCACAAGTCAGCTCCGCCGCTGCCGACGCAATTCGCTCCACCGAGCCAGGCGTTCAGCAATCTTCGCCTCCCACCCGGCGATTTTCGGCGTATAAATTTGCCGGGGCTGTTCCAGATAAATCTCCCCAGAGATATTTTCCGGAAAATCGTGAGCATATAAATAACCCTTCCCATGGCCGGCCTGTTTGCTCGCCGCCCCGCTTTTGTCCCGCAAGGAAAGCGGAATCGCCTGCACCGGCCGCTCCTTAAGTTCGCGGTGCGCCGCCGCGAGCGCGAGTGTCGCTGAATTGCTTTTAGGCGCCGTCGCAATGTAAAGCGTGGCGTGGGCTAAAGTCAGCTCGGCCTCCGGCAGGCCGATAAAGTCACAGGCATGATGCGCCGCGACGGTCAGCGGCAAGGCCTGGGGATCCGCTAAGCCGACATCCTCACTCGCCAAAATCACCAACCGCCGCGCTATAAAACGCGGGTCCTCACCCCCCGCTAGCATTTTAGCCAACCAGTACATCGCCGCATCGGGATCGCTACCCCGGCAACTTTTGATGAATGCTGAAATCGTATCATAATGCTCGTCTTCATCCGCGTCGTACCGAATGCGCCGCTCGCGGGCAAATAATTCCAACTCCTGCGCCGTGATGGCCGCTTGTTCCGGCAGGCTCAGCGCGACCACTTCCAGCGCGTTGAGCGCGCGGCGCATATCGCCATCACAGAGCACCGCGAGATCAGCCAATATTTTATCCTCCGCCGTGTGCCCGCGCTGGCCGAGCCCGCGCTCATGATCGACCAAAGCCTGCCGCAAAACCCCGGCCACGGCCTCGGCCGACAGGGGCTCCAGCCGGAAGAGATGACTGCGACTGAGCAAAGGAGGATTCACATAAAATCCTGGATTGTGCGTCGTCGCTCCGATGAGTCGCACGGTACCCTCTTCAACATCCGGCAGCAAAAGATCCTGCTGTGATTTATTAAAACGATGCAGCTCATCAATAAAAAGCAACGTACCCGCCTCAGGCTGCCGGCGCGCGGCCGCCAAAATCTCACGCAACTCGGCCACATTGGACATGACCGCATTAACCCGCACAAAGCGGCTCTTCGTCTCCCGCGCAATCACCTCAGCGAGGCTGGTTTTGCCGCAGCCCGGCGGTCCATAAAACAGCAGACTGCCGAATCGATTACTGGCGATTAGTCGGGGCAGCAAATTGCCTGCTTTTAAAATATGCTCCTGCCCGACGATTTCCGCCAACCGCCGTGGGCGCATCCGCGCGGCCAACGGTTGATGGGCCGTGGACTTGGCTGTCAGTGAGGTGACCGCCGTGGACGGCTCAGCCTCAAACAGGGAATCAGAATTATTGTGCGAACGCGCCATGGACTTCTGTAGGTTGTGGCCCGATAGCCCGAGAAACAAGTTTGAAGGGAGCCCAAAATACTGTCCACTCCTACCACTGTTTGCTTGGGCCAAGGCGCAGATACTTCTTATGCCCTCGCCCGCCACGCACCTTCGTGCGCCGCTTCTGTGGTTATTGCTGCCGCTGCTGGCTGGCCTGACCGCCGCCAAACTCTGGCCACCGCCTGCGAGTGGCTTAGGCTGGTTAACCGCGCTCGCTGGTGCCTTGAGTCTAGCGGCGGCCGGCTGCGCTTTCCGGCCAACCCGTTACGCTCACTTCGGTTGGCAGCTGAGCCTCAGTCTGACCACGGGACTCGCGGGATTTATCTTGTTGCAGGCTCGCTACCCGCAGCTGCACGCGTTGATCGACCGCCCTACGCGCGAAGTCACCGTAACTTTTGAGGTCATACAGTTATTTTCGCCGACCCCCACCGCTCGAAGTTTGACCGGACTGGGGGTCATTATTTCAGCGGGCGCGCAAGAGCGTGAACTGATCGGCCGCAGAATTTATTTTTCCGCGATCAGGAAAATCAGCCTCCCCCCGCGCCGCGCCGGCCATTACTTAATGCAAGGCCTGATCGAACCGCTCGCACCGGAGGCAGCGGCCGCCAGTTTCAACGACTACCTCGCCAGCCATGGCGTTCGCCAGAAACTCACCCGCGGGCGTATCCTCCGCGAGGTGCGCCCCCCCGGATGGTTTATTGATTTCTGCAACCGCGCCGAAAATCACCTCGAAACTATTTTACAACGTGGGCTCGAGCATCATCCACAAACACGCTCGCTCTACCTTGGCATGCTCCTCGGCGAGAAAGCCGTTCTCTCTCAAGCGCAGCAGAATGCCTTTATGCGTAGCGGGACTTTCCATATTTTCTCCGTCAGTGGTCTGCATGTCGGGGTGATCGCCCTTTCGCTCCACTCACTCTTTCGCCTGTTACGCTTACCCCAACGGCTTGCGGCCGCCCTGTGTTTGCCACTGCTTTGGCTTTACGTGCAAATCACTGGGGCCAGCTCACCGGCCGAGCGCTCCTTTTTGATGATCGCATTTTTATATGCTGCCCAAATTTTTCGCTTACCGCAAAATCCTTTGGCTGCGCTGGCTGGGGCCGCACTCATGACAGTGCTACTGGAGCCGCTCCAGTTGTTCAGCACGGGATTTCAGATGTCTTACGCAGTGGTAGTGGCGTTGGTCGTCATGGGTATTCCCCTAAGCAAGAAATGGACTGAAAGCTGGCAGCCTTATGCATTAATTCCCCGAGCCCATTGGCGCGGCTATCAACAGCACCTCGATTGGGGTGGGCGCGAGTTACTCAGTGCTGGGGCCGTCTGTTGGGTGGCCTTCCTCGCAAGCACCCCATCGGGGATCGGTTATTTTCAAACGCTTTCGCCGGGATCCCTCGTGGCTAATCTCATCATTATCCCGATTTCCTCGTTTGCCTTGGTGGCCGGATTCTTGGCGCTCCTGACCGGCCTGGTCGGCCTCTCAACCTGGAGCATACTCTTCAACTCCGCCGCGGCACTTATTTTAATTGTGATGGACTGGCTGGTGCAGCAAGGCATCGCCTTACCGGGAATGTATTACAACGCCCAGTTCGTCGTCAGCTGGCTAGCTCCCGTCTCGCTGGTGGGAATGACCACCGTGATGCTGGCGGGGCTAGCCGGCAAATGGAGTCCACGGTATGGTGGTTTCTGGCCGCCAGTTCTCCTGCTCGCTTTGCTTCTGTTGTTCGGCGTCCATTTTGGTTGAGCGCTTTCGTCTCAGGGTTAGTCGGCCGAGTTACCTTATATTTTCGGTGTATTTCTCATTTTTCATGGTAACGATGGCTGCATGAAAAGTGCTTACGAACTCGCGATGGAAAGATTGGCTAAATCTGAACCAACCGCCCCCCCGCTCACTGCAGAAAAAAAAGCGCGCCTGGCTGAGATTCAACGCGTCTATCAAGGCAAGCTCGCGGAGCGCGAAATATTCCTGCAGCAACAGCTTAATGCCGCTTTAGCTGATCAAAAATTTGACGAGGTGGATAAAATCCGCAAACAAGCGGCGGGGGAGAAAGCGCGACTGGAAGAAGAGCGCGAAGAAGAGAAAGAACGCGTGCGCCGCACCAAATAATTCCGCCAACTAGCGACCCACCCCTGACCTTTATTCTGGTTCAGCGGTCCCCTCGACCACCCAATCTCGCGCCGTCGGGACGGCGCGCAAGAATTCGCGCAACGCGGCGCTCAAATGTTCCGCATAGCGAAAATGCGCCCCCATGCCGGTCCGCAACTCAGCCTCATAGATAAATTTATCCGCCTGCGTGCTGTGTTCAAAGGGCGTCTGCGCCCCCAGCAATAACGAATAAACGTAGGCAGCTGAACCCCGCGTCATCAGCTCGCGGGTCAAGGCGGCTTGTTCCTCCAGCAACGACTGATGCGCCGCGTGCTTAATTTCCGGCGGCAAATAAAAACCCGCCTGGATCAGTGGCGTGTAGCGATGACCAGTCCGGTGGCGGTTCAAATCACGGAGCTCCGCGATCGCCATATTATTCCAGGCAAAACTGACGCGCATTCGCCGCGTCGCCTTTCCTTGGTACCCATAACGATTAGTCCGATGCCGTAAGGCTTCCGCCATGGTTTGCTCCTCGCGCAACCAAGGGGGTGAGTCGTTATCAACCTTCACCCACACCTCATCGGCAAGCGGCTGAATCGAGAGGCGCGCCAACCCGAGCTGCAAACTCGCCGCTAATTCCTGCTCAGCTTGAGCTTGATAGGATTTCTCGGCGACGCTGTGACGCATCAAGCGCGGCGATGATTTCAATAATTCATTCCGAATCAACTGGGCCGCGGCTTGCGCCTCAGGCATCGGCAGAGAGTCGAGCTGCTTCACCGTCGCCGCCCACATCCGCGAACTTTGCACCAGTCCGAGATTGGTGCGCGTGGCGAGCGGGATGAAATAACGCGCCCGGTCGAGCGCGTAATTTTTTCGCAGTCGAGTGATGACCGCTGGTTTTGCGTCGGGAGGCAAGCGCACCAAACTAGGGTCAGCGAGCGCGGCCCGATCCAGCCGATCGTACTCGGCATGATAGGCCGCAAAAGATTGGGCCATCAAGGCGGTCCAACGCGGAGCTAGATCAGCGGGAATACCCAGCTCCGCCGGGGTCGGCAGATTCGTGGCCTCCATCGTAATGTAACGCGTACTCGACTCTTGCCCGTCCGCCATTTGGGCAATTTCAAATATCTTATAAGCGAGCCACATCGACACGTCGTCGAGCGCAATGGCGAGCCCCCCCGTCAGCCCGCCAATGGAAGCATGGCCATAATCAACAAATTTTAAAATTCGATCAATCGAAGCGTCCGGATTGGCGAGATCAACCTTCTCCATAATCTTACCGATGCCCTCGTTGCTCCGTGAATAGCGAGCCAGCACGGAAGCCAGCAACTCTGGGGTTACGCGGGGAAGATCAGCCGCCGCAGGGGGTGGCACAATGGCGAGTCCGGTGACTTTCATACAGGCTAAGACGAAACATATTCACCCGAGGAGGCGAAGAAAATCTGCGAACTATTATGCGACCACCCGCCCTCACGATTCGGTCGGATGACCGATAGACTTAAAAGGGCAGCCAGTGACTCAGCGGGCCGGGATAGCAGCCCAGCAGCAGGGTCGCCAGTGCCAGTAAGCCTAAAATCAATTTCCCGCCAAGCGAAGGGATCGTGATGGCGAATTGAGGAGCCGCGGTCGGAGCGGTTGCAGCCGGCCGCCACGCTTCAAAATAGGCAGACTTAATCCAACCAAAATAATAGTAGATCGAGAGTACCACACCCCCAATAGCAATCGCTAGCAAGGGGTAGAGTTCAGCTTGGAAGGCGACGATAAACAGCAGCAATTTCCCCATAAAGCCCGCCAAGGGAGGAATGCCCGCGAGCGAACCAACCCCCACCGCTAAGACGCCACCTAAGAACGGGTGCTGCTTGGCTAAGTGCTCATAGTGATCCAAGGTTTGATCGGTATCATCTGGGCCGGTCAGGTAAGCCATGACGCCAAAAACAGCCATCGAGGCTAGCAAATAGGTACACAGATAAAACCACACGGCACTCGTGGCCCACGGCACCGTAAACGAAGCCACCACGCCAATGAGCAAATAACCGGCGTGCGATATCCCCGAGAGTCCCATGAGTCGTTTCGTGTTGCGCTGGGTGAGCGCAGCCAGATTGCCCATAATTATTGTGGCTGCAGCCAGCAGAGAAAGCACCGGCACTAAAACACCCGCGAGCGGGGTGAAGACCTGATTGACGAGCGTCAAAAGCACCGCGAAGCCAGCCGCTTTGGAAGAAACAGCCAAGAAGGCGGTGACCGGCGTCGGCGCCCCTTGATAGACATCAGGAATCCAAATCTGAAAGGGAAAAGCGCCGATCTTAAACGCCACGCCTCCGACCACCAGCAGCGCGCCGGCGATGGCCAGAAAATTATCAGGGTGGTGTCGCAAAAAATCATGCAGAACCTCAAACTCGAAGCCCGTGTGCGTGATGCCATTGAGGCTAACTTTGCCCACTGCGCCATAAAGCAAGACGATGCCGAAAAGCATGATCGCCGAACTCAAAGCTCCGAGCACCAGATATTTTAAACCGGCCTCCAACGTCAGCGCGTTATCGCGGAAATAACTCACCAGAATATAAAAACCAATCGTCACTGTTTCGAGCGCGACGAAAAACATCACGAAATGGTTACTGTGAACCAGCAGCATCATGGCCGCCGTAACCACCATCACAATGTGGTAAAATTCGACGCGAGGCAGTTTGGTTCGCGGCAAACAAATGGTGCCCAAAAATGAGACCAATAAGGACGATACGAGGAAGAACACCCGCGCAACCTGCCCCCATGGGCTGAGCTTAATCAGGCCCCCAAAAAGATTTTCGCCGAGCCAGATGGTTTGAAAATTTAAAATTACCGTCAATAGCACCATCGCTTGAGCCACAATCGCGACGAACGGAATAAAGCGATGATCCTTCTTCGGCAAAATAATCTCCATGACCAGCAACCCGAGAGCGGCGCAGGCCAGCATTATTTCCGGCCCGAGAGCCCACCACTGATTAGACTCAGCGACGCTTTTGAGATAATCGGTTGTCATGGTTGCACTGGAGAAACGGTTACGGAACCGGCGGAGACGCTCGCCAACCCCACGGGTAAAGCCTGATCGATCGAGCGAGAAAGAGCTTGTGGGTAAAAACCCAACCAGAGGAGAGCAGCGAGCAAGATGAGCGCGGGTAAGCGTTCGCCCCAGCCAAGGTCAGCGGGCGGATGCTGCGCCATGACCTGCTGCAGATGTTCGCTAGGCGGGCCAAAGAAAATTCGCGCAACGGCCCGGAGACCATAGATCGCTGAAATCACCACGCCGGCTACGGCCACGGCCGTGAGGCCGGGAGAGAATTTCCAGAGGGCGACAAAAATCGCGAGCTCGCCCCAAAAATTAGCAAAAGCCGGCAGACCAATGCTCGCCATCGTTCCTGCGACGAAGCAGGCCGCCAGTACGGGAGTTTTTTGCGCCAAACCACCCATCTCCGCTAAATCAAAAGTATGCGTACGATGATGCACACTCGTGGCCAACATAAACAGCAAGGCCACGGACAACCCATGAGCGACCATCAAAAGCACCACGCCGCCCGTCCCGATCGCGGAAAGGCAACTGATGCCGAGAAAGCAATAACCCATGTGCATTACAGAACTGTAGCCCAACATTTGTTTCAGATCGCGCTGAGCAAGGGTGATGAAACCAATAACCAAAACATTGCCGATACCCGCGAGCAGCGCTAACTGCCACGCCCATGTTTGTGCGCCCGCAGGGAGTAACGGCAGCGCAATCTGAATGAGCCCATAGAGGCCAAACTTCTTCAAAACCCCCGCATGCAACATCGCGGCAGAACTCGGCGCGGCCCCGTAGCCCAGCGGCGCCCAAGTGTGCAGCGGCCAAAGCGAAACCAGCGTGCCGAAGCCAAAGAGGAGGAGACCGAAAATATATTTCTGCGCGGTGGGCGCGAGGCCCTGGTGTGCGAGGGCCGCCTTCAGCTCGATTAAATCGAAGCTCTGCGCCCCACTCTTAACATAAATAGCAATGAGACCGAGCAGTGAAAGCAATGCGCCGGCCGTCAAATAAATCGTCATCTTCATCGCCGCATAATTGCGATCCCGGCCACCCCAAATCCCGACCATGATGAAAGTAGGAATCAGGGCCAATTCATGAAAGAAATAGAAAAAGAAAATATCTACCGAAGCAAAAACGCCGAGTAAGCCGCCCTGCATGATCAACAGCAGCATGAGGTAGAGCTTGAGCCGCTCAGCCCCCGAACGGAGCGCATAGAGACCGGCCGCTAAGCCCACCGTGGCGGCCAACAAAAACAAGGGGAGTGCAATGCCATTGAGTCCGAGCTTGAGCGTGATGCCGAATCGGCCAAGGCCGGTATCCATGTTGCTCAGGTAATGATAGGTCGCCCCACCCTCCGCGGGAAACTGCTGCCACAACCAAGCGGCGATGAGGGCTGGGACCACAAAGGCGACCCCAGCGAGTTTAACGGCGAACCGCTTAGGCAAGCCACCCGCAATGATGAGGGCAGCAACCAACGGAGTCGCGATCGCCAGCTGAAGGAGTTGAGCGTGCAGAGAGTTCACAGATTAAAAAATACCAACGGCGAAGGCCCAAAGGAGTGCGGCCCCCAATAAAAACCAATAAACATAGGCATGCAGGCTGCCGGTGTAGAGCGACCGCGCGCCATAACCGATCAGCGTAACGACGCCCCCAAATCCGCGGATCAGCAGTCCGGCTAAAAATATTTGCTCTATAAAATTCAGCAACATAGCCAAACGCTGCTGCACCTTCGCCACGTAGTATGTATAAAGGCGGTCGAACGATTCCTGCAACCCCGCGAGCCCGCGGAAGCCCAAGCGAAATTTTCCCTCCAATGAATCGGTTTCAGCTGACGCATAGAAAAGCCAAGCCCCGCTGGCACCCGCTAGCATAACGCCGAGGGAGACCAACAAGATCGTGCTATGCGCGGCCCCGGTGGCCTCAGGCACGAGGTCCGCGACTGCTCCCGCCAAGCGACTAAAAAATCCCGCATAGCCTCCGATGATCGAGAGGACCGCGAGCACCACCAGGGGTAACGTCATCGTGAAACCACTCTCATGCGCTTGCGCCGCGTGATCTGAGCGAGCGGCGCCCCAGAAGGTTAATTTCCACAGGCGAATCATATAGAACGACGTCAGCACCGCCGTGAAAACTAAGACCGCGAAGACCGCCGTATTTTTCTCCAGCGCTAAATAGAGAATAGCATCTTTGGAGAAAAATCCGGCCAGTCCGGGCATCCCGATAATCGCCAGAACCCCGAGCGTAAAGGTGATGAACGTAAGCGGCATCTTGGCGCGCAGCCCGCCCATTTTAAAAATATCCTGCTCATGATGACAGCCGTGAATCACCGAGCCCGAACCCAAGAAAAGTAGGGCCTTAAAAAAAGCATGCGTCGTCAGATGGAACATCGCGGCGCCCACGCCGGTGGCGATGACCATTTCATGAACGACGCCACCCATTTCATGCCGGAGCGTAAGCGAGCCTAACCCAAAAGCGGCGACCATGTAGCCGAGCTGCGAAAGCGTTGAGTAAGCGAGGACCTTCTTGATGTCACGCTGCACGACGGCACAAAGCGCTGCATACAACGCCGTGAGGGTGCCGATCCACATGATGACGGTGAGGGCATCAGGGACCATGAGGACATTGATCCGACAGAGCAGATAAATGCCGGCGGCCACCATGGTGGCCGCATGAATCAGCGCCGACACCGGCGTGGGACCTTCCATCGCGTCCGGCAGCCAAACCTGCAGCGGCAACTGGGCCGATTTGCCCGCGGCGCCACAGAACAGCAGCAAAGCGATCAGCGTACTCGGCACGTGTTGCGCCGCGAGCGCAGTGAGATTCACCGTGCCGTTGCTCCAGTAGCACATGATGATACCGAGCAGGAAGCCGAAGTCGCCCACCCGATTAACGATAAAGGCCTTTTTAGCCGCCTCCGCCGCCGCGGTCCGCTCGTGCCAGTGTCCGATGAGCAAATAGGAACTGAAGCCCACCAGTTCCCAAAAAATAAAAATCATGAACAAATTATCAGCCAGAACGATGCCGAGCATCGAAAACATAAAGATAGACAAACCACCAAAGAACCGAGCCCGCGCCGCATCAGCGCGCATGTAGCCTAGCGAAAAAATATGAATCAGGAAACCAACGAAGCTAACCACGAAGAGCATCAGTGCGGCGAGGTCATCAAATTTAAAACCGAGGGAGACCACAAAATCGCCCAGGCGTAACCACTCCCAGGCCGCCGGGAAGTTACGCTGCCCGCTGAAAATAAGCTGCCATGACAATATCGCAATGGCGCCAGCGACCGCCGTAGAGAGCCCCGCCGCCCAGGCCCCTTGCCGCCGCAAGCCCAACGCAATCACGGCCGCCGAAAAAAGCGGCAACAGCAGAATAAGCAGAGTCGTGTGAACGGGATTCATATCAGTGCCGCAAATGGTTGAGGGCCTCCACCTGCACGGTGCCCCGCTTCCGGAAGAGGGCGACAATGATAGCTAGCCCAACCGCAACCTCCGCGGCGGCAATCGTGAGGATGAAAAAAACAAAAACGTTGCCGTCGAGCGTATCGTTGAAGTGCGAGAAGGCGGCCAAGGCGATCGTTGCGGCAATGAGCATCAGCTCCAGACACATATAAATCACCAACGTATTCTTGCGCAACAGCACCCCGAAAAAACCGAGGACAAAAAGCACCGCGCTCAATAATAAATAATGCGGTAGATCTACGATCATGACCCCTCCTCCGCTTGGTCGGATTTTTTACTTAATACGATCACGCCGAGCATCGCAATCAGGAGTAGAAAACCCACGAGTTGCACCGGCAGAAGATAGGTGGTGAAGAGTTGCTCTGCATAATGCTTTAAAGTGGGCCCCGTCCCGGGCGCGCCCCCCACCGTCAAGACCGCGCGCTGATTCAACGAAAGCACGCCAACGACGAGCAGGGCCCCACCGAGAGTGGCCGCGATTAACGTCATGCGTTGAAATGGCTTTTGCTGTTCCGGCCGCGTATCCAGCAACATGATAATGAAAAGAAAAAGGGCGACGACGGCACCAGCATAGACCAAGAGCAGTACGAACGCCAAGAGGGCTGCATTCAGGAGCACAAACAAACCGGCGACACCGACGAGGCTTAAGAGCAAACCGAGCGCCGCGTTAACGGGATTTTTACTCACCACGACCAGCACAGCGCTGACGAGGGCAAGCGAAGCGAAGAAATAAAATAAGAGGTTAGCCATCGGAATCAATGAGTGTTGCCGTGCTCAGCCGCTATTTTCTTTTTGTCCCATTTATAATGTTGATCCGGCAAAGTGCCACCCAGCTCATAAAGTCGGGCTTTATCATTAACCATTTCCGCGCGCGTGTAGCCGCTCAGGGAATATTGATTCTGCAAAAAGATCGCTTCCTCCGGGCAGACTTCTTGGCACAGGCCGCAATAGATGCAGCGCAGCATGTCGATTTCGAAGGCTTGCGGTGCTTTTTCAATATGCAACCGGTCCGGCTGATCCGCGGGCACCGCCCCCGGCGTGATGCGAATCGCCTTTGGCGGACAAACAAACTCACACAGTTGGCAAGAAACACATTTCTCGCGCCCCTGAGGATCACGCACGAGTGTCGGGACTCCCCGATAGCCGGGCGGAATAACGGGGCGCTCCTCGGGGTACTGCAGCGTCACATTCGGCGCGAACAAATGCTTTAAGGTGATGCGTAAGCCCGCGAAAATCTGCGGCAGATAAAGCCGTTCAGCGAGGGTGAGAGGTTTGCGTTCGACAACGTAGGCCATGACAAGAATTAGTTTTTGACCTGCACCCAGGCAATGACCAGCGCGTAGACAATTAAGTTACCAATCGCGAGCGGCAGTAATTTCTGCCAGCCAAGTTTCATCACTTGATCATAACGGAAGCGCGGCACAGTCCAGCGTACCCACATAAAGAGGAATACAAAGAACAGCACCTTGCTGAGAAAAATCACAATGGAAAGCGCGCCAACTACCAGCGGATTGCCCGCCAGACCCAGCCAGCCCGCGAAAGTTGCCAGCGGCAGCCACGGCAGCGGATTCCAGCCCCCCAAGAAAAGCAGCACGAACACCCCGGAACCAATCAGCATGTGAGAATACTCCGCGACAAAGAAAAGCCCCCACTTAAGCGAACCGTATTCGGTATGAAAACCACCCACGAGATCAGCCTCCCCCTCCGCCATATCGAAGGGCAACCGATTGGTCTCCGCGAAAAGCGAGACGAGAAAAATCAGCGCCGCCACCGGCATCGTAAAAATAAACCATAAGCCGCTCCAACCATGCCAGGGGCCTGATTGCGCTTGCACGACGGCAAACAGACTAAGCGTACCGGAACCGCCCGGCGCATTCACCCACAGGAACACCGGCAAAATGGAGAGCGTCATGGAGAGCTCGTACGAAATGAGCTGCGCCGAAGCGCGCACGCCGCCCAAGAACGGATATTTTGAATTGGAAGCCCAGCCGGCCAAAATCAAGGCATAGACTCCGAGAGAGGACACCGCAAATACCGCCAGCAAACCGACATCAACATCCGCTAAGATCAAAGGAACGAGCTGCCCCGCGGCATCCACGTAAGCCCCAAACGGCACCACGCTCACGGTGGTCAAGGCCGGGATCATCGCGACGATCGGCGCGAGGATGAAATAAAACTTGTTCACGTGCCCCGGAATGGGGTCCTCCTTAAAAAACATTTTTCCGCCATCCGCCATCAAGTGGAATACCCCCAAGCGCTGCAGCAAGGGACCGAAGATCGGCACCCACGCGATCCAGAAGGGTATGGCTCGATTGGGCCCGTGCCGCCCCTGCATCCACGCAGAAACTTTGCGCTCAATCAGCGAACACGCACCGCCAAAGGGAAACATGAAGCCGATGACCGCCAAGCCCTTGATGACCATTTGGAGCACCAGCGGCAGATTCAACCAACATTGATAGAGGGCGCTCATGAGGTCACCCCCGTCACAACAGCAACCGGTTTAAAGTGCAGCGTCTCCCCTTCCACAAATGGCAGACCGGCCCATGGGGCGCCATCGAGCAGCAGCCCCGTGCTCGGCAGTGTGTCGTAGCTGGCATGCGCGAGAACCTTCACTTCCGCGGCGATGACCGGCCAAAGCGCGCCGAGCGTCGAACCCAGCGGGGCACCACCCAGCGCATTCAGTAAATGACTGAGCGTCACCAAATCATCAGAGATCCCGGCTAGCCCAGGGACCGCGCGCGCAAATTTCTGCAATCGGAATTGTTGATTCACCAACGTGCCTGCTTTTTCGAAAACGGTCAGCGCGGGAATGACCACCGAGGCCGCTGCGCTGGTAGCATTTTGGTGCGTGCCCAAATAAATCACGGCCACCTTAGCCAGCTGCGCACCCGTCAAGCCCGCCGCGATTAAGTCCTCCCCGACCGAAAGCACCACTTGGACCTGACCAGCGTCGATTGCCGCACCCAAAGCCGCAAGTTTCTGCTCCGGCAAAGCGCAAATCAACCCCGTGACTAAGGCCCCCCGGATATTCGGATTACGATCAGCGGAAACTAAAATTTTATCCCCCGCGCCCACCCGACTAACGAGGGCCACTGGGGCCTTAAGCTTATCCGCAATCTTTCGCGTCAGAAATTGCTCCTCGACCGTACTGCGCCCAGAACCAACCACCGCCACCCCTTTAACCGAGCCCGACTCAGCCCGACCGCCGCGCACGCTCAGTAAGTCTACCGCGGCTTGCAACGCCTTTTCCTGAGAGGTCTTGACCCCATTAAGCCAAGCGCTGGTGAGTCGATCAGCAGCTGACACCTCCTTGAAAAGTACGCGACCAGAATCGGCCATCCACGTATCATTGACGGCATCATTTTGTCGCGGCGTGATGCGGTAGATCACGCCTTCGCGACTCCAGACCTCGGTATTGGCCCCGACCGATGATTCGCAATCAATGCTCGGGGTTTGCTTGAGAAACCAGACGCGCATCTTGAAGCGAAAATCGGTACTGGTGAGCGCCCCAACCGGACAAAGATCCACCGTGTTGAGCGAATAATTATTCGCGAGCTGCTTGCCCGGATAGCACGTCAGGGTGCTGTAACTACCGCGATCAATGAAGCCCAAGACATCATCCTGCGCGATCTCTTTACTAAAACGCACACAGCGTGAGCACAGAATGCAGCGTTCGTCATCCAGCGTGACCCGCGGCCCGAGCTGGGTGCGCTTGGGCTTAACATTTTTCTGCTCCACGAAGCGCGAATAGCCGCGGCCATAAGCCGTCGAGTGCTCCTGTAATTTACACTCACCCGCTTGATCGCAAATCGGACAATCGAGCGGATGATTAATCAGGAGAAATTCTGTCACGCTGTTGCGGCAATCCTGCACCGCCGCAGTGTTGGTGCGGATATGCAGACCGGGGGAAGCATTCGTGGCGCAAGCAATCGTCGGACGCGGCATCCAGTTAATCTTTTGCTTACCCGTGGCAGGGTCCATGAGCGGGGCCTTCGTCGCGGGATCAACCGCCGGCAGACCCATTTCGACCAGACACATGCGGCAGTTGCCGGAGATCGTCAGCTTAGGGTGATAGCAATAATGCGGCACCTCCACACTGGCCAGCCGAGCAGCCTCAATCATATTCGTCCCCTTCGGCACGGCGATGTCCTGGCCGTCAACGTTGACGGTTATGAGGTCGGATGGGAGCGGCTGAATCATTGCAAATATTTTAATCGCTAAGTTTTGCGGATAAAGAAAAGCGTCTCGGGGCGGCTCAGATCAGGGTAGCCGGAGCCGGTGACCCTTGCTTGGTCTCCGCATAATTTTTAAATTCATCACCAAATTTCGCGAGGAAGCTTTGCGTCGGCCAAGAACAGGCTTCGCCAAAAGCGCAGATGGTCCGGCCGGGAATTTGATCCGCGACGCTCTTGAGCAACGCCGCATCTTCCGCTCGCGCCGTGCCGTGCACCATCCGCGTCGTAATTTTTTTCATCCAAAGTGAACCTTCGCGACACGGCGTGCACTGCCCACAACTCTCGTGCGCGTAAAAAGCATTAATATTAGCCAAGGCCTCGACCATATTAACCGAATCATCCATCACGATGACCCCACCGGAGCCGCCCATGGTGCCGATCATGCCCAGCGAATCAAAATCCATGGGGACATCCTCGACGCCCCAATCGTAGTCGACCAGCTCCGCGCCGACCTTGCGCTTGCCTTTAAAGCGTTCGCCGAAGCGCAGAATTTTTGCGGAAGATCCGCCGGGAATAACCGCCTTGAACGTGCGCCCAGGCAGGGGCCCGCCGCAGACTTCATTCAGCAATTGACCGAGCGTTATCTTTCCCGCCTCAAATTCATAATAGCCAGGGCGCTGCACGTGACCCGAAACGCAGAAAATACGCGTCCCCGTATTGTTGGGCGTGCCAATTTTAGTGTACGCCTCCCCGCCCATATCCGCGATATGCTTAACATGACAGAGTGTCTCGACGTTGTTCACGATCGTGGGACACTGATAAAGACCCAGCACGGCAGGAAAGTAAGGCGGCTTAATCCGCGGATTGGCCCGTTTGCCCTCGAGCGATTCGATCAAGCCGGTCTCCTCGCCGCAAATGTAGGCGCCAGCGCCGCGGTGCACATAAATTTCGCAGCTGTAGCTCGTACCCAAAATATTAGGCCCGACCAGATTAGCCGCCCGCGCTTCGGCGATGGCCTTTTCTAAAATCCGCGCACCGAGCGGCATCTCGCCGCGGATATAAATATACGCCTGCTTCACGTTATTGGCAAAACAAGCAATGAGCGTGCCCTCCAATAATTGATGCGGATCTTGATGAATAATATAACGATCCTTAAAAGTACCAGGCTCCGATTCATCGGCATTAACGATTAAATAGATCGGCTTGCCGCTCTTGCGATCGACTAAACTCCATTTGACACCACAAGGGAAACCAGCGCCACCGCGCCCGCGCAGTCCGGAGCGCTTAACTTCGTCGATTAATTCTTCGGGTTTACGCGCAAACGCGCGCTTCATCACGGCGTAGCCACCATGCTGTTGATAGCAAGCGAGGTCCGGGCTGTAGCCGGGCTCATCGATATGAGCAAAAATTAAGCGGTGTTGGTCAGGAGCAGGCATGCGCAAAGTTAGCTTTTAAATAATATCGAACAGGGACGACCACTTAGGGCTTTTCCTCCAAGACTAATTCTATGCCGCCCGTCCAACGCGCGGCAAAATTATAGGCCATCGCGAGCAAGAGCCCCACAAGGAAACCACCCACGGCATGAATCAGCGGCATGAACAGCGCCCCCGCGCCCACAAATAGCCAAGGAATGCCCAGCAGCCTCGGCGCCTCCGTGGCCGCAATCACCCCACCAGCAAGCAAGATGATCGGTGCAACGAGCAAACCAATCAGGCCATTAATTAATCCTAAGACGACGCCGAAGCGGATCGGCGGAATTTGCAGCAGGCGATGTTTTTTCATGGGGTGGTCCGTGCTTTGGCGACGGCTTTAATTTGAGCACTGAGTTGCTGCGCGCGGGCGACGTCCACTTTGACGTGGAGGTCATCATCAATCATCACCACGGGGCCCGTGCCACAACTGGCCAGACATTCGACAAAATCGATGGTGACTTCGCCATCGGCGGACACGGCCCCCGGCTGGCTGCCGAACTGTTTTTGAAATTCTGCGCAAACTTTATAGCCGCCCGTCAGCGCGCATGAAAGCGTTCGACAAACCTTGATATGCCGACGGCCAATGGGCTTTTGCCGGAACATCGGATAAAAAGTAACGACCTCGTAAACATTGATAGGCGGCAGCTCGAGCTTCGCCGCAATCCACTCCATCGCTTCTGGCGAGATCCAACCCAGATCCTCCTGAATCAAGTGCAAGAGCGGCAACGTCGCGCTCCGCTTCACCGGATAATGGGTGATCACTTCGTCGATTTTTTGTAACGTGGTCGGCTGGAGATTCATCACGGGTAAGTTAGTCAGATTCGCGGTAGTTTTTTTAGCGATCACACTCGCCCATCACGAAGTCGAGTGAGCCCAAAATGGCGACCACATCGGAAACCAAATTACCCACGCATAATTTAGGCAAAATGCTCAAATTACAGAACGAGGGACTGCGGATCTTCATGCGGTAAGGCACCCCGCCCCCTTTACTCACAATATAAAAACCGAGCGCCCCCTTAGGATTCTCCGCTTCAAAATAAACTTCCCCCACCGGCATCTGCGGCCCCTCGGTCACAATCATGAAATTATTAATCAGCTCCTCCATGGAGGTGAGAATCTTTTCCTTCGGTGGCGCAAAAATTTTGCGCGCATCTGGCGCATACCAGTCACCACGGGGAAAATTCTTCACGATCTGCCGGATGATGCCAATCGACTGCTTCATTTCTTCGCCCCGACATAAATAACGGTCATAACAATCACCTTGCGCGCCTACCGGCACGTCGAACTCGTATTGCTCGTAGCCGCTATAAGGCCGGTCTTTTCGGAGATCATTGGCCACCCCCGAGCCGCGGAGATTGGGGCCGCTCAGGCCATAAGCGATGGCATCAGACCGCGAGATGACGCCAACACCCACCGTACGATCGAGAAAGATTTTATTGCGCGAAAGCAGTGACAACACCTCGTCAAGGATCGGTAAAAACTGGTCAGTGAAGGCATCCACTCGCTGAATCCAACCGTCAGGCACATCGCGGGCTAAACCTCCAATGCGACTGTAGCTCGTGGTAAAACGCGCGCCCGTCAGCTCCTCGAAGAGTTTGTAGAGTTTTTCGCGCTCTTCGAAACAATACATGAACACCGTCCACGCGCCGACATCGATCCCGAAGGCGCCTAGGCCCATGAGATGGGAAGAGACGCGGGCCATTTCTGCGGTGAGCACGCGGATGGCCTGACAGCGCGCCGGCACTTCCAGTTTAGCCAGACGCTCGACCGCGATGGCATAGGCCATGTTGTTCGCGAGCGGCGCGATGTAATCCAGCCGGTCCGTATAAGGCACGAACTGATTATAAGTCATGTTCTCCGCGATCTTCTCATCGCCGCGATGCAGATAGCCAATCACCGGATCAGCCTTAGTCACAATCTCGCCATCGAGTTCAAACTGGATGCGCAGCACGCCGTGAGTGGACGGATGGGACGGCCCCATCGATAGCGACATTTTTTCTGGCCCAAACTCTTTGGGCAAGGCCGCCGCTTTGGCGGCAGCATCAGGATAGGAAAAATCGGTGGCCATGAGGTTTACACAGTTTTCTCGGAATGCTCACTCCACGCTTCATCTTTGGCGCGGGGTTCGGCCGCGCTCATGGGTTGACCTGGTATGGCCACAAAGGGGCCGCCCATCATCGGGGCAGCAATGACGCCGGCGCCGGTCTCAGCGGAAATTTCTGCATCAGGCAGCGCCGCGGGTAATCCAGCCAACGGAAATTCTTTGCGCAGTGGAAAATAAGGATAGCCATCCCACATCAAAATTCGGCGTAAATCAGGATGCCCCGTAAATATAATCCCAAACATATCGTAGCACTCCCGCTCATGCCAATCGGCCCCCGCCCATAATCCGGTCACACTCGGCATCACTGGCTCGGTGGCGCTCGTACAGTCAGCCGCCACCCGCACATAGCGATGCTGCCCGCTCGAATAGAGATGCCAGATAACCGTAAAACGTGGTGATTTTTCTGCCGTCCAGTCGATCGCGGTCAAATCAGTTAAAAAATCGAAGCCCTGGGCATCGCGCAGATATTGTAAAATGGCAGGAACCTCCGCGGCCAAAATATTAAAGGCGGGGCAGTCGAGGCTGGCCCGCGGCGAGGCCGAGGGAAATTGTTGGCTAACGGCTGTCGTAAGATCGACGTCGGTGGTCATGCGCTCAGGAGATCAGATTAAGGATGGAGCAGCTTAGCGGCCGAGGGCTCACGTTTGACCTTCGCCTGAAGCTTCATCAAGGCGTCTAGGAGCGCCTCGGGACGCGGCGGACAACCGCTGACATAAACGTCAACTGGCACAATCCGATCTACGCCCTGCAGGGTAGCATAACTACGATACATGCCACCAGAGGAGGCGCAGGCACCCATCGCAATCACCCACTTGGGCGCCGCCATTTGATCATAAATCCGCCGCACCACTGGAGCCATTTTATAAGTAACGGTACCAGCCACGATCATGCAGTCGGCTTGCCGAGGAGAAAAACGCATCACTTCAGCCCCAAAGCGCGCAATATCAAAGCGACTCGCCGCCGAAGCCATGAGCTCGATGGCACAGCAGGCCAAGCCCATGGGCATGGGCCACATAGAGTTGGTCCGCACCCAATTAATGGCCGCATCCGCCCGAGTGACGATGATGTCCCCCTCTATTTTGCTGTTATACGTGAGCTCGGAGTTGGCAGTGACCATTTAAGTAAAAAATCAACCCAAGCTACCAAGCCACTTATCCCATGCAAGGAGGTTTTGGTTAGAAAATGTGTCCTAGTAGAATGATTGCTAAGGCCGAGGAATTTCCGTTGACCGCGGCGTCGAGTTTTAACTTAAATCGACCCTTAGGCCAGTCACGGAGAGGTGGCAGAGTGGTCGAATGCGCGTGCTTGGAAAGCACGTGTAGGCGCAAGCCTACCGGGGGTTCGAATCCCTCCCTCTCCGCCATTTGACGAAGTTAAATGGCGTTAGCGCGAATCATGGTCATTCAACGCGCAGCGTCCATGAGAGGAGTATTTTCGGGGAATTCAGCCAAGTTTAGCCCCCCAGAAAATTCGATCCCTGGCCGCTTACTTTTCGGCGCTGACCGTCGCCCCCGTAATTTTAAAAACAAAGGCATGCTGACACGGCGCCGCGTCTGGCTCAAGTCGAGGCGTGGTGATCGTCAGCGTGGTCCCATTGACGCTCGTCGTGAGCGCACCGGGCACGCCTAACATCGTAACGATTGCCCCAGGAGGCACCGTCACATCGCGCAACACCAACTGCGCACCAGGCCAACCAATACTAATCGCATAGAGCGCGTCAGGTTTCTTGGTGAAAAACACCTGCTTCACCGCCATGCCAGCCCGTGGTTGCTGGCCAACTTGGTCGAGCAGATTATATTTAACAAAAAATTCGCCGTATTCCTGCTTAGGTTGCGACCCCTCCGTCCATTGGCACGAGCGGCCCGCTGTGCGGGTACCGTAAATAGCTTCCCCGTTGACCTTGAGCCAGTCGCCAATTTCCAGCAACCGTTGCTCCATCAGGGGAGGAATGGTGCCATCAGCCGCCGGCCCAATATCCAAAAGAAGATTACCGCCGCGGCTGACCAGATCGATGAGCACCAAAATAAATTCTCGCGATGGCCGGTAGTCATCTACGCGTTCTGCTCGATTAAGACCATAAGAGTGCGCCATCCCACGACTCTCCTCCCAAGGGTGAGCGCCATCTTTTAACCCAGCGGCATATTCGGTCGTCCAATAACCGCCATGCTTGTGGCGACTCTCCTTACCCCAACGATCATTAATCACGACCTCCGCACGGGAGGGCGATTCGTTAAATAGCCACGCGAGTAAGGCTTCACTTTTCCAATCAGCGGACGGCATGTCCCACTCCCCGTCCGCAAAAATAATATCCGGGGCATAACGGGTCACCACGTCTTTGAATTGCGGCGTCATATGCTCATCCACATAACGGGCGCGATCTTTGAGCCAAAGCGGGTTGAACCATTCATAAAGTGAATAATAAAATCCGAACTTTAAACCCCGCGCACGGGTAGCCGTAGCGAGCTCGCCGAGCAAATCTCGCTTGGGCCCAACCTCCAGCGCATTCCAAGGCCGGCCCCAAGTCCGGCTGGCCTCAGCACTGGGCCAAAGCGCGAAGCCTTCGTGATGCTTGGAAGTGGGCACGACATATTTAATCCCCGCGCGGGCGAAAATATCCGCCCACTGCCGTGCATCAAACAACTCCGCCTTAAACGCGGGGGCGAAATCTTTATAGGGAAAATCAGCGCCATAGTTTTTGGCATGATATTCACGCCACACCGCATGCTCCGGTTTGGAGCTCGCGATGTAATTTCCATACCATTCGGCATACTGACCCACTTTACCCCAGGCCGGCACCGAATAGACGCCCCAGTGAATGAATACCCCAAATTTAGCATCACGAAACCACTCCGGCATCGGACGCGCATCAAGCGAAGCCCAGTTGGCCTCATAATGCGGCTCAACCGCATAAGCGGGAGCCGATGACCAACCAGCCGCGATCAGGGCCAGCAAACCAGTTAAGATGAAAGTGCGGATAGAACGTTCCATAGCGCTAGTGGGGTTGAATAAGCAGAGTGGGTGAAAAATTCCTGACCTAAGTCTGCGCCAACCAACCAGCCCAAAGGCCATCGGCCAATGCCAAAATTACACCCCACTCTGCCGGCCCAGCGCACCGGCCATTAATTAATCGCCCACGACCGAGAGAACAATCCACCCACATACACAAACTCTGTTTGCCAAACGAGACCAGCCACGTAGTCTCTGCCGTTCACGTCACTCGTCGATGCAAGATCTCACTGACCTCTATCAGTCCGTCATTCTAGACCACAACCGCCGCCCACGGAATTACTCCGTGCTGCCCAGCGCCAACCGCGTTGGGAGTGGCAACAATCCGATGTGTGGCGATCAGATCACCGTCTATGTGCAACTCGACGGTGACCGGATCAGCAATGTCAGTTTCCAAGGGAGTGGGTGCGCCATCTCCAAAGCCAGTGCTTCCCTCATGACCGTCAACCTCAAGGGCAAGACCATCGCCGAGGCCGAAGCAATTTACGCCAATCTACACCAGATGGTCACCACCGGAAAGGTCGTGGAAGATGATATGTCCGATCTCGCGGCCCTCGCCGGTGTTCATCAATTCCCCGCTCGGATTAAGTGCGCCACCCTCGGCTGGCATGCGGCCCTTAATGCCGCCAAAGGCGACGCGCAACCCGCCACCACCGAAAAGCCAAGCGACTAAAATCACATGAATCCCGCTTGGCAGAATCTGCGCGCTGATTTCCCCATCCTTAACCAACAAGTTAACGGTCAAGCGCTCGTCTACCTTGATAATGCGGCCACGTCGCAAAAACCCCAGTGCGTCATCGATGCGTTGGTGAATTATTACCAACGCGATAACGCCAACGTTCACCGCGGCATTCACACCCTTTCGATGCGGGCTACTTTTGCCTACGAAGCGGCCCGGGAACGTAGCGCTAAATTTCTCAATGCCACCGAACCGGGGGAAATCGTCTTCACCGCTGGGACGACCGACAGCATTAACCTCGTGGCAAATGCTTGGGGCGATAAAAACCTCAAGGCGGGTGACATCATCCTCCTGACGGAAATGGAGCATCACTCGAACATGGTGCCCTGGCAGCTACTCGCGCAGCGCACCGGCGCCAAGCTGCGTTATCTACCCGTCGTCGCCGGCGACACTGGCCTGCTCGACCTCACGCAGCTGGCCCAAGTCCTCACACCCGAGGTGAAGATTTTTGCGTTCACGCATGTCTCCAATACACTCGGCGTCATCAACCCCGCGGCCGCGCTGTGCGCTGCCGCAAAGAAAGTTGGCGCGATTTCCGTCATCGATGCCGCGCAGAGCGCTGGGCACATGCCGATCGATGTCCGTGCCATGGATTGCGACTTTCTCGCCGTCTCGGGCCATAAAATGTGCGGCCCAACCGGGGTCGGCCTGCTCTACGGCCGCAAAGCCTTACTCGAGGCCATGCCACCCTATCGCGGCGGCGGTAGCATGATCTCCAACGTAGAATACTTTGAAAGCAAATGGGCCCCTGCCCCCCAAAAATTTGAGGCCGGCACTCCCAATATTGCGGACGTCATTGCGCTCGCTCGGGCCATGGACTATCTCGACGATCTCGGCCGCGAGGCGATCGCCCAACACGATGAGAAACTCGCCGCCCTCGCCTATGCTCGTCTCGCCAGCGAAATTCCTGGCATTCGCATGCTGGGGCCAGCGCACCATCGCAGCGGCGTTATCAGCTTCGATCTTCCCGGCGTGCACGCCCATGATGTCGTAACTATGGCTGACCAGGAAGGCGTCGCTTTACGCGGCGGCCACCACTGCAACCAGCCGCTGATGCGTAAACTGGGACTTAGCTCAACTTCTCGCGCTAGTTTTTATCTCTACAATACCGAAGCGGAGATCGAACGCCTCGTGGCTACCTTGCAGAAGATTCAGAAATTTTTTGCCGGTTAACCCTCTGACTTTTAGCGATCGCGTGGACAGGCCCTACCGCTCGCCCTCAAGCCCTGCCCAATCTTAGACAAGATATGCGTAGTCGCGCCCACTCCATTTGGCTATGATGGCTGCCTTATGGTGTCACCACGCAACACCGTCCAAGCCTCGGTCGCGCCTGCGCTCGAACTTGTCCGGAAATATAATATTCCCGGCCCTCGCTATACCTCTTATCCGACGGCTCCACAATTTTCAGAGTCGATTGATCGATCGGCGCTGTTGGCCGAAATTGCCCACGATAATCGCAACTTATCCGCGGGCTCCTCGCCGCCAGCAGAAGGACCGCTCTCTCTCTACTTTCATCTACCGTTCTGCGAGACGCTCTGCTGGTATTGCGGATGCACCACCGTCATAACCAAGCGACTAGCGTCTGCCGGAGAATACGTTACTTGGCTTGAAAAAGAATTAGCCCTCACCGCCCCTCTCCTTAATGCGGCTCGACCCGTCACCCAGCTGCACTTTGGCGGTGGCACGCCCACCTTTTTGCCCCCGGCCGAAATCGATCGCTTAGCGGCCGCGATTCATCGGCACTTCAAATTCGACCCCGATGCTGAAAATTCGGTGGAAATAGATCCGCGCCGTTTGACTAAAGCGCATGTCGAAGCCTTTCGCCGACTCGGCTGCAATCGTGCGTCTCTAGGAGTACAAGATACCAACCCCGAGGTGCAGCTCGCTGTGCATCGCTGGCAGCCCTTAGCACAAACCGCCCAAGCCATTACTTGGCTTCGCGAAGCGGGCTTTCAATCAATCAGCGTCGATTTGATCTATGGGCTCCCACTCCAGACCGCCGCCACTTTCACCCAGACGCTTGATGAGATTATCGCCCTCAACCCTGATCGCTTGGCGGTCTTCAGCTACGCGCATGTTCCATGGATCAAGCCGGCGCAAAAAATCTTTGATGATCGCGCCCAGCTGCCCACCACCGAAGCGAAGCTCGCCATGCTCATGACCGCAGTCGAGAAATTGACGGCAGCTGGTTATGTCCAGATCGGGATGGACCATTTTGCTCGGCCGAATGATGAACTCGCCCTCGCTTTCGCCGAAGGCACCCTCCACCGCAATTTCCAAGGCTATACCACTCGGGCCGGGGCCTCACTCTACGGCTTTGGCATGTCTTCAATTTCTGAAACCGCCGGCGCATTTCGGCAAAACCATAAAGATTTACCCAACTACATAGCCGCCCTCGAAGCGGGCCGACTGCCCATTGAACGCGGCTACTTGCTGAGTGACGACGACCGGCGCCGCCGCCTGATCATCTCAGACATTATGTGCGGAAAAGAAATTAATTTCGCCCAACTCTCCCGGCGTCTCGGACTTGATTTTGCCACTACTTACGCGACTGAATTAGCCTCGCTCGCTGATTTAGAAAACGACCAGTTGCTCGTTCGCCAGCCCCAAGGCCTCGCCGTTACTGCCTTGGGCCGACTTTTTCTGCGCATCATCGCGATGCGCTTTGATGCTCACCTGGCCAAACGCCCCGGGGGATTTTCTAAAACTGTTTAAGTTATGACTTATCGAATCGGCAAAATTTTCGAAATTGAAAGCGGCCATATTCTTTCAAAGCACCCCGGGAAATGCCGCTTCCCTCACGGCCACAGTCGGCGTGTAGAAGTTGTCCTAGCGGCAGACACGCTTGATGCGAACGATATGGTCTGTGACTTCAAGGCCGTGAAATTAGCCCTCCAGGCTTTTCTCGATAGCTGGGATCACGCCCTGGCCGTCAATACCGATGATCCTAATTTTGCTTTCTACCAAGCCAAGCACGGTGAGCGCCTGATCCCTTTCGCGCACACCGATCCCACCACCGAGGTGATGGCGCAAACAATCTATGCTGAGCTGGCTCGCGCTCTGGCGGGGACCAACCGACAAGGTGATTTTGCCATTGCGGCGACCGTGCGGGTCGAGCGTGTGCGCATCACTGAAACCAGTTCAAGTTGGGCGGAGTATACGGATTAGCGCTTAACCGGCCGGCCGTAGAAGGCGCTGGGCCGGCGGCTTCGCCTCAACGGCGAAAATTTTTTGTTCTTAGGGAATTTTTAAGATCATCCCGGCCTTTAAATCAGACTCGCTCTTCATCAGATTCCGATTGGCTGAGTAGATATCGCGCCATTTAGCCCGGTTGCCATAGTATTGCTGCGCGAGCTTAAATAAGGTGTCACCGGCTTTGACCGTGTGCTGGCGCACCCCGGCAGCCTGATTAGCTGGAGCCGCGACCACCGGCTTAACTTGAGTGGTAGTCCGAGCCCCGGGGGCAGCATTTGTTTTAGGGGTAACCCCATTTGAGCGCGGCCCTGCGCTCGGGCCCGGCCTAGTCCGCACAATCGGAGTGTTCTCCGCTGCAAAATTAAAATTAGCGGATGCCGCGGGCGTGGCTGCGCGGTCAACCTCAGCGGGGGACGTCTGGGCCGCCTCACTCCGGTTAGCTTTTAAGTCAGCGAGATCTTGCTTCAGGGCCCCATTCTCCTGCTTGAGCCGATCGAGCGCCGCCACGAGATCGATGCGCTGCAATTTATTTTCCAGGGGTTGCGCCGGTAGGGTCCGGGCAAATTCCCGGGTGGCGGCATCAATCCGTTGCTTAATCAACGCGGCTTGTGGGCTGTTGGGGCGCAAAGCGAGGTACTTGCGGAAATGATAAATGGCCGACAGCGGATCGTTGATGTGCTGTAAATAAAGTAAGCCCAGCTCCAAGTGCGATTCTGCGGCATCCTCCCCGCGCCGATCGATGACCTTGAGAAAGGCATTGAGCGCCTCCTGCCAGCGACCGGATTTAAGCAACGCTTGGCCTTCACGATAGGCTGGCTCATCCACTTCCGTCGCATAAGAAAGCCGCTCACTACCACTGCAACCCGCCCACTCCATGGTTAACCCGCCCAGTAACAGGAAGCACAGAAAACGAAGCTGAGGCGTAAAACGTAACACGATTGGAAATGAATTGAACGGCAAGGGACGTTGCCTAGGTTTGGCGGTGCCCCCTCCCAACACAAGTTTTTGATGCCCCTAGATTCCGCTACTCTTCTCGCGCAAGCCCGTCAATGCCTTGCCATTGAACGTGAGGCCCTTGACGCCACCGCCACCGCCCTGAATGAAGATTTCGTTAAGGTCGTGCGGGCGGTGGAAGCAGTCGTCGCCACCGGCCATAAACTCATCATCTCGGGGGTGGGGAAAAATGCCCACATCGCCCAGAAATTAGCCGGCACTTTTAACAGCACCGGAGTGCCTGCTTGTTTTCTTGATCCCACCCAAGCCCGCCACGGCGATCTTGGCCTATGCGCAGCGGGCGATCTGGCTATTTTATTAAGTAACAGCGGCGCCAGCGCGGAAGTCCTACAACTTTTGCCCCTTTTCGAAAAATTTGGCCTCCTGACCGTGGCGCTGACGGGGTCCCCCGAAAGCGAACTGGCGCGCGGCGCTAATTACCGGCTCATTTACCAAGCCCCACGCGAAGCCTGCCCCCTCGCCTTGGCCCCAACGGCCAGCACGACCGCCGCCCTCGCGCTCGGCGACGCCTTAGCCATGGTGCTACTGGAGAGCCGGGGCTTAACCCGAGAAGATTTCGCTAAATATCACCCCGCCGGAACCCTCGGGATGACCCTTCTGCTGCGCGTCAAAGATATCATGCGGACCGGCGAGGCTTGTCCCGTTCTGCCCGAAAATACCACGACCGTGCAAGCGGCCATCTTTGCCATGACTAAAGCCAAAGCGGGCGCCGTGGCCTTAGTTGATGCCAATGGCGTCATGACGGGCATCTTTACCGATGGCGATTTCCGACGCAGCGCGCTGCATGGCGGCGCTGATTTTCTTAAAACTTCCGTGCAAAAATTCATGACGCGCCAGCCGCGCACGATCTCCGCCCAAGTCCTCGCGGTAGAAGCGCTCAAAATATTTCAGCAATATCGAATTTCTGATCTCATCGCGCTGGATGCTGAGCAAAAACCCGTCGGCTACATCGACGTGCAAGATTTACCGAAGCTTAAGATTTTGTAAGGCCCGCTAGCCGAGGTTCAAGATTGCGAATACTGGGGCATTGAGTTGATTAGTGGCAATCGCCCTATGCCTACGCCGCCTTTCGTCTACCAAGATCCCCTGCCGCTCGGCCCCGATGATACCGTCTATCGTCAGCTTTCCAGCGACGGCATCACGACCACGACCTTTGAGGGAAAGTCCATCCTCAAGGTAGCCCCCGCGGCTTTGACCTATCTCGCCCGCGAAGCGTTTCATGATACTAATTTTTTCCTGCGCCCAAAGCATTTAGCGCAAGTAGCGGCAATTTTAACCGATCCGGAAGCATCCGCTAACGATCGTTATGTAGCCCTGACTTTACTCAAAAATGCCGAGATCGCCGCGCGCGGTATTTTGCCGATGTGCCAAGACACCGGCACCTGTTCCATTTTTGCTAAGAAAGGCCAACAAGTTTGGACCGATAGCAACGACGCCGCCCAACTCGCGCGCGGGGTCTATGAATGCTATACGGCGGAAAACCTACGCTACTCTCAGGTCGCCCCGTTAGATATGTTTAAGGAGGTCAATACGGGCACCAACTTACCTGCGCAAATCGATCTCGTGGCGACCGAAGGTGATAAATATGAATTCCTTTTTGTCGCCAAGGGCGGCGGCTCGGCCAACAAACTTTACCTCTTCCAGGAAACCAAAGCGCTCCTGAATCCAAAAAACCTGGAGAAATTTTTTACCGAAAAAATGGCGCTCCTCGGCACCTCGGCCTGCCCGCCCTATCATCTTGTCTTTGTCATTGGCGGCACCAGCGCCGAGGCCTGCTTAAAAACCCTCAAGCTCGCCACAACTAAGTATCTCGATGCGCTACCCACGACCGGTAACGAACACGGGCGCGCCTTTCGCGACATAGCGATGGAGGACAAAGTGCTCAAAATTGCTCAGCAAAGCGGCGTTGGGGCTCAGTTTGGGGGGAAATACTTCGCCCTTGATGTACGCATAATTCGCCTCGCTCGCCATGGAGCTAGTTGCCCTGTGGGGCTGGGCGTGTCCTGCAGCGCCGATCGTAATATAAAAGCAAAAATTACGGCGGACGGTATTTTTATTGAGCAGATGGAAACTAATCCCGGGCGTTTTATCCCCCCTGAATTGCGGACTTTTAAGGATGATAATTTTGTGCGCATCGATCTCAACCAACCGATGCCGGCCATCCTAGCAGAACTGGCAAAACATCCTGTCACCACTCGGGTGGCCCTGACGGGCACGCTCATTGTGGCGCGCGATAGCGCTCACGCCAAATTGCAAGACCGCCTCGCCGCCGGTCAGGGCCTGCCAGACTACGCCAAAAATCACCCAATCTATTACGCGGGTCCGGCGAAAACTCCCCTTGGCATGGCCTCAGGCTCATTTGGCCCCACCACGGCTGGACGCATGGATAGTTATGTTGATCTTTTCCAATCGTACGGCGGCTCCTTGATCATGCTAGCGAAAGGCAATCGGAGCAAGGCGGTGACCGAGGCGTGCAAAAAACATGGCGGCTTTTATTTAGGCAGCATTGGGGGGCCCGCCGCTATTCTCGCTCAGGATAATATCACTCAAGTAGAAGTGATCGACTATCCTGAACTCGGCATGGAGGCCATTTGGAAGATCACGGTAAAAGATTTCCCCGCCTTCATTTTGGTCGATGACAAAGGCACCGATTTCTTTGTGAATACCTGTGGCATTTGCGTGCCAGAGAAGTAAAGCCATCGAGCAAAAAGGCCTCTCAATCGCGGTCGCACGATGAGCGCAAATCAACCGGCGCGCTTCATAAAAAAACCCGCCAGCAAAGGCGGGTTGAACGACCGTTAAAGCCGTAGGGTCACACCCAACGATACTTGATCGCCCCTCAAACCGATGCGATTAAGACGATCGGTAATGTCAGTATTACCCAGACGACGAGCGAGCCGCTCCCGGACGATTTCAGGAGCACTCGGTTCACGACTAAGCGGACGGTCAGCATACTGCGCGAGAATTCGACTCCGCATGGAGGCATTGGTTGGCACTGAGGCTAACTCAGAAACGACCAAATCGACGCTCTGGATCCGAGCGGCAGGGCTGAGACGACTCCCGCGCACAGAATTTACCAGCTCCGGCTCAGTCAGCTCAAAGCTAGCAAGATTAGCCGCTATGGTCTGCGCCGAAGGCGTCTCCGTAGCGGCCGCGCGAGTCTGCCGCGGCATGAGCTCGATCGACTCAGGTAAACCAGTTGAGTCGGTCACCTCAGTGGGGCGAGCCTCGAGAACAGCCGTGATTATTGGACTGCGATTAGCGAGCGGCGAACTCACGGCTTGATTAGCGACCACAGGATCTGCTGCGACCTGACTTTGCTGAACCGGCGCAGAAACCAACGCCGTGACTTGGGTTGGTCCATAATATTTAACCGAGACAAAAGTGAACGCAAGAATCGCGGTAGCCCCGACTGGCAGATAAGCACGCCGCATGAGCAACTGCGGCAACTCCTGCCACCAAGCCCGTTTTTTGAGCAAAGCCGTCAGCTGCTTCTGGCGCAGTTCATGGTCAAAATTAATCCAAAAGGCGGCCTCGGGACGCTCATCTCGTTTAAGGCGGATCAGATCCTCAATAGTGACTTTAGGGCGTTGCTTCAAGTGGGGCATGCGAAAATTAAGAATTGAGATACTTGCTCATTTCTCCCTGGAGAAACTGCTTGGCGTAATGGAGCCGAGAACGGACGGTCCCTTCGGTGCAGCCCATAATTTCGGCGATTTCGGCGTGGCCTAGGCCATCTATTTCAAAAAGGGTAATCACTGTTCTGTGCGGGATAGACAATTTTTGGAGCGCTTCGTTCAATTTTTCCTGAAGCTCTTTCAGATAAGTCCCCCGATCAGCCCCTTTCTTATCTGTCAGCTGATCAAGGATTTGAGCATTTGCGCCATCTTCATGCAGCTTCTCTAGACTAAAAAAAGTGCGTAACCGATTCTTGCGCAGGTGGCTAAGGGCTCCATTCACTGCGATCCGGTAAAGCCACGTAAAGAAAGAACAATGTCCCTGGAATCGGTTGATGGACTGAAAAGCCTTAATAAAGGCATCCTGGGTAAGATCGGAAGCATCTTCACGATTCGAGGTCAGATTGTAAATAATACCAAAAACCCGCTCTCGATATTTAAGAATCAGCTGATCAAAGGCCGCAACCTCCCCGGCTTGGACCCGTTTCACGATGGATAAATCAGCATCCGCCTCCTGCTGACGCTCAGGGGAGGTGATGATAGCCTTGGTGAAAACCTTAGACAGATTCATCTCGAGGAAAGACAGCTTAAATTGGCTAAAGAGCCAAGCAATCGAAATTATCCAGCAATCGAGGCCGTTTCCAGTGCAGCCACCTGATGGCGCAACATATCAGCCAGCTGCAACATGAAGGGAACCGGAGCTAAGTCCGCATAGGGTTTCAAACCAGCAATCGCGAAATCAAGCTCATCCTCAATCGCCCCTCGGACGGCAGCCGCAACATCCATTTCCTTCATACGCTGCCGGCTCGCGGCCAATCCTAAAGGCTGCCCCCCCAGCAAAGCGGCCACGATAGCGGCTCGCTCGGGGGCTGACACTCGCTCCAACAGCATCATCAAGGGCAAGGTTAGTTTGCCGGTCGCCAAATCAGTGCCAAGCGTTTTGCCAATCCGTTGCTCCTCGCCAACAAAATCGGCAAGATCGTCATAGATTTGATAAGCAATGCCGAGATGATGACCAAACCGATCGGCCGCCGCCACGAAGTCAGCGGCGTAGCCACCAAGGCGCGCCCCAAGGAGACAAGAAACCCGGAATAGTTCGGCGGTCTTTAAGTCGATCATGCGGCGGTAATCGGCGAGCGAGATATTAATATCCCGCCGCCGCAGCGTTTGCATGATTTCTCCCGAGCAAACCTTCCGCGTAGACTCTGACACCAGCCGGCAAACTTCCGTCGTAGGAAATTGTGCGGCAATGTGCAGGGCCTGAGAAAAAAGCGCATCCCCCAATAATACGGCCGCATCAGGACCAAACTTACGCGAGGCCGTCTGGCGATTCCGACGCAGGTCTGCCCGATCCATGATATCGTCATGCACCAAGGTGGCGAGATGCACCATCTCGAGTACCCCGGCAACGCGGACCAACTCGTCGGCCACCACCCCGACCCCGCGCCAGCCACAAATAAAAACCAAGGTTGGCCTCAAGCGTTTACCCGTCGTATCTAGGCAGTAAGCCGCCATCGAGCGAATCTCCGGTTCAAAACGCTCGACCTGGTCGCGCATGAAAACATCAAGCGCCGCCATCTGCGGGCTCACGTGATGGAAAAGCTCCTGAAAATCGCGCGGGGGTTGCGGCGTTGGGGATGAGGTCAAGGGTCCAGCCATTGCCCAAAATTTAAACACGACCGCAGAAATGGCTAACAAATATTATCGTTCACCTTGGGGCGCAAAATCCGAAAAGACTGAACCGCGAATACCTTGAAAATAGCCAAGCCCCAACCCAACTATTCATAAAAAAACCGGTGGGGTGGCCACCGGTTGAGGGTCGTTAAAACAAGCTACCCTTATTTTTTATTAGCTGAGGCCGGCGCAAACATATCGGCGCCCTTGGGCGTCCGATTGCCGGGCATATCCTCCCGACTCATGCCAATCGCCTGCACTGCGCGAGGATCGAACACTTCTTCGGGCGAAGCCCCATCAGCGCTCACAGTCTTAGCTGTGATGAAGATCAGAAGATTCGTCGCCTCATCATTAACTGATTTGGAAGAAAATAACCGGCCCAACAACGGGATATCGCCCAGAATAGGAACCTTGGTCCCGCCATGGCTGGTCGCGCTGCTGATGAGGCCGCCGATGCCCATGGTGTAACCATCTTTCAAAGAAACCTGGGTTTTGACTTTGCGCGTTCCAATAATCGGAATCTGCGCGCCGCCGGCGCCACCAAACGAAGTGGATCCGTTCTGGATGCTAACCTCTGGCTCCAACGCGAGCTTGATGACGCCACGCGCGTTTACCTGGGGAGTAACCTTCAGGATAATGCCGATGGGCTTGTAGGTAAAACCGGAAACCTCAAACGACCCACGCTGCTCGTTATAGGTATAACTCGGCACGGGGAACTCTTGGCCAATATTAATGACTGCTTCCGTGTTGTTCAGGGTGACAATCGTAGGATTTGATACGACCTTGCTGTTGTTTTGCTGCTTCAGCGCGGAAACTATAACATTAAAATCGGAAGAGGAGAAAACCGCCGAAGCGAGGCGATTAGTGGAACCAGAATTAGTGAGACCGATCAGAGAATTAACCGCATTTGTGGCTGAATTACTCAGCGTATTGGCCACCGCATCGGTAACTGTTCGACCCGTTGTGCCGGTGGTGCCATTGCTGGTTGCACTCGTCGTCCCATTGGCAGTGCTGGCGGTGGTACCGTTAGCATTGGTACCATTAAAAGTATTAACACTGGTGAAAGTTGCTGGAGTGACAGTCGGCGGGGTCCCTGCGGTTACCACTGGCGCCACGTAATTAGCTACCCCGGTGCCCGCGGCAACCGATGCGGGCAATCCACTGACGGCTCCCGTAGCTGGATTAATCGTCGCGGTAGCATAAACTCCGTTTGCCGAATCAATCGAAGTAGGTGTAGTTGCATAGACAATGGCATTGCCAGCCCCAGTGCTAGCAGTCGTGCCGTTAGCCGTGCTGCCCGACGTACCATTAGTCACACTCGCGTTGGTGCCACTCGTATTTGTGCTACTGGTTCCGTTAGAATTTTGGGACGTAGCCCCATTGCCCGTGACCCCCGTGATCTGGACGTCGTCCCCCAAGGTTTGACCGCGACCGCGATCCCAAGTCTGATTGACCCCGCTGACACCCAGTTGCAGGCCCTGCAGCGACGCCCAATTAACTCCGATATTACGGATATCACGATCCGTTACTTCAACAAATTTGGACTCAATCATCACTTGATCCGTGGCCTTATCGAGTTGTTCAATAATAGAAGCGATGCGCTTCAACTGGGAAGGCCGCTCCGTGATCACCAAAGAGTTGCTGCGGGTGTCGATTACAATTTTTCCATCCTTACCATTAACCAGGCCATCAATCGTCGGTTTGATATCCGAGGCCTTGGCGTTGTTGAGGATGAAAACTTCCGTTAATGAGGGCTCATCATTTAGGCGCTCGTTGCTAACAATTTTAATGATATTACCTTCTTCGATATAGGAGTAACCAACCGGCGATAGGACGACGTGAAAAATCTGTCGCCAAGTCACATCCCGCAATTTGATGGAAGTTTTCCCAACGAGGGTGTCGGGCACCACGAGATTAAGCTCAAAAAGATCCCCGACATTACGGAGAATTGTTTTCAGATCTTCATCAGGAAAATCAACCGAGAGCGTATCCTTATCACGACTGGCCGCAGTCCTGACGGGCGCAGCTGGGTCTATTTTTGGCGATGATTCGATGAGGGCCGAATTTGCGGAAGGAGTGACCGACTGGGCCAATGCCGCCAGACAGCCAGACTTGAGAAAAATCGCGATGAGCACCAAGCGTAGAATATTCATATAGGAGATATTTATTTAATGGGCCGAGTAAATTGCTCGTGATTGAGAAGAAGAGTGAAGTCCGGGGGGTTAATTGAAACGATCTCGAGAGTGTATTTAGCTCCTTCAACGGTGACCGTCATAATGCCCCCGATAGATATTTTTTTTGAGCCGATAAGAAGCGTCGGCTCACCGCCTCGCATAAAAAAAGTTGGCTTAAGCCCCATCGCAATCGCCTGAAGCTTATCTCGCCCCGTCAAGGGTCCGCTAGATTTTTTGGCCCCAGCCGCGAGCTCCGCAATTTCTGAGGCCGTCACCTTTTCGTTATTTGTCCCTAATTCAGTATAATAGAATGGATCCGCTTCTGGGGCAGCAATCTCCTTGGTCGCTAAAAGCTGTTTACCTTTATCCAATATTTCCTGCCGCTTGCTAGGGCTAAGCACACCAGCCTCGTCAGCTTGAGCCACCACGAGGCTCGCGGCCGCGGCTAGAACAAAAACCCATCGGGATAAATTAGAAATAGATGGGATCATGGCAAACCGAGTAATTCGAGGGTAAGATTGAGGGTCACGCCACCGGCCGCGCCACCGGGAGCATCGACGCCAGCGCTAGCCGCCTTACTGTAAGTGGCTGCGGTGAAATGGCAAAAATGTGGCCCATTTTCCAAATGCTGCAAAAAGAAGACCACCTGCTTGAATGACCCTTGTACCGATAGGGTGTAAGGAATGCCCAGATAAAGCCCTTTACTAACTTTAGGCGGAAGACCCTGGCGCACATCCAGCAACTTAACCTGGCTCTCCGCCTCTAACTTATAAAAATATTGCAGATTAATCCCTAACTGGCCGGCCCGAATGAGCCGACTATCGATTTCTTTCCCGAACGCCTGCATCTGCTCCACTTGTTTGGCCAACCCTTCGGCGTATCGCGTGTTGCTAAGGATTTGGGCCGCCTCAGACACTTTCGCGTCAGCGCTTGCTTGATTTTCGGCAATCAGATCATTGCGAAAATATAACAGCCCAGCCAAAATAATCGCCAAGGCCCCACAAACAGACCCGATGGGTTGCTTCTTAAAAGTCGCGAGAAGATCGGCCAAGGTCATGTTATTTCTTCTCCTTACCGTCAGCTTTAACCCGAAGCGAAATATCAAACGTCAGAGAGTTGCTGCGCGCATCACGACTAAGATTGGCGAGATTAATAGCCGAGAATACTGCCCCCAGACGCGGGTGCGCTCGCAGCATATCAACGTAGCCCGCCGCCACTCCGGCCGCTTCACCTGCTTCCCCAGCAACTTGCCCTCGCACCATAAAAGTCACCCCTCCGTTCGGTTCCGCCAGACGGGCTTCCACGGATTCAATCGTAATTGATTTGGGCAAGGTCTGCCCCAAGAGCGCAACAAATTCCGCCGGATTCATCAGCGCTTGGCGAAACGCTTGAGCCTCTGCTATTTTTTTAGCCTCCACCTCAAAGGCCTTATTCAAACGAAGCGCTTCACGATTCGCCCTCGCGAGCGTATCAATTTCTTTCTGCGACCCCGCGATTTGTATCCGTAGATTATAAATGTGATATTCACGAAAACCCAGCCACAGCATTAGACCAAGGACGACGGCAATCGCCGCCGTATTGATGAAAAAAGTTGTACGGACGACCTTAGTGTCCGGCAACTGCTGGTAGTTGCGAAAATTGGCATGCCAAGGTGACGCCATCGTCGCTGCGGCATTATTTTTTTTCGCCAGTGATAGATTGAACGCCATTGGGTTGGTAGGAAGCGATAAGAGAAAATAGTCCCGCCCAGTGCTCGTCTGGCGGATGGGGCAGCACGCCCTCGGCCAACTTGATATTAAGGGAATCGAGCCACGGCCGCAGATCAATTCTTAGCGGAGCCACGCCCAGCGCACCGGCCAACGCGGCGCCGAGCCAAGCCAGACTGCTCGGTAATTGAGTGCAATAAACATGGCCGATAGATTGGCCGGTCTGCACTTCATAAAAACCGATTGAGGACTGCAACTCCTTCAGCAATTTCTTGATGAGCGTACCGCCCATCGCGGTGAAATCGAAAGTGTTCGAATAGAAAAGCTTTCGGGCCGATTCCTCATCCTTTAAGCTGAGCTCTTTTTGCACCACGGGCACCATGGCCGCAATCCCGCTGGGAATAGGTCGTGAAATATCAACCCCGTCGGCGCGCAAGATGAAGCTCTGCGTTAGCTCTTCGCCGATCTCCAGCAGCAAGAGCGGGGATTGAATCTGCTTAAATTGCAGATAATTGGTCAGGCCGCCGAGAAGTGCCAGCGTGCCTAACTCCAAGCGCTCAGGATAAATACCCTGAGCGAGTAATCTTTCCTGTGCCGCGATGATATCATCCGATGGCAATCCAGCAAAGAGCACCTCTCTTTGCGCACCTTTACCGGCGTCATAATCCAATCCATCCACTGGATTAAAGGCCCTCATGGTGTAATTCTCGGGATCCAAGCGGAATTGCTGGGCGTATATTTCGTCAAAATAGACCGGATCCTTCAACCGCTTAAGGTCTATGGTTTGGCGCCGAATCACCCGCTTCGCTGGATAAATGCCACAAATTGCATGGGCATAACCGGTGGAGCCCCTCCCCTCATTACCCTTAATCCACTCAGCAATCGCACCCGTATCAACAGTGGGCAGCTATTTTAGCTCCTCAATGACGGTGATCTCGCCCGCACGCGTGAATTTAGCCAATAACGTGGAGTGCTCGCCGATTTCGACGCAGAAAGAATATTGGCGTGTTGCAAAAAACATGCGTTATTGAAATAGAGGGACATCTTGTCTATCGGACAAATTAGAGAAGCATCAAGCTCCATCATCAAGTGCCCCTGGCCATCCCCCTATCAATCGATTCAATCGCGACTATTAACCTCTAAATATCGTTCAATATCAATAACTTATATATTTTATATTACGATAAAAAGCCCGCCAATATTAATTGGCGGGCTGGGTGAAATTCGCTAAAATTTAGCCGCGACTACTTCTGCCAAGTGCGCTTCTTGTGGCGGTTAGCCTTGAGGCGCTTCCGGCGTTTGTGTTTCGACATCTTGAGACGTCGTTTCTTTTTGAGATTACCCATGGTGTTAGAGAGTGGTTTAGCGGCGAAACGTGCAACTGGGCTGGCGCGGTGTAAAGCGTGAAGTTATACCGATTGCGGCACCATCACTAAACTAGGCCCCGCGGTAAGCACCAAAAAACACTCGATCTGGGCAAGAGGAAGGCCAGTTAAAATCGCGGCAACACGTCGGTAAAGGTTAAGCTGGCCCGTGTGCCTTGCCACCGCAGCCCGTCCGCCCTCACTCGGCCCAGACCGGTCAGTCTTAAAATCAATCACCAAGGCACTCCTTGCTCGCCCCTCCGCATCTCGCGCGATAAGAACGCGATCAAACACGCCGGTTAACCATACCCCATCAATGATAACTTCGAAAATCCGCTCCCGCCAAACCTCAGAATAATTTCCATCCGATCGAAACACTGCTGCCAGCTGGGGGTGATGCAAACTGCGCCACACTTCCGCCAAAGCCTCAGAGGAAGCCCCCTCGCGCTGGCGAGCAGCCAGCCAAGCAGCGGCCGCAGATTCATGCCACCATTCTACCGTCTCAAAGAGCGCATGTACCTTAGTCCCAAAATCAGCGGCCCCCGATCCTGCCGCCGCAAATAATCGCACGGACTCCCCCTCGAAATGAGCATCCGAAGGCCGGCGCGAGGGCAAGCGCACCACCCGCCTTACGCTCGCAGGGTCAAGTGGCGCCAATGCAGCCGGAGCTAACTTACCCTTGGTCGCGGCTAATCCCTCATACCATGCTGGGTCACCTACAGCCCAAGTATCCCCTAAGGTTTGCTCGAGCAATTTAGGAAAATTTTTCGACTTTGAGGCGCCCACCGGCTCAGCAATCACATACATCGCCCGCTTGGCCCGGGTCATCGCTACATAGAATTTGCACATCGACTCATAGGCCGCATCTGCTTTCCGGGCGGCAACGTGCGCACTCAAGACTTCATCTGCCTCATAAAAAATCGCGCTGGGCAAATCGAGCACCCATTCAATTTGGCGATCGTCCGATCTTTGCACCGCCAAGCCCTCGCGCATCTCGTCCATCGTGCGGCCTTGAATATCAGGCAAAATTACTAATTCAAAACCAAGCCCTTTAGCCGCATGAATCGTCAACACCCGCACCACCCCCGCCGTATCAACTTCACGGACCGTATAATTTTCCGCCCACCCTAAAAATTCGGCGACGTCCCGCTGCCCAGTTTGATCAAATTCCTGCGCCGCCTCCACCAATTGACGGCCACGCAATTGGCTAAATCCATCCGTCGCCACCAAGCTTGACTGCAAGGCGCGCAACCAGCGGTCAATCGTCACCGCAAAACCGTCCGCGTGAAGTTCAGCCAATAATCGGGCTGTGAGTTCAGCGGGAGTATCAATCCCCGACGCGCGCAAAAGCGCCGCTAACGGCGTCATGGCGAGATGTTCAGCCGCGAAGGTGTCCCCCGGATGCGCCGCCAAACGCAAGAGTGCCAGCAACGCGGTCGTCAGCGGATTATCGAGGGCAATCTGCCGGTCACTTTCTGCCACCGCTGGCAACCCGCCCACCCGACGCAGATAATCGGCGAGGCGTGCGCCCGTATCATTTTTTTGTACAATAACCGCGACACTCAAACCGCGGCGACCTGGCTCCACCTTTTGCAGAATGCGCAGAGTCTCGGCGAATCGACCCTCCTCATCGTTCGCCTGCAACAACTCAGCGTACCCCCCCAGCTCCGGCTTTGCGCTGGTATGCTCGCGCCACTCTCCAGCCCAACGAGTCGCGGCGGCCACGGGGATCAGGGCACGCCAAGCCTGCACATCGCCGAAGACCCGATTTACCATCGAGATCACGGCGGGGCCGGAGCGCCAAGAATCCGTCAAATAGCGCTCCGCAATTGCCCCGGGCGCAGCCTGATTATAGTGCTCAAAGATTTGCCGGAAAAGCCGCGCATCACCTTCGCGCCAGGCAAAAATCGCCTGCTTCACATCCCCCACATAAAATAAACTACGCCGATGCTCAGCATCCTGAACCGCCTCATCGAGCAAGTTACGCAAAATAGTCCACTGCGTGTAACTTGTATCCTGAAATTCGTCTAACAGCCAGTGGTCAAATTTTGCATCCAGTCGCCAGTCGATCAACAAACGGCCACCACCGGCCGCTTGACTCAGCATCGGGCGATCGCCGTCAGGCCGCAGTAAGCGCTGCACATCGGCAAAGGTTAGCTGCCCCTTGCGCCGGACTGCTTCATGATAGGCCAAATCATAGCCTTCTAGGACCGTAAAAATTCCGCGCGTTTGCTCTAAATTTTTTGCGAGCTGCACCCCCACCACCAGCCGAATGGCGGCGACTAAGGCGGCGCTGGCGGCCACTCCAAATAATACTTTTTTCCGATCAATCGTAATTTCAGCCCGCCCCGCGCGTAATTCCCTCCAAACGGAGAGCGCATTTTTTAAAAGATACGCCAGCGGCGCCGCCAAAGGCGCTCCGGGCGGCCAAGCCACCAACTCAGTTAGGAAGTCCTCCAACTTCACGCGCTGACCATCTTCAAGCGCAGACCACGGCAAGACGGCGCGCAATTGGCTAGCGACCGCTTTTTGCTCCCCGAGCGGCGCCAACCATTCCGAGCCCTGTGGCCAAATTTGCGCCACCCCGCCCCACTGAGCCGCGACAGGAACTTCGAGAAACACCTCGGCGTATTGATGCAACCACCCATCGAGCTGACGCGTCAGCTGCTTTTCGTCCGCCCCAAAAGTAGCGCGTTTATATGCCTCGATAAATGCCCTCTGGGCCGCACTGAGCTCGCCGTTCGCCGCGAATAATTGCTGCTGCACGCGCCGCTGCTCACGGCGAACAGCTGAAGCTTGCAGCAGAGTGAAATCCCCCCCCAAACCCAATTCCAGAGGGAACGATCGCACAATGCGGGCAAAAAATCCGTCAAGGGTACCTAAATTTAACCGCGGCATCGCCTCCACTACCGACCGCAGCATCCGCCGAAAATCAGCCGAGCCTAAGCTCGGCGCCTCGATGGCGATGGCCAGTCTGCGCGCCGCCGCTTCATCAGCAGCGGCCTGCGCAAGCTTCCGGAGGATTTCATCAAAAAATTCTCCCGCCGCCTTGCGGGTAAAAGTCAGCGCCACGATGCGCTCCGGGGCGGCGCCGTTGGCTAAGAGCTGCACAAATCGATTGGTCAGTGCATAAGTTTTCCCCGAGCCCGCCGAGGCAAGAATCATAACATGACCGGGGGTCTTCATCGCCGACCTCCCGCTAACGCATCCGCGGCAACACTCGCGGCCGTCCCATGATGAAATAATTTACCCCAATCACGATCCGCCCCTGCTTTTAATTCTGCCGGCGGCCAATATTCTCCAGCCGCCACGGCTGCCACAATATGCATTGCGCAGGCCTCGGCCGACCGCTGTACATCCGGCGTATAATCGGTCCAGGCACTAATCGCCGTGGCCCCAACCCCTTTAGGTAAATTAAAATACCCGCAGGCTACTGCTGGCCCAAAGGCAGGCGCCAAATTTAACTGATAGAGCGGCAGTTGCAGATCAAGCCACGCCCGCTCTTTACCGTTAATACTAAGGCGGGCCCACTCCGGACTCGTCGCGTTGACCGGACCCCAATGCGCCTGCGCAGGGGTAACGGGAGTGTCGGAGGTCTTGTAGTCCAATACCCGCACGCGACCATCGATATGCCGGTCCAGGCGGTCGATTTTCCCTCCCACCATGAGTCCACTAATCGAAAGATTAAAGGGCTGCTCGACTGCCTCAATTCGCCAGCCGGCGGCAAATTCCGCCGCCTGCACTGCGGCCGCCTGACGCAAACGCTGACGAGCCGACTCAAATTGAATCACCAAAGGGAGCGTCAATTCACGACCATAATGAGCGCGAATCTTCCCTTCTAAGGTCGCGAGCAACGCCTCACGCAGAACTGATTCTTCCCCGCAGGTGCGTAATTTTTCATCATCACCCCACACGCGGAGGGCATCATGCATGAGGTTGCCAAAATCACGGGCATCAAGTTCAGCCTTTTCCAGATCCAAAGCCGCCATCCGGCGCACCCGTCGTAAATAAAAACGAAACGGACACTGAAGGTAATCGCGGAAAGCGGTGACAGATATTTTTTTCAGCGGCGGCGCCACCGTCGGCTGCAATGGCCAAGCGCGCGTCCACGGTAAACTCGCCTGCGTCGCCACCACTTTATCAAAAAGAAATTCTATGCGCGCCGGGAGTTCCGCATCCGCGCAGCGCAGCAAGAGCCGCGACGGCCGCAACGGATCCCCAGCCAGCGAGACTTTACCCAGCAAGATTTCCAATCGTCCGGCCGTGGCGCGCGCAGCCCCCATGGCAGCTAATAAATAAGCATCCCGCGCAAAACGACGCCCATTAGTTTTTAACCCCAGCCGCTCGCGCAAGACTTCCGGCAAAAAAGCATCGCCAGTAACAACATCCGGGACGCGACCATCGTTAAGCCCGGCGACGACCAAATGCGGTGCATCCTCCCACAATAATTCAAGCCAGCCGTTTAATTCGAGAGCGCCGGCTAATTTTTCTGTAAAGCCCACGCTTTCGGCGAATTGGGCCAAAGCAAATTCCCAGCTCTCCGCAGGCGTTAAATCAGGGAAAATCTTCAAGGCGCTGTCAACTTCCTCGGCCAATTCCACCCACGCCGCGGCTGAGGCTACCAGTGGTTCAGCGGATGGAACGGCGCGGACCGCAAATAATTTTTCTAATAACTGCAGACAATTTTGCGGAAACACTCCTTGTTGCAACTCAAGCTGCAATCCCGCCAGCCTCGCTAACGCCTCCGCGGCCAGCGAAGATTTTTTCGCATAACTCCGCGCGGCGGCGAGCGTCGGGGGCAAATGCTCAGCCTGGAGAGCATCCCATTCGCGCAGCAGGGTGGCGCAGGAAAAATCTGCTCCGCTCTGAGCCGCCAGCCAATCGAGCAGCGCCGGACAACGCAGCAGTGCGGCGCTCGTAGCGAAGGCATCACTACGCGCGAATTCCGCCAACAGGCTCAATAACGCATAGAGGCCATCTTGCCGGCGCAGGCGACCCTCGGGATTGAACGCCGATACGCCGGCACAGCTGAGACCATGCGCCAGCGGTGCTAAGATCTCCGCATCGGCGATGCCCAGAGCGAGCCCCCCGTCAGAGATCACATAACGCTGCGCCAGCGCCACAAGCTGGCCGGCTTGGGCCGCGGGATCTAGGCAGAGTCGCACCCGCTGCTCAAAATCAGCCCCCCCCAGCTCCCGCTGGGTCCAAACCTCCACCCGAGGCCGGCCCCATTCATCAAAAAGCGCCGCTGCTGACTCATCGGCGGGACCAAGCACTCCAATTTCAACCGGCAATTGTTCGGCCAATAAAGCAATAATGCGACTAGCCAGTGGCAGCGGGTCAGGCGTCCCGAGCATAATAATTTTCTTAATCCCAGGGGGTAAAATTGGCTGAAGCGCAAAATCTAATTTGGCGGCCTGTGCATCCCGTAATTGCTGGGCGGCCAGCACGGCCACATACCGCTGCTCCAAATCTGCTAATTGCCGCCAGCGTTCTGCCTCAGGAAAATCCGGACCCGCCTGCGACGTAACTCCGCCAATTTGTAAACCAACTTCGGCGAGCGTCGACTGCAGATGCAATAGCTGGTCCGCCAAGCGCCGCGCCCAAGCAAAATCACGCACCGGAGGATCGACCGGAAATACTGCGCGGAATTCTGCGAGTGGCACTCGGCGCAACACTCGAATCCAAGCCAATTGGCTGGCCAGTCGCGTGGCCACCCCGACAGGTGATGCGCTCAGCGTCGCGAGCGTTTCCGGCAAGACCACGCGCGGAGAAAAAACGGCCTGCCCGCGCGCGCCAGCATGCGCCGCCAAAGCCTCCCGCAGCCGGCGCCCCGATTGCCGTGTGGGCACAACCACCAAAAGATGTGAGAGATCGAGCGGCCCAGCACCCACCCAGTCCGCGGAGAGCCAGGCCACCGCCTGTCCCAGCAATGGACGATCCCAGGGCAAAAGATGCAGACGAGCCTTCATACCAAGTGTCCGCGATGAACACGAAATATCACGACGGGCTCAACTTGTTTTCGCAATTTTCGGCCCCGTCGCCTACTCGGCACAAAAAACCCCGCGGCGGTTAGGCGCACGGGGCAGAGCAATTCGATGAAGTCGGCTTACTTTTTGGCGACGAAAATATACTTAGCGCACTGCGCCTTATGATTGGAAGCTGAGTTCCGATGAATGACGTCGGCCTTGACGGCTCGGTCGAGCGCGGAGCAGTAGGCAATGGCCGTTGCTCGGGTTACCTCGGCATCAGTGCCAGCGGCAGCCTTCTGGACGGCTTTAGCGAGGGTCTTGAGCCGAGTCTTGGTGGCTTGGTTACGCGCCGCGTTGCGGATGGATTTGCGGGCAGCTTTGATCGCGGACTTAGTGTTGGCCATAGGTCTTAAATAGGTTGGAAGGGGCTAAAACTCAGAGGCAGGCCAGTGAGTCAAGGGAGAATTCTTCCCCCGTCGCAGCGCCGAGGAGGACTACCAGCAAAACGCGCCACCCCGAGAGGGGGTGGCGCGGTGCTTAAAAGAACTTAGTTTTGGGGCCGATAAGCCGAATTCTGTCCGCCGCGGTATTAATGCGACGTGATCTTCATTTCTCTCAGGCCACCCGAAAGTGACCAGCCCCACCGTTGCTCGACTTGCGCCGAACACGCTGGGGTGCGACTAACCCGGGACTATCCGACGGGCCACCGAGTCCCCTATTTAGTCTTGCACCGGATTGGGTTTTTCGTGCCGCCGTCATTACTTTCGGCGCGGTGGGCTCTTACCCCACCTTTTCACCCTTACCTTCAGCGCCTCACCTTGCGGTGAATCGCCTCAGGCGGTATATTCTCTGTGACACTATCCGTCACGACGCCTTGAAGCGTCGCGCCCCCTCTTTCGCGGGGAATCCTGCCCTGTGGTGTCCGGACTTTCCTCTCCGAACTATCTTTAGCGGGCGCGGCATTACCCGCGCCTTGGGATCAAAGAACTTCGGAGCGAAGACCTGGCCCCAAAACTAAGCCTGCCAATAAACAATACGCCCACATTGGTCGCAAGTGGTAATTTCCAGCCCTGCGCGCGCTTGGACTACGATATGGGTCGGCACTTTAAGATGACAACCGCCACAACGGTCGCCATTTACCGTTACGCAGACAGGGTGACCAGGCTTACGGGCGACCCGATCATAAATTCTCAAGGTGGGCTCAGGCACAAGCGGCCGCGCTGCGTCCACCGCCACTTGGGCTGATTGGACATCGACCAACAATTGTTTCGCGCGCTCTTGTAGCGTGCGAATTCTCCCTTCGTGGCCGGAAATATTTTGCTTCAACTCAGCCTCCGCCGCCGCGAATCGTTTCTTGGCCTCATCACTGAGCAGCATCACCCCAATCTCCTGCTCTTCTAATCCACTGATACTCTGTTCGGTAGTCTCAATTTCGTGCGTCAAAGCCTGATACTCATCATTTTTTCTCACCTGACTTTGCTGCGTCTTATATTTGCCGATCTTTTCCTCGGCACTCTTGATTTCAATTTCGAGCAGCTTCTTTTTTGACTCTAGCCCGTGCCATTCAGCCTTAGCGGCCTCAATGGCAGTTCGCTCAGCCGCGATCTTGGTCTCCACGGCAGCAATCTCGCGGGGGACCCCGTTGAGCTGTTGCTCGAAAGCCAATCGCTGGCTATCGCGTTCCTGGAGCACCAACAATTTTTCCAGACTAAATACGGCCATGTTGTGGTCACTGTGCGTGGGCGCTCGGTCCGGTCAAATGAATCTGTCACAACGACGCGACAAAATGAAAATACCGCACCAAAGACCCTCTTTTTTCGATGAAAAATTGACCAACCAAGAATACTGAAAAATAGCCCATTTTAATCATGTTGTTAATTATTGTCATTCAATGAGTTAAAATGTCGTTTTTTGTCATTAAAATACCCTGATTTTTGCATAGAAAAACGTTGTCGTGTGACGCTGCTTCCGAGATGTTTTTACTCAACTTTATCATCTTTAATGTCCAACTCTGAAGAAGCCCTCCGCCAAGCCAAAAACCAAGCAGGTGCCGATGCCTATGATGCTTCCAAGCTCGGCAAATTAGAGGGCCTCGAGGCCGTTCGAAAAAAGCCAGGCATGTACATTGGCGGCACCGACGAGCGCGCCTTGCACCACTGCGTTTCTGAGGTGCTGGATAACTCGGTCGACGAACATCTCGCTAATTTCTGCACGCGGATCGACGTCGCCATCCACGTGGATGGCTCCATCAGCATCCGCGACAACGGTCGCGGCATTCCGGTTGATATTCATCCGCAATATAAAATTCCGGGCGTTGAAATGGTGCTCACCACCCTGCACTCCGGCGGTAAATATGGTCAAGGTGGCTATAAATTCTCCGGTGGCACCCACGGCGTGGGCGCAAAATGCGTGAATGCTGTTTCCGAGTGGTTCGAAGTCGAAGTCTCGCGCGGGGGCCACGTGCACCACATGAAATTTGCGCGCGGCAAAACTGTGCAGCAACTAGAAGTGATTGGAAAGGCCGCCAGCACCGGCACCTATATTACCTTCAAACCAGACGCCGAGATTTTTCGCGAAACGACGGTCTTTCAATTCGATCGCATCGCCCAGCGTCTACGTGAATTAGCCTTCCTGAATTCCGGCCTGGAAATTGTCTTCACCGACGAACGCCCCACCGTGCCGAAGAAGGAAACTTATTTCTACAAAGACGGGGTCGAGGAATTTGTTAAGCAGATCAACACGGGCAAAGTCGCGCTGCACCCTAAACCGATTCGCATCGTCAAAGAAACGAGCAGCACCCTCGACGACAAGGCCGTCGAAATTCACGTCGAAGTCGTGCTGCAATACAACGATAGCTATAACGACCTGGTTCTCTGCTACACTAACACGATTCATAATCCTGACGGGGGCACGCATCTCTCAGGCTTTCGCGGTGCCCTCACCCGGGCGATCAATCAGCACTCAAAGGCCAACAATCTGCTGAAGGACAAAGATCCGCAGATCACCGGCGACGACGTGCGCGAGGGTCTCGCCGCCGTTATCTCGATTAAGCACAGCGACCCCAAGTTTGAGTCCCAGACCAAAGTTAAGCTGCTGTCCCCCGAAGTAGAAGGCATCGTTAGTTCCGTCTCCTATGAGGGGCTCATGTTCTTCTTTGATGCCAATCCGACTATCGCCAAGCGCATCGTGGAGAAATCCCTCACGGCCGCGCGCGCGCGCGAAGCAGCCCGCAAGGCTCGTGAGACGATCCGCAAAGGCGCTCTTTCCAGCGGCGGCCTCCCCGGAAAATTGGCTGATTGTTCTGAGCGCGATCCCGCCCTCACCGAACTCTATATCGTCGAGGGCGACTCCGCTGGTGGTTCGGCCAAACAAGGCCGTGATCGACTCTTTCAAGCCATCCTCCCTCTCCGCGGTAAGCTGATCAACTCAGAGAAAGCCCAACTCGATAAAGTACTCAATAATGAGGAAATTCGAACCCTCATCACCGCGATCGGCACGGGCATCGGCACCGGCGAAGATGAACACGCCTTTAATGTCGATAAGGCGCGCTACCATAAGGTCATCATTATGACCGATGCCGATGTCGACGGCTCACATATCAGGACCTTGCTGCTCACCTTTCTTTATCGCCAGATGCGCGGACTCGTCGATCGCGGCTACGTCTACATCGCCCAACCGCCGCTCTACAAAATCAAGCGCAAGAAGCGCGAGCAATACGTCGATAACGACGAGCAGCTCAACCGGATCCTCCTCGAACTTGGCTCTGAAGACATCATTCTCGCCCGCAGTCGCGACGCCCATATCTTTGCCCCCGCAGCGATTGATCAATGCGTAGAGCTCCTCTCCACGCTCGATAAGCTTGGGGCTGGGATTACTCGTTATGGCGCCACTCTGGCCGAGTATCTCGACCAACGAAGCCCCGGATCTCATGAATTGCCCCGCTACATCGCGCGAATCCGCGAAGGCAACAAAGAGTCTCATCGCTTTCTCGCGGACGACAAAGCTCGCGCCGCCTTCAGCATTGAATTTGGTATGAATGCCGACCTGGCCGAGACCAGCACTGCGCGCGAAGGCCAACCGCAGCGTCGCGTTACCATCCATGAGATTTTTGAATCAAATGAGATGACGAAGCTCCTGAAGGCCATCGAGCATGCCGGGCTCGAAACCGGCTCGTTTGCCCCTGCCACCGAGCCGTGCTACACGATGACGGAGAATGCTGGTCAAAAAACGGAGAATAAAACCAACCTCTTCTCCTCGCTCGATATCGTCGCCCAAATTCGCGCGAACGGTCGCAAAGGTCTTTCCATTCAACGCTACAAGGGCCTCGGTGAAATGAATCCGAAGCAACTCTACGAAACCACCATGGACCCCGAGAAGCGCCGTCTGCTGAAAGTGAGCATCAACGATGCCGCCAAGGCCGATGCGCTCTTCACCTTGTTAATGGGCGACGAAGTTCCCCCGCGCCGCCAATTCATCGAGGACAATGCGCTCAACGTACAATTCTTGGACGTCTAAAATGGTCCTGGGCGAGAGGTCATAGGCTATAGGTTTAGCCCAGCGACCGAAACCCATCCGCCCTTACCCATCACCCCTCACTTTTCCCTGTGTATACCGCTAACGAAAAACTCTCCTCCGCTAACATTACTGACATCATGCAGACGGCTTACATCGAGTACTCGATGTCGGTCATCGTCTCGCGCGCCCTGCCCGATGCTCGTGATGGCCTCAAACCGGTTCAGCGTCGTATTCTCTACGCGATGTTGCGTGAAGGCCTCGTGCACAATCGGCCATTTGATAAGTGCGCCGGCGTCGTTGGTGAAGTGCTCAAGAATTACCATCCCCATGGCGATTCCTCAGTTTACGACACGCTCGTGCGGCTGGCCCAACCGTGGGTCATGCGTTATCCGCTGATCGACCCACAAGGCAACTTTGGCTCCGTCGATGGTGATCCGCCAGCGGCTTACCGCTACACCGAAGCTCGCCTGAATGCGATTGCCGAGGAACTCCTGAAAGACATCGAGGAAGATACCGTCGATTTCGCGCCTAATTATAAAGAATCGACCACCGAGCCGACCGTGCTGCCTGCGGCTCTGCCTAATTTGTTAATGAACGGATCGACGGGCATCGCCGTCGGCATGACGACCAATATTCCGCCGCATAATCTCGGCGAAATTATTGATGCGACTTGCGCTGTTATCGATCAGCCGAGCATTTCGGTGATTGATCTCATTCGCTATATTCCCGGACCCGACTTCCCGACCGGAGGATTCATCAATGGCCGCGAAGGGATCAAGTCCTACCTGACCACCGGTCGTGGCATTGTCCGCACTCGCGGTAAAGCCCACACCGAGGAGATGAAGGGCGGGATGGAGCAAATCGTTATCACGGAAATTCCTTATAACGTAAACCGTGCGACCCTCGTGCTGCGAATCGCCGATCTCGTGCGCGACAAGGAAATCGATGGCATTCGGGATCTCCGCGATGAGTCAGATGAAAACACGCGCATCGTGATTGAGCTCAAGCGGGGCGAACAGGCCCAGATTGTGATCAATCAACTTTACCAGAAGACCTCTCTGGAGTCTTCCTTTGGCGTTATCTTGCTTGCCCTCGACAAGAAGCGGCCGAAGCAGATGAACATCAAGGAGCTCATCGAGTGCTACATTGACCATCGCCGAGATGTGATCACGCGCCGCACCCAGTTTCGCCTGCGCCAAGCTGAGGATCGCGCTCATATTCTCGAAGGCTACATCATCGCCCTCGATAATCTCGATGATTTCGTAAAAATTATCCGCGCCTCCACCAATCGCGATGATGCGAAAGTACGCTTGATGGCGAAGTATCCGCTTTCTGAACGCCAGACCAACGCCATTCTCGAGCTGCGCCTCTATCAACTCACGGGCCTCGAGCGCGGCAAGATTGAGGCTGAGTACCTTGAATTGATGAAATTGATTGAGGAACTCCGCGCCATTCTCGGCTCAGAGGCCCGCTTGCTCGCTTTAATCAAAAAAGAATTGCTCGAGTTGCGTGATAAATACGCCTCTCCGCGCCGCACTCAAATTATTGATGATGCTGGGGAACTGCGCATGGAAGACGTCATCCCTAATGAGGGCTGCGTCATCACCGTTTCGCACCTCGGTTTTATCAAACGCACCCCAGTCGCTGAATATCGCTCCCAGAAACGCGGGGGCAAGGGCGTCATCGGGGCCGAAACCTACGAGGAAGATTTTGCCGAACATCTTTTCACCGCCAGCACCCACGACTATATCCTTTTCCTCACTAGCATCGGCCAATGCCATGCGAAAAAGGTTTATGATACCCCCGAGGGCACCCGCACGGCCAAGGGTAAATCAATCTCCAGCTTCCTGCGTCTGGCGGAGGGCGAAAAGATCGCGGCCATGATTTGCGTGAAGGATTTCGCTGAGGATCGCTACCTCGTGATGGCCACCAAGAGTGGCGTTATCAAAAAGAGCTCCCTCGCTGATTACGCTAACTGCACCCGCGAAGGCGGCCTGATCGGGATTAATTTAGCGGAAGGCGACACCGTTATCGGCACCGTACTCACCACCGGTGAAAACGAGCTGATCCTCGTCTCCCACCAAGGGCTCGCTGTTCGCTTCCGCGAACGCGATGCAGAAACCAACGAAGAACTATTCCGCGCCACCGGCCGGGCCACCGGGGGCGTCACCGGCATGCGCTTCAAACTCGATAGTGACTGCCTCGACGTCATCGAAGTCGTCGACCATTCGGCAAAATTCCTCGTCGCCAGCGAAGCTGGTCTCGGCGTGCGTACACGCTTCGAAGATTATCGCCTCATTAATCGCGGCGGTACCGGGGTCTGGGCGATCGACTTACCTGAGGATGGGTCCATCAAGCTCGCGGGAGCTCTGAGTATTAAAGATACCGATGAAATCATGCTCCTCACAGCCAAAGGGCAGAGCGTCCGCTGCCCCGTCAACACGATCCGGGAGGTAAATCGTGGGGGCAAGGGCGTCCGGCTGGTCACGCTCGCGGAGGGCGACAAATTATTAAGCATCGCGCGCATCGTTGAGACTGACGAAGAGCAAGCGGCTAATGCCATAGCTGAGAGTGAGACCCCGAACGAGTTGCCGCCAGCCACTCCATAAAATCTGCCACCCCGCACAAAAAGCGCGCCCCAAGGCGCGCTTTTTTTTGGCCGAGATTTCACACTCCGGCCTTGCCAACCCATGGACCGCGGAATTCCTTAGCGCTTACCTGATGCCTGTTCGTCTCTCCAGTTTACTCGATCCTTCCCGCATTTTGCTCGACGTGCAGAGCACCAAGCGGACCGCAGCGCTCTATGAAATTGCCCTGCTCTTAGAGCAGCACCCCGACGTGGCCAATTTTCCGAGTTTCTACCAGGAATTGCTCGCCCGCGAACGACTCGATACCACCTGTCTCGGGAATGAAATTGCGATACCTCACGCCCGCACTGAACACGTGAAGCAAATCG
>CAIVJE010000002.1 GCA_903906135.1 uncultured Verrucomicrobiota bacterium | reverse complement strand
TGTTCGACGTCAAAGAAACCTCCATAAGTAGCCGGCACGCTTCTTTATGTTCTCAAGGTGGGAAAAGGTCTCGGGTTCAATCATGGCAGTCCCTCAAGCTTGGCACTCGCGCCCCCTCCGCAAGCGGAAAGTCGCTTCCGGTCAATATTCAGCTCCGCCACCGACCCGTCGCCTGCTCACTCAGGAAGCTAGCATATGTTTTGGCGATACCCTCGCGCAGACTGATCTGCGCCTGCCAACCGAGCGCGGTCAGCCGACCCACATCCATCAATTTACGTGGAGTCCCATCGGGTTTAGTCGCATCCCAAATAATTTTCCCCGCGAAGCCTGTCGCGGCGGCCACCAGCTCCGTCAGCTCTTTGATCGTAACGTCGGTACCTGTGCCCACATTAATCAGGTCGGGCGGATTCGCCAATTTCAGCAAAAACGCACAAGCGTCAGCGAGCTCATCCACATATAAAAATTCCCGCTGCGGCTTACCCGTCCCCCAAGCCACGACTTCTGAGCGGCCGGCTATCTTGGCCTCATGAAATTTCCGAATGAGGGCCGGGAGCACGTGCGAATTCTGCGCATGATAATTGTCGCCCGGACCATAAAGGTTCGTCGGCATGGCGGCATGATAGAGCACCCCGTATTGCTTCCGATAGTACTCGCAAAGCTTTAACCCCGCGATCTTCGCAATCGCATAAGCCTCATTCGTCGACTCCAGCGCCCCAGTCAGCAGACAGCTCTCCGCCATCGGCTGAGCGGCAAGCTTAGGATAAATGCACGAGCTGCCTAAAAATAATAACCGGGATACCCCCGCCTGATAAGCGCCATGAATCGTGTTGGTGGCGATGGCGAGGTTCTCCAATAAAAATTCAGCCGGATACGTGCTGTTAGCATGAATGCCGCCTACTTTGGCCGCGGCGATGATCGCGACATCCGGCTTTTCGGTCGCGAAAAAAGCGGCCACGGCGGCCTGATTGCACAGATCAAGCTCCGCGCGAGTCCGGAGCAGCAAATTAACCGCAGGCTCGCGCTGGAAACGGCGCACTAACGCCGCGCCCACCATCCCTTGGTGTCCGGCAACAAATAGCTTCATGCGTGCGCTGACTTAAGCGGCGAAGGCAAACTAGCGATCTGCGCCTCGCGCTTCGCGAGCTCAAGATCGTGCTCAATCATGATTTTTACCAAATCTTTAAAGAGCACCTTGGGCTTCCAACCGAGCTGCTTTTCCGCCTTCGCGGGATTGCCGATCAACAACTCAACTTCGGCGGGGCGCTCATAACGAGCGTCGTGTTTAACATATTTAGCCCAATCCAAGTCCAGCAGACCGAAGGCCACTTCACAAAATTCCTGCACGCTGTGCGTCTCATTGGTGGCCACGACGTAATCATCAGGCTTATCTTGCTGCAGCATGAGCCACATCATTTCCACATATTCCTTGGCGTAGCCCCAATCGCGTTTAGCGTCGATGTTACCGAGATAAATGGAGTCCTGGAGACCCAATTTGATGCGGGTCGCCGCCCGCGTGATTTTGCGCGTTACGAAGGTTTCCCCACGTCGGGGCGACTCATGATTAAACAAAATACCATTGCTCGCGTGAAGATTGTAGCTCTCGCGAAAATTTACCGTCAGCCAATAGGCATAAACCTTGGCGCAACCATAGGGCGAACGGGGCCAAAAGGGCGTGGTCTCCGTCTGCGGCACCTCCTGCACCTTGCCGAACATTTCTGAAGACGAAGCCTGGTAAAAACGCGTCTTCTTCACCAACCCCGCTTCCCGAATAGCTTCCAAAATGCGGAGAGCCCCCTGCCCATCGATATCACCGGTATACTCCGGAATGTCGAAAGACACGCGCACGTGCGACTGCGCCGCCAGATTGTAGATCTCATCCGGCTGCAGTTGGTAGAGTAGCTTCACCATCTGCACTGCATCAGCGAGATCACCGTAGTGCAGCGTTAACTTGGCGCCGTTAGCGTGGCGGTCGAAATTTAAATGATCAATCCGGCTGGTGTTAAAGGTCGAGGCGCGGCGAATGATGCCGTGCACCTCGTAGCCCTTGGCGAGCAGCAACTCGGCGAGATAAGAACCATCTTGGCCAGTGATGCCAGTGATCAGTGCTTTTTTCATGAATGATAAGTAGCTAGATTTCCCGAGGACAGGCAAGCCCAGCAGTAGCCAGCCGCTCAGCCGAGCGCCTTGAGCAAACGCTCCAGCTCAGCTTCTTTGGCTTTTTGCTCAGCTAATTGCTGACGAGCGCCATCCAAGACCGCCGGCGGGGCCTTACTAACAAAAGCCTCATTCGCGAGCCGCGCGGTGGTGCCCGCGATATGTTTAGCGAGCGAGCCCAGCTCTTTAATGAGGCGTGCTTTCTCTGCCACGGGATCTCCCTTCAACTGTTTGAGCAAATTCCAGGAGCCATAATTTGTCACAATGGCCGGGGCGGCGGCAGACATCGCTCCCCGGACAATTGAGCTAGCCCCCATCATGCGCAGCAGCTTACCCAGATTGACCTCGAGCACGGCCCAATGAGTATCCGTCGTTTCCACGATAAATTCTGAAACCTTACTCGCGGCTTCACCCTGCTCGGCCTTAAAAGCGCGCACCTGAGAGACGACGGCCTTTAATTGACCGATCTGGGTCGCCGCGGCGGTATCCAGTTGCAAGGTCTGACCCACGAGCTCCGGCAAATTGCCGAGCGGGGTATCGCGCATCAGGAAAGTGCCCGCCGCCCCGTAACCTAATTGCTGCCAGAGCTCCTCAGTGATAAAAGGCGTGAAGGGATGCAACAACAGCAACATCTGCCGCAGCACAAGATCTTGAATCGCCAAGCAATTATCCTTGGTCGTGGGGATTTGCAGCTTGGTCTTAGAGACCTCGACGTACCAATCGCAGAAATCATTCCAGAAAAAGCCATAGAGTGCTTGGACCGCCGCACTAAATTCAAAGGCGATGAAGCAGCGATCGACTTCGTGCGTGGTCGCAAATAAACGATCGAGAATCGCGTGATCATCGGCGTCAAATTTTGCGGGCTCGAGTCGCGCGAGCACCGCCCCGATCGAAGAATTATCAGCCATCGCTCCACTCATTTGGCGAAAGCGACAAGCATTCCATAATTTATTACAGAAATTCTTCCCCAACTCGATGCGGTCTTCTTGGAAGCGAATATCCTGCCCTTGGGGCGCGATGGAAATAATCCCAAAGCGCAGGCCATCCGCCCCATACTTCGCAATTAAATCAAGGGGATCGGGCGAGTTGCCCAGAGACTTAGACATCTTGCGCCCCTGTTGATCACGGATAATTCCCGTAAAATAAACATGCTTAAAAGGAATCCGGCGCTCCAGCGACTCGCCCGGGCGCACAAATTCCAGTCCGGCCATAATCATTCGCGCGACCCAGAAGAAAATAATATCCGGGCCGGTGACAAGGGTCGTCGTGGGGTAAAAATAATCGTAGCCCGCTGATTTCATCGCGGCGCCATCCGGCCACCCGAGCGTCGCGAAGGGCCACAGCCAAGACGAGGCCCACGTATCCAGCACATCATCCTCTTGAACCCAGTTAGCTGGATCGACCGGACCTGTCAGCGAGACATGGACCTTAGTCGGATCATTCAGATCAGCAGCGGTCAGCTTCTCCTTATCAAAACCTTTAGCATACCAAACGGGAATCCGATGACCCCACCAAAGCTGGCGACTGATACACCAATCTTGAATATTCTCGAGCCAGTGCAGGTAAACCTTGGACCAACGCTCAGGATGAAATTTAATATGGCCATCACGAACCGCCGTTTTGGCCTCCTCCACTTTTGGATAACGCAGCCACCACTGCCAGGTGAGGCGCGGCTCAATTGGCACATCAGCTCGCTCCGAATAACCGACATTATTCTCGTAAGGCTCTTCTTGCACGAGCGCCCCTGCCTCCTGCAGCAACAAGACTGCCTGCTTACGACCGGCAAAACGCTCCAGGCCGGCCAATCCTGGACCGGCCAACTCGTTGAGCGTGCCATCAGGATTGAGCACGTCGATCGGCGTTAGCTGGTGGCGCTGACCAATCTCAAAATCCACCTTGTCGTGCGCTGGGGTAATTTTGAGTGCCCCGGTGCCGAACTGCAAATCCACCGCGGGATCAGCAATGATGGTGATTTTTTCGCGATTCAGTGGCCGCCACACCTGCTGGCCAACTAAGGCCGCGTAACGCGGATCATCGGGATGCACGGCAATCGCCACGTCACCAGGAATTGTTTCTGGTCGCGTGGTTTTGACTTCAATAAATTTTCCCGGCTGGTTCACCAACTCATAACGCACGTGGTACATGAAACCCTTAACCGGCTTCATAATCACTTCCTCATCAGAAAGTGCCGTCAGACTCACGGGGCACCAATTAACCATCCGTTTGCCGCGATAGATGTGGCCCTTCTGGAAAAGATCAACGAACACCTTGAGCACCGCGGACGAATAGTGCGGATCCATCGTAAACTGCGTACGACTCCAATCGGCCGAGGCGCCCAGCGCCTGCAATTGCTTCAAAATAATCCCGCCCTTCTCCTCGCGCCACGACCAGACCTTCTCGAGGAATTTCTCCCGACCTAAATGATGGCGAGTTTTTTTCTCCTTCCGCAATTCACGCTCCACGACGGTCTGCGTCGCGATCCCCGCATGATCGGTTCCCGGTAGCCACAGCGCTTCATGCCCCTCGAGGCGAGCGCGCCGGATGAGCACGTCCTGGATCGTGTTGTTCAAGACGTGACCCATGGTCAGCACGCCCGTTACATTGGGCGGCGGAATCATAATACAATACGGTGAGCGCGTCGGGTGCGGCTGACCCGCGAAGCAGCCAGCCTGTTGCCAGGCGGCATACCACTTATTTTCAACGTCGCGTGATTCGTAGCTCTTGGTGATCGAGGACATGAGTCGGGATGAGCGGGCAGTCAAAGCCTTGGGTCCCACCCTGACAAGCCTGCTTCCTTTGGCTTAACCCCGCCGCTCGGCGGAGCCTCCGCCCGCCGCGGCCTTGCTCAAGCCAATGAAAAACCCTAACCCGATTTCATCCGAGCAAGTGAAGGCGAGAGGAACAATGGGAGCTAGCTGATCGGCTCAGAATAAAAAGCTTCATCCCCGATCGAGCACATCGAGCTCAGGTGATTGCGCCAACTTGCGGTGCAGAGTCCGCCGACTGATACCGAGCAATTGGGCGGCTTTCGTGCGATTACCGCGGGCTTTCATCAGCGCCTCCCGCAACAAAATTTTAGCATGAGCCTCCACCGAATAGGGATTCGCCGGGCCCGGCGTCTGCAAGGAAGGCGGCGGGGCCACTTCTCCGCGAAATTTAGGTTCCAAATCAAATTCCGTGATTTTTCCGTCCCGGCGCAACACGACGGCATTCTCAGAAAAATTGCGCAGCTCACGAATATTGCCTGGCCACGGATAACGTTGGAGATGCTGCATCGCTCCCGTCTCAATCAACACCGGCTCGTAAGCATTCTCGGCCGCATACATTTTAATAAAATGCTCCAGCAGCACCGGAATATCATCGGTCCGCTCCCGCAAGGGCGGCATCGTAATGCGTACCACGTTGAGTCGGAAAAATAAATCTTCCCGAAATTTTCCGTCCTTCACCATCTGTTCAAGATTGCGATTGGTCGCCGCCACCAACCGCACGTCGACCGTGATGGTCTTCGTGCTGCCAATGCGCTCAAAACTCTTGGTTTCGATAAAACGGAGCAATTTGACCTGAATTTCTGGGCCAATTTCTCCGATCTCATCTAAAAATATCGTCCCCCCGTCGGCACTTTCAAACCGCCCCTCCCGCCGCTCCGTGGCGCCGGTAAAAGACCCCCGCTCATGTCCAAATAATTCGCTCTCCAGCAGCGCCGCCGGCAACGCGGCACAATGCACCGGCACAAAGGGTGCTCGCGCCCGCGGACTCGCTTGATGAATCGCCTGCGCAATTAATTCTTTGCCCGTGCCCGTCTCGCCTTCGATTAAAATCGTGGCCTTCGATGGCGCGACCAACTTCATGCGCGCAATCACCTCTCCTAATTTGGCGGAATGCCCGACAATGCCTTCAATATTAAATTTATGGTCGAGCCGTTCGTGCAACTGTTTCACCTCCACCTCTAAGGTTTTGGTTTTTAAGGCCCGCTGAATCAGGATTTCTAAGCGCTCAATCTGGACTGGCTTGGTCAGAAAATCGACCGCCCCCCGCTTCATCGCTTCCACGGCCGACTCAATGTTGCCGTAAGCTGTCATCATCAAAACCGCGGGCTTGTTCACGAGCGTGAGCGCCTTATCTATCACCTTCAGCCCACTTTTCCCCGGAATCCGCAAATCCGTCACGATGACTTCGAATTCCTGCGCCTCCATTAAATTGAAAGCTTCATCCGCGCTGGCAGCCACCGATACGTCATAATGTTCCTGCAAAGCCTGCTGCAAACC
>CAIVJE010000001.1 GCA_903906135.1 uncultured Verrucomicrobiota bacterium | reverse complement strand
CGATAAAGTGGAGGGACTGGTTTTAGTGCGTGAATGGCTCTGGCAGATTCAGGCGCTCGGGCCAGATACGCCTTTTGAGCCGCTCATCCGACCAGCCGTGGAATTTGAACTAACCACTCCGCTGCATAGCATGATCGAAAGTTTCCGCTCAGCACGTAGCCATCTGGCGGTGGTGCTCGACGAAAAAAAGGCCCTCGCGGGGATTGTGACTTTTGAAGATGTGCTCGAAGAAATTGTCGGCGATATCCGGGACGAATTTGATATCGAGCATGGTCCGGTGTATAAACGGACGGAGAGTCTCATTGTGGTCAGCGGCGCCTTTACCATGCGGGAACTGCAGGCCGAGACGGGCTGGCCGCTCGAGTGGCAACCGCGGGAAACCGTCTCGCATTGGTGTCAGCGGGTGTTTGGCCATGTTCCAAAGCGAGATGAAAGCCTCGTCACCGGAGAATATCGCCTGACCATTCTTGAAGCCAACGCCGAGCGCGCTCGGCGCGTGCGCATCGAGCGCAGCGGGGCCAGTGGCGCAGCGGTAAGCCTTTAGTTAAGCCGTGGGGGCGGCCGCGCGGGCTTGCCCCTTAACGACTTGGGGTCAGCAGCATTTCGCGGCTAATGGCCATGACGGAGGGAATGCCGCCGCGCGACCAGATGAGCAAGAGACCGCGCCCATCATCAACCATCACAAATTCATTTTCGCCGCAGACAAATGACTGGCCGGCAAAAAGGTAGGCTTGGCCCGGAGGAACGACGCGTGAAGTCGGGGAGCCTTGGAGCGGCACCATCTGATCGCGGATAAAATCTTCGGCAATTTTTGCGGTGAGTACCGCGCGTTTGAGCGGCTTGATGCCTTCCGAGATCGAGAGGCCTTGCGCGTTAAAAGTGGCGGTGTAAACGAGGGCCCCATCAATCGATTCAATAAACCAGATCGCCATATTCTTGGGCGACTCGCGTTCCGGGGCTGCGTCAAAATGCTTTTTAAGTTTGGCCAGGGGTTCACCGACGCGCGCGAAAGCAGGGGGATGCGCTGTACCCAAGACGAGAGTGGCGAGCAGGAAAACGCCGGGGGTGAAAAACAGGCGAGGAGACATCATCGATTCATAGCAGAGTGCGCCCGATCCGCTCAACCTCCATCTCGCGAAGTTGGGCTGAGTCGCCCGGGGTCGTCCAGCTGCTGTCTCGCGGTCGGATCAGCCGAGTAAATTGCGCAAAGCCGCGAGATATTTTTCCTGAGTGCGCGTGATTACCTCGGCGGGTAAGCGCGGCGCCGGGGGCGACTGATTCCATTTTAACGCCACTAAATGATCTCGGACAAATTGTTTATCAAAACTCGGGGGTGAAATGCCGGGAGTGTAGCTGTCGGCAGGCCAGTAACGCGATGAATCAGGCGTGAGCACTTCGTCGATTAAAAATAAATTACCGGCGGCATCGGTGCCGAATTCAAATTTAGTGTCGGCTAGGATCATCCCCGCTTTTTTAGCGCGGTCATGGCCGAATTGATAAAGCGTCAGGCTGAGCGACTTTACTTTTTCATAGAGTGCCGCGCCGATCGTGGCGGCCCCTTGAGCATCGTCGATGGGTTCATCATGTTGGCCCTTGGGCGCCTTCGTCGTTGGCGTGAAGATCGGGGCGGCTAATTGATCGGCTTGGCGCAAACCAGCGGGCAAGCGCAGGCCGCAGACGGTGCCCGTTTTTTGGTAGCTGCTCCAGCCGCTGCCGATGAGATAGCCGCGGGCGACGCATTCAATGGTCAAGGGGGTGAGCTTGCGCACAATCATGCTGCGCAATTGGAGATCTCGGTCGGTGATCCCCCGGCGGGCGAATTCGCCGGCCTGGTCGGGGAGGAGGTGATTGGCAATGAGGTGCTGCGTTTGCGCGAACCACCAGTTGCTCATTTGGGTCAGGATAATCCCTTTGCCGGGGATGCCGTCGGGCAAAATCACATCGAAGGCCGACAAGCGATCACTCGCGACCAACAAGAGGGCGTCACCGAGGTCGAAAATTTCACGGACCTTGCCCGAGGCGAGCAGGGGAAAGGGCACTGAATCGAAACGGGTGACAGCAGCAGCGGGCAGGGCGGTAGAGATTTTGGCGGAATTCATAAAGGAAGGTCGCCACGAACGCATAATCCAAGGGGGGCTGGCAAGTCTGCGATAGCCGAAAAAGAAAAGCGCCGATTGATTATAATCGGTTGGCCGCTTTCAGCGGCGAGCCAAACGTGGGCGTTAGAATAGTCCCAGTACTAACGACGGAAATAATCCAAGTCCAAGGAGCAGGCCGACCGCGATCAGCAAGGTGAGCGCCGTGGTGATTGGTACGCGGATCCTGGCGGAATTTTCCGCCGCGGGGGCGACAACCATGGCCTGCTTTAAGACGAGGAGATAATAATAAAGGGCGACCGCGCTGAGGGCGATGGCGAGCAAGGTG